>JBFIHF010000026.1:0-34864 GCA_041601915.1 Bradymonadaceae bacterium
CCGCCGGCAGATCGCGTAGGTGGACGTCGCCGCGTATCCGATGTCGCAGAGCGAGCCGATCGTCGCGTCGATCAGTTTCGCGTTCGTTTCGGTGCGACGCTGTTCCTGGCTTCGTCGGGCCATCGGATGCTTCGTCAGGAGGCGCTCTGGTTGTACACCCCTCGAATACGAACATTCCACCTCCGGTTGGAGCGCACGGACGGCTCGGGGTATCTTAGCTGCAAACCACGGAGGCTGGATGTCGATCGTACCCAGGATTGTGCTGGCGCTTGCCGTCGTTTTCGCCGCATGCGGCGGTTGCGACGAAGGCGGGAGCGCAAACAGCTCCGCGAACAGTGCCGCGAACGCCGCGCCGAACAGCGCCACAAACGCCACGGTGAACAATGCCGCGAACAGCGGCACGAATTCGCCGTTCGAACAGAACACCGCCGGCCAGGTCTTGTGCAGCTCGGGGGCCTGCGCGTGCGATGACGGCATCGACAATGATGGCGATGGGCTCGTCGATCTGCAGGATCCCGAGTGCACGGGCCCCTACGACGACGACGAAGCGACGTTCGCGACCGGCATCCCGGGCGACAACAAGGACGACTGTCAAGATTGCTTCTTCGACGGCAATTCGGGGCACGGCGACGACGGCTGTCAGTATGCGACGGAGTGCTTGTTGGGCGGGAACCCAATGGGCGCATCGAGTTGCAAGAACTGCGAGACGTCGGAGGCCTGCTACGATTTTTGCCGGCCGCGCACGCCCAACGGGTGCGACTGCTTCGGATGTTGCGAGGTCCACCTCGCCAACGGCGACGTCGAGACGGTCGTGCTGGGCGGCACCTGTTCGCTGGACGACCTGTCTGCGTGTCAGACGGGCTGCGTACAGAACGGGGACTGCGTCAACGGCTGCGGCCGCTGTGAGCTGTGCTTGGGCAAGACCGTCGCCGATCTGCCGGCGGATTGCTACGCACCCGCCGATGACATGGGAGGGCCGGACACCCCGCCGCAATCGTGCGACGACGGCGAGCAGGCGTGTGCGGACACTCCATCGTGCCCCAGCGGCTTCTACTGCCAGCTTGGCTGCTGCATCAAAGTGATCAACTGATCACGTCGAGCCATCGATCGCGTAGCTGAGACCACCGCAGCGACTGCAGCTCGATCGGGTCCGCGGCGCGCAACTCGCCGAGTCGGCGGGACAGCTCCGTCAAGTGCCGCGCGAGCTTGCGCGCTTCGCGCGCCTCGTCGTCGACATGGCTGGGGTACAGGCAGTGTTGCGGTAGGTACTCCGGATAGGCGAGGCGGTCGGGGACCGCCGCGACGCAGCCCGAGGCCACCGCTTCGAGCACCGCGAGGCCCTGAAACTCGTGGAGCGCCGTCGACACGACGACGTCGCAGCGACGGAGCAGGGCGCGATACTCGTCGACGGACTCCACGAATCCCCAGGTGGCGACGCGCGGTCCGAGCAGCGCTCGCCCGGTCTCGAACGCGTCGGGGACCTGGCGAAACTGCTGCCCCACCACGTGCACCTCAAAGTCGATGTCGAGTAACGCCAGGGCGTCGAAGAACCGATCGGGCGCCTTGTCGTACTCCCAGCGATGGTTCCAAAGGATCTGCAGCGGGCCGCTGCGCGGGCGCCGCGGAAACCACTCGTCTTCCAAACCGACCGGGATCACGTGGCTGCGCGCGGCGATCACATCGGCTGTCGACCGCGGTGTGAAGTCCGGAAGTCGTTCACACATCCAGCGGACGCCGTCGAGCAGCGTGCGACGATTGAACTCGGAGTTGAACACCACCACGTCCGCCGCGAGCGCGGTGTAGACGTTGGACATCCCGAGGTTCATGTCGAACTCAGCGCCCTGCGTCGGGTACGCGAACTGATTTTCGTGGAAGAACACGACCTTGTGCGCCGCGCCAAGACTCGGCACGAGACCGATCAACGCCGCGAGATCCACCATCGATGTCGCGACCACGAGATCGAACGTATCGCGGACGGCTGGCTCCTCGAGCGCCCACCACCATGCGTTGCCACGCAGACGCCATTTGAAGTGTCGCGGCGGCAACGTGAGCTCCGTCCAGGCGAACTGATCCAGTGTCGCCATCAGTCCACGCGCCCATCGCGCGTGACTGGTCGCGTGATATCCGGACAGCAGCAGCGCGCGGCTCACGGCGCCGCGGGCTTCTCAGCGGGAGGTGCGCTCGCCGGCTCCTCGACGAGAATCTTGACCATCACGCGCTTGATTCCGGCGGCCTTCGCAGCGTCGGTGATCGCGGTGATCTTCGCGGGGTCGACCTCTTCGGCCGACGTGATCGAGAGCATCACGTCGGGATCGGCGGCCACGGCGCCCGCAGCGATGCCGGCGAAATCAGCAATCGGTTCGCCGTTCATCGTGGGGGTGCCCTTCACGAACTGAATCTTGAGGACCGCCGCGGTCGGCGCGGGCTCGGTGGGCTGGGTCGTCGGCTCGGGGAGCGCGGGAGCCTCGTCTTTGCGCTGGCTGGAGGCGAAGAGCAGCCCCGTATTGTCCTCCTTCTCAGCCGTACGCGCGGCCTCTCCGGCGGCTTTGGCCGTGGCGTCACCGGTGAGCACCGCATCGGTGCGCGGGGCGGTGCGCGGCGCCGTGCATCCAACCAAAAGAAGAGCAAACAGGAGTCGTTTCATGATCCGGATCCAAGCAAGAAAAGACGAAGCGGCGATCGGATGGTAGTCCGAATCGCCGCTTGTTTCGAGATGCGTTGGGTTTTCAGAGACGCGGTGAGTAGTACTCGACGACGAGCTGCTCATCGACCTGAAGCGGAATGTCCTCGCGCTCGGGCAGGGCGACCATCTGACCGGTCATCGTGCTGGCGTCGAACGTCAGGTACGACGGCAGGCGCAACGTCGGCTGAGCGACGGACTCCTTGATCGCATCGTTGTTGCGGCTCTTCGGTCGCACGGCGACTTCCTGGCCCGCTCCGACACGGTAGCTGGGGCGGTCGACTTTGCCGCCGTCCACGACGATGTGGCCGTGCACGACGAGCTGTCGGGCGGCCGGAATCGTCGGTGCGAGACCGAGCCGATACACGATGTTGTCCAGACGGCTCTCCAGCAATTTCAGCAGCGCTTTGCCGGACGGCTCGCGCGACGCCGTCGCCTCGGTGAAAAGGTTTCGGAGTTGCTTCTCACTGACGCCGTAATTGAAGCGCAGCTTCTGCTTCTCGTAGAGCTGCTTCTTGTACTCACTGAACCGCTGACGTCCCTGTCCGTGCTGCCCTGGCGGGTACGGTCGGCGGTCGCCGAGCTTCCGCGTCAGTCCGGGCATGTCCGTGCCGAGACGGCGGGTGATGCGAAGTCGAGGTCCTCGATAACGTGCCATTTAAACTTCCCTAATAAACCGTCTGTATCGACGTTCGTCCGCTTTCCGCGCGCCTCAACCACACATTGCATCGCATTTTGAGGCCCGCGAGGCCGGACACCATATCAGAAACGTTCAGTGGTGCAACCGCTTTCCAAGGATCCTGCTGCGGGATCTCAACCTCGCTGCGCACTGAGCGCCTCGACGGTGCGAATCGATTCGGTGAGATCCTGGGTGCGCCGTTCCGGCACCGACTGGAGCAGGTGGTCGAGTAGGTCGCGCGAAATCTCGTCGTCCAGCAGTTCGCGCCGCGTCGCCCAGGTGCTGTCGTGGTTCACCATCTCGGTCAACGACTGATACAGGCGCTGGCCGGTCAACAACTCGAACAGGATGGCCCCGACGGAGAAGATGTCCACGCGGTGATCGTAGTCGTTGCGGCGCCACAGCTCGGGGGCGGAGTAGCCTTCGGTCCCCATCTCGTCGAACGTTCCCTCGATGGACGGGAGCTGGATCACGCGCGCGTAGTCGAAATCGGTGATCTTCAGCGGGACGCCGCCCGCATCGCCGGTCATGTAGATCACCCCGGGGTGCAGGTTGCGATGCACGATGCCGCGCTCGTGCATGAACTTGACGCCCTGCAGCAGGTGCACGGCGAGCCGATGCACATCCTCGACGTGATTGCGCCCCGTCGCGATGTAGTCGGCGAGCGACTGCGAGCCGACCCATTCGCTGACGAGGTAGAAGTTCAACTCGTCTTCCTGATCGCGGATCACTTCGTAGGCGCTTGCGATGTAGGGATTGGAGTCCAGCCGGGTCAACGCCTCCATATCGCGCAGCGCGCGCGCATACTGCTTCTCTTGATCCGTCGGGGTCGCGAGCGGGTCGAGCACATACCGCTTAATGCGCACCCGCGATCGGGAGCTCAGCAACCGGTGTCGACCGACGAACTCGCGATACGGGGTGCCCCGATCGTCGTACTCGCCGATGATTTCATAGTCGCCCACCCGCGGCGTCCGAGTGGCAGGGCTGGCCAGTGGGAGGAGTGCCCGTTCGATGCGGCCGCGCAGCTCTCGGTCCAGTAGTCGCCCCGGGCCGAACTCCAAGATCCGCGCCTCGTCGACGAAAAAGTCGTACAGCTGGTCGGGCTTCAGGATCCGGTCGCGCCGCGGATCTTCGAGAAGGACGAGCGCGTTCGCCGGCAGGAGCACGACCGATTGACAGAAGATGTCCGACGGCAGGTCGGGAACGGCGCGCGCGACAAAGCCGCGCAGCGCCTTGGCCTTACGCTCGATCAGGATCAATGGGTTCTGAACGCGCCCCCAATCGAGATGCCACCGCCGAAGGTCGCCGCGGATCTCGCCGCTCCATCCTTTGACTTCCACGGCGTACAGCCCGTGTTCGCCGATCACGACGGCATCGTACTCGAAGGTGTTCGCGCGATTCGGCAGCTGGAGCTCGAAATTTCCGATCACCACGTAGTGTTCGGGGAGCAGATCGCGGAGGGCACGAATAGAGTCCGCCTCGGAACGGTTTGCCGGTTCTCCGATGGGGATGTACCTGGCCATCTGCTAGCACACCAAGACTCGGGGCTCATCGCGAACCCCCAATGGAAACAGCAAGCGAGGCGGATATTAGATGAAGGATTACAATACGACAACGCACGACATCCGGCTGATCGTGGTGGGCGCGAGTGGGCGCATCGGTCGGGAAGTCGCGCGGTTGGGCGTGGGCTACGGGGCGCTCGTGTACGGGGTGTGTCGGGATGGAAGGGCGCCCAATGATGAACCGTGGACCCAAGGGGTCACCTGGCTGGCTCGAGACGTGACGGTGGGCGGGGCACTCGACGAGCTGGACGTCTGTCCGATCGTGGTCGCCGCCCCGATCGACGTCCCGAGACAGCTCGTCGAACGCTTCGATCGCGTCGTGATCGTCGAGCGTGAGGGCGTCGCGCTCAGCGCGTCGGCGCTGGCCGACGGGGTGATCGTCGCCTCGCCGGGACCGATTGACGATACCCCGTGGGATTCGGCGATCGAGCTCTCCGCAGCCCACGGGGTCCGCGTGGAGACTGTCGCGATGGCGCTGCTGCGCGCCGCGCTCGATGAGTCTCTGCCGCACCGGTTGGGTCCCGACGAGATCGCCCATTTCGGTGATGCCGTCATGCTGCAGTGAGCGAGTGGGGGCGCGCGTTTCCCAAAGTTTCGCGGTGGTTTGCCGCACCCATTCGGAACCCGCGCGAAGCTGTTGACTTTGTCCCCGGCGACCGTTAGTTTGCACGCCTCCAAAAATCCGGGCGGATGAGTTGGCGCGAAAATTGAAACTTACTAGTAAGCGTACTTGAGAATCATCAGCACGACGGGACCTACGGCCGAAGGGCCCGCGTGTAACACTCGATAAAGCCTGAAGCGCTCGACACACGTTGGTGACGACGTTGACGACGGCGAGGATCGTCTCGCTGCTCCGATCGCCAAAACACCATGGCCGTAGTGTCACCAGCATCTGCCCCGCCCGGCAGGAGACCGACGAACGCCCTTTGAGGAGAGCCGATGTCTCATCTGATCAAGTCGAACTTCCGCGCCCGCAAGAACTACGGGTCGATCAAACAAGTCACCGCGATTCCGAACCTGATCGACATTCAGAAGCGATCGTACGATGAGTTCCTGCAGGACGGGATCTCGCCGGACGAGCGCCAACTGTATGGTCTTCAGGCGGTTTTCGAGAGCGTCTTCCCGATCAAAGACTACAAAGAGGTCTGTACCCTCGAGTTCGTCTCCTACGATCTGGAAGAGCCGAAGTACGACATCCGGGAGTGCATGGCGCGTGGCATCACGTATCAGGCTCCCGTGAAGGTCGTCGTTCGACTCGTGATCTGGGACGTCGACGAGGACACCGGCACCCGCACGATCCGAGACGTCAAAGAAAAGAAGGTGTTCTTCGGCGAGATCCCGCTGATGACGGAGAAGGGTACGTTCATCGTGAACGGGACCGAACGCGTCATCGTGAGCCAGCTGCACCGCTCACCGGGGTGTTTCTTCGACCATGACTCCGGCAAGAGTCACTCGTCGGGCAAACTGCTGTACTCGGCCCGCGTGATTCCGTACCGCGGTTCGTGGCTCGACTTCGAGTTCGACGCCAAGGACATCCTGCACGTGCGGATCGACCGCAAGCGCAAGATGCCGGCGACGATCCTGTTGCGGGCGTTGGGCTACTCCACCGAGGAGCTGCTCAACTACTACTACAAGACGGAGACGATCTTCATCGAGGACGGCGCGTACTCCAAGTCCGTCGACCTCGAGATCCTCGGCGGCCAGGTCGCGTCGATGGACGTCGAAGACGGCGAAGGCAACGTCATCGTCAAGAAGGCGAAGAAGTTCACCCGTGGCAGCATGCGCAAGCTCGCGACCGCCGAGATCACCCGGATTCCGATCTCGTTTGATGAGCTCGTCGGCAAAGTCGTCGCCGAGGACATCTACGATGGCGACACCGGCGAGATCGTCGTGGACTCCAACGAGGAGCTCACCGAGAAGCTCGTGCGCGACCTCGAAGCGCGAGGCATCACGGACTTCCGCGTGCTGTTCATCGACAACCTGAACTCGGGGCCCTACCTGCGGAACACGCTCATCGCGGATAAGATCGAGACGCCCGAAGAGGCGATCCTCGAGATCTACCAGCGACTGCGCCCCGGCGACCCGCCGACCGAAGAGCAGGCTCAGAATCTGTTCGACAACCAGTTCTTCAATCCCGAGCGCTACGACCTGTCGAAGGTCGGCCGCCTGAAGCTCAACTACAAGTTCCATCGGGCGATGATTGAGCCGCTCGAGGAGCAAGAGCGCGAACTGCTCGCGATCCTCGCCGACGATTCGACGTCGAAGAAGAAGCGGGCGGAGTCGGAGTCGGCCCTCGAGGGCGTGCAGGAAGAACTCGATCCGTGGCGCATGCAGACGCTGCGTCAGGAAGACATCCTCGAGACGGTGCGCTACCTCATCGAGCTGCGCAACGGTCGCGGACACACCGACGACATCGACCACCTCGGCAACCGCCGGGTACGCACGGTCGGCGAGCTGCTCGAGAACCAGTACCGCATCGGTCTGGTTCGCATGGAGCGCGGGATCAAGGAGCGGATGAACGTCTCGCAGGAGCTCGAAACGCTCATGCCCGACGACCTCATCAACGCCAAGCCCGTCAGCGCCGTGATCAAAGAGTACTTCGGCTCGAGCCAGCTCTCGCAGTTCATGGACCAGACGAATCCGTTGTCCGAAGTGACGCACAAGCGTCGCCTCTCGGCGCTCGGACCAGGTGGTCTGACGCGCGACCGCGCCGGTTTCGAAGTGCGCGACGTGCACGTCACGCACTACGGCCGAATCTGTCCGATTGAGACGCCCGAGGGTCCGAACATCGGCCTGATCGCGTCGTTGTCGACCTATGCTCGGATCAACGACTACGGCTTCATCGAGACGCCGTATCGCCGCGTGGAGAATGGCAAGGTTACTGCCGACGTGCGTTTCTACTCGGCGCTCGAAGAGCAGCAGAACGTGATCGCGCAGGCGAACGCCGAGCTCGACGAGAACGGCTTCTTCGTGAACGACCTCGTGTCGGCACGTGAAGGTGGTGAGGCGACGATCAAGCCGCCGTCCGAAGTGACGCTGATGGACGTCAGTCCGAATCAGCTCGTGTCGGTGGGCGCCGGTCTGATCCCGTTCCTCGAGAATGACGACGCCAACCGTGCGTTGATGGGCTCGAACATGCAGCGGCAGGCCGTGCCGCTGGTGCGGACGGACGCGCCGCTCGTCGGCACCGGTCTGGAGCGCATCATTGCGCGCGATTCGGGTGTCACAATCGTCTCCAAGCACAACGGGGTCGTGGAGAGCGTCGACGCCGAGCGCATCGTCGTTCGGCCGGACCAGCTCGCCACGGACTTGTTCGTGCAGCCGGACATCCACAAGCTGGTGAAGTTCTCCCGCTCGAACCAGGCGACCTGCATCAACCAGAAGCCGATCGTCAACGTCGGTGACCGCGTCGAAGCCGGCGAGATCATTGCCGACGGGCCGTCGACGGAGCGGGGCGAGCTCGCGCTCGGTCGCAACATCGTCGTCGCCTTCATGCCGTGGGGTGGCTACAACTTCGAGGACTCGATTTTGATCAGCGAGCGCCTCGTCAAAGAGGACGTCTACACCTCGATTCACATCGAGGAGTTCGAGTGTGTCGCCCGCGACACCAAGCTCGGCGCCGAAGAGATCACGCGCGACATCCCGAACGTCGGTGAGGAAGCCCTCGCCGACCTCGACGAGTCCGGTATCGTTCGACTGGGCGCCGAAGTGGGCCCGACGGACATTCTGGTCGGCAAGATCACGCCCAAAGGCGAGACCCAGCTGTCTCCGGAAGAGAAGCTGCTTCGCGCGATCTTCGGCGAGAAGGCCGGTGACGTCCGCGACACCTCGCTCAAGATGCCGCCGGGCACCAACGGCACCGTGATTGGCGCCAAAGTGTTCGCGCAGCAGGATGTGCCGAAGGACGAGCGAACCAAGCAGATCGAAGACGAGGAAGAAGCCAAACTCCTCAAAGATCAGAACGACGAGATCCGCATCCTGCGTGACGCTGCGTACCGCAAGATGCGTGACCTGCTCTTCGGCAAAAAGGTCGACTTCGACCTCGCCGACGAGACGGACACGGTGCTGCTCAAGAAGGGCACGAAGATCACGGAGAACGCGCTCGTCGACGTGCCGCGCCGCTACTGGGCCGACATCGTCGTCGACGATGATACCAGCGACAAGCTGATGCAGATCCTCGGCAACGTCGAGGACCAGATTCTTGTGGTCCGGATGAACTACGGCAACAAGATCGACAAGCTGCGCAAAGGCGATGAGCTGTCGCCGGGTGTCATCAAGATGGTCAAGGTGTACGTGGCCATCAAGCGCAAGATCCAGGTCGGTGACAAGATGGCCGGACGTCACGGCAACAAAGGTGTCATCAGCCGCATCCTGCCCGAAGAGGACATGCCGTTCCTCGAAGACGGGACGGCCGTCGACATGGTGCTCAATCCGCTCGGCGTGCCGAGCCGCATGAACGTCGGTCAGATCTTGGAGACCCACACCGGGTGGGCCGCCAAGAACGTGGGCCGACGCATCGGCGAGATGCTGGAAGACGCCGGCAAGGAAGAGAACCTGCGGAAGTATCTGTCCGAGATCTTCCACAACGCCGAGCACCAGGAGATCCTCAAGGACCTCGATGCCGACGGCCTGCGGGAGTTCGCGAAGACGTGCCTCAAGGGCGTCCACGTCGCGACGCCCGTGTTCGACGGCGCGCCCGAGACCGCGATCCGTGACTTGTTGGAGCGCGCCGGCGTCAGCAAAACGGGACAGAGCGTCCTGTTTGACGGTCGCAGCGGTGATGCGTTCGAAAACGATGTCACCGTGGGCGTGATGTACGTCCTCAAACTGCACCACTTGGTCGACGACAAGATTCACGCTCGCTCGATCGGGCCGTACAGCCTCGTCACGCAGCAGCCGCTGGGTGGTAAGGCGCAGTTCGGTGGTCAGCGTTTGGGTGAGATGGAGGTGTGGGCGATTGAGGCGTATGGCGCCGCGTACACGCTGCAGGAGTTCTTGACCGTCAAGTCCGACGATGTCCAAGGGCGTACGCGGATCTACGAGGCGATCGTCAAAGGCGATTTCTCGCTCGATCCGGGGCTGCCGGAGAGCTTCAACGTGCTGATCAAGGAGCTGCACGCTCTTTGTCTGAACGTGGAGTTGCTCGAGAACACTGGCTGACCGAGCGCACCTGGGGCGCCGGTTCGCCGGCACGAACGCAGTTCTTTAGAAGTCCGCGCGTCCACTGGACGCGCAACCGCGGCTACACACCGCGATACAACCGTGAGGCGAAAGCATGAAAGACATTTTCAGCTTCTTCGAAAAACCAAAAGACCCGCTCAGCTTCTCCGCGATCCGCATTGGGATCGCGAGCCCGGAGAAAATCCGGGAATGGAGCCATGGCGAAGTCAAGAAGCCGGAAACGATCAACTACCGCACGTTCAAGCCGGAGCGAGACGGCCTGTTCTGCGCGAAGATCTTTGGACCGGTGAAGGACTACGAGTGTATCTGCGGCAAGTACAAGCGCATGAAGCACCGCGGTGTCGTGTGCGAGAAGTGCGGCGTCGAGGTCATCCAGTCCAAAGTGCGCCGTGAGCGGTTGGGTCACATCAACCTCGCGACCCCCGTCGCGCACATCTGGTTCCTCAAGAGTCTGCCGTCGCGAATCGGCAACATGTTGGACATCACGCTCAAGGACCTCGAGAAGGTCCTGTACTGCGTGGCCTACATCGTGACCGATCCGGGCCTCACGCCGCTGCAGGGCGGCGAGGTGCTCAGCGAGCAGAAGTACATGGAGTACATCGAGGAGTACGGCGATGTCTTCGAAGCACGCATGGGTGCCGACGCGATCAAAGAGATGCTCGGCAAGTTGGACGTCGAGCGCATCGCCGCCGAGCTGCGCGCGGAGATGAAAGAAGCGACGTCGGAAGCGAAGCGCAAGCGCATCGCCAAGCGACTCAAGATCGTCGAGGCCGTCCGCGACTCGGGCAACGACCCGCAGTGGCTGATCCTCGACGTGATCCCGGTGCTTCCGCCCGATCTGCGCCCGCTCGTCCCGTTGGACGGCGGTCGTTTCGCGACGTCGGACCTCAACGACCTGTACCGTCGCGTCATCAACCGGAACAACCGGCTCAAGCGTCTGCTGGAGCTGCACGCGCCGGAGATCATCATCCGCAACGAGAAGCGCATGCTTCAGGAGGCCGTCGACGCGCTGTTCGACAACGGTCGCCGCGGCAAGACGATCACGGGCCCCAACCGCCGCCCGCTCAAGTCGCTCAGCGACATGATCAAGGGCAAGCAGGGTCGGTTCCGCCAGAACTTGCTCGGCAAGCGCGTCGATTACTCCGGTCGTTCCGTGATCGTGATCGGCCCGCAGCTCAAGCTGCACCAGTGCGGTCTGCCCAAGAAGATGGCCCTCGAGCTGTTCAAGCCGTTCATCTACAACAAGCTCGAAGACCGCGGTCACGTCGCCACGATCAAGTCGGCGAAGAAGATGGTCGAGAAAGAGAAGTCCGAAGTGTGGGATATTCTCGACGAGGTCATCAAAGAGCATCCGGTGCTGTTGAACCGTGCGCCGACGCTCCACCGCCTCGGCATCCAGGCCTTCGAGCCGATCCTCGTGGAAGGCAAGGCGATCCAGGTCCACCCGCTCGTCTGTGCGGCCTACAACGCCGACTTCGACGGTGACCAGATGGCCGTCCACCTTCCGCTGTCGCTGGAGGCGCAGGTGGAGTGCCGCGTGCTCCTGCTCAGCACGAACAACATCCTGTCGCCCGCACACGGTGGACCCGTGATCGGACCGACGCAGGATATCGTGCTCGGCTGCTACTACATGACGCGGGAGCGTCCGTTCGCCAAAGGCTGCTACCGCGAGGACGCCAACGGCGTGCCGACGCAGGGTGTCTACGCCAACGCCGACGAAGTGCGGATGGCGTACGACTCCGGCGAACTGCATCTGCAGGCGACGATCAAGGTCCGTATCCACGGCGAGATCCACACGACGACCTGTGGTCGCGTGCTGATGTACGACGTGGTCCCCAACGAGCTGCCGTTCAGCTCCGTGAACAAGATCATGGGGAAGAAGCAGCTCGGCAAACTGATCGACGCGTGTTTCCGAGAAGTCGGAAACAAGGCGACGGTGCTGCTCGCGGACGCGATTCGCTCCACCGGCTACACCTACTCGACCAAAGCAGGCATCTCGATCTGCATCGACGACATGATCATTCCCGACCGCAAGTGGGAGATCGTCAGCGGTGCGCAGGACGAAGTGGCCGGCATCGAGGGCGACTACACCGAAGGTCTCATCACCGACGGCGAGCGCTACAACAAGGTCGTCGACATCTGGGCCAGTGCGACCGAGGACGTCGCCGCGCAAATGTCGACCGCGATCGAGACGGCCACCTACACCGACCCGGTTTCGGGACGCAAAGAGGTCGGCCAGTCATTCAACTCGATCTACATCATGGCCGACTCCGGTGCGCGTGGTTCGGCCCAGCAGATGCGGCAGCTCTCCGGGATGCGTGGCCTGATGGCCAAGCCGTCCGGTGAGATCATCGAGACGCCGATCACCGCGAACTTCCGCGAGGGTCTGACGGTGCTCGAGTACTTCAACTCCACACACGGTGCTCGAAAGGGTCTCGCCGATACGGCGCTCAAGACCGCGAACTCGGGGTACCTCACGCGTCGTCTCGTCGACGTCGCGAACGACTGTGTGGTGCTGGAGCTCGACTGCGGAACCCTCGACGGCGTCGACGCCGTGGCGTTGTACGACGTCGGTGAAGTCATCGAGAGCCTCAAGGACCGCATCGTCGGCCGTGTCGCTCTGGAGCCGGTCTGGGATCAAAACGACGAAATCCTCGTCGAAGCCAACGCCGAGATCGACGAGATCAGCGGCGACGGCATCGAGAACGCGGGGATCGAGCGGGTTCGTATTCGGTCCGTGCTGACGTGCCAGACGCTCAACGGCGTGTGTGCGCGTTGCTACGGTCGTGACCTCGCACGCGGTCGGATGACCAATGTCGGTGAGGCGGTCGGTACGATCGCCGCGCAGTCGATCGGCGAGCCAGGAACCCAGCTCACGATGCGGACGTTCCACATCGGCGGCGTCGGTTCCGTTCACGCCGCGCAGTCCTCGCACGAGGCGCGCAATGCCGGGACCGTCCATCACCACAACGTCAAGTCCGTCGAGAAGGCGTTGCCCGGTGGCGGTTCGGTGCTGGTGGTCATGACCCGAAACGGCGAGGCGTCGATTCATGACGCTCAAGGCCGCGAGCGGGAGCGTTACCCGCTCGTCTACGGGGCGTCGCTCTTCTACGCCGATGGCGCCGAGATTGAGGCCGGCGCGGTGATCGCGGAATGGGAAGCGTTCGCGACCCCCGTGCTCACTGACCAGGCCGGTATCGTGAAGTTCGACGATATCGTCGAGAGCGTCTCGATGGAGGAGAAGTTCGACGAGAACACCGGCCTGTCACGGAAGGTGATCATCGAGAGCCGAGACTCCAGCGTTCGTCCTCGCATCGTCATTCGGGAGAACAAGAAGGGTGGCAAGCAAATCACCAGCTTCTTCCTTCCGGTCGGCGCGGCGTTGTTCGTGACCGAGGGCCAAGAGATTGGCCCGGGTGCCATTCTCGCCAAGATCCCTCGCGAAACGACCAAGAACAAGGACATCACCGGTGGTCTGCCCCGCGTGGCGGAGCTCTTCGAGGCTCGCAAGCCCAAGGAGCAGGCGATCATTACCGAGATCGATGGTGTCGTGAGCTACGGTCGGGAGACCAAGGGCAAGCGTACCGTCATGGTGACGCCCGATGTCGGTGACGCGATCTCGTATCAGATCCCGAAATCCAAGCACATCACGGTGCTCGAAGGCGACTACGTGCGCTCCGGTGAGCCGCTCATGGAGGGTTCGGAGAACCCCCACGACATCTTGCGTGTCAAAGGACGCAAGGAGCTCTCCAAGTACATGGTCGACGAGATCCAGGAGGTCTATCGCCTCCAGGGCGTGCGCATCAACGACAAGCACATCGAGGTGATTGTTCGCCAGATGCTCCGCAAGGTCCGCATTGTCGATGTCGGCGACACGGACTTCCTCACCGACGAGCAGGTGGAGCGCCACGTGTTCGAGGAGACGAACCGCAAGATGCTCGATCGCGGAGGCCGCCCGTCGGTGGCCGAAGACCTCCTTCTCGGGATCACGAAGGCGTCGCTTTCCACGGAGAGCTTCATCTCCGCGTCGTCGTTCCAGGAGACCACGAAGGTGCTCACCGAGGCGGCGCTGTCGTCGAAGGTCGATTACCTGCGCGGCTTGAAAGAGAACGTCATCATGGGCCGTCTCATCCCGGCCGGCACCGGTGCTCCCGAGTACCAGCGCCTGCGCCACGAGGTCCACGAGCCGAGCGAGTTGCCCGACGATATCGTCGCCAAGTACGGCTCGAACGACGAAGAGCTGGCCGCCGGCGAGTAACGCCGCAGCCAGACCTCACCGACAAATGACAAGGCCGGGGCAGTAACTGCCCCGGCCTTGAGTCGTTCTACGTGTTCTACATGTGTCGAAAACGACGACCTCAGAAGGTCGCCGCCCAACCGATTCCGGCGCCGCCGGGGACGATGATCGGTGTGAAGCCCGCGCTCGGTTCTTCGTCGCGCTTGCCGAGCACCAGCAGGTCGACCACCACGAGGCCGGCGCCGACGATCGCAAGGCCGCCACCGCCCAGAATCAGGATGCGCCCGAGGCTCTTCTGGCGATCGATCTTGGCGGTCAATTCGTCGCGCTCGGTCGCGGACAACGTGGAGTCGTCCAGTCGGTCGGTGTTCTTGGAGACCGCGACGCTCGTGACACCACCGCCCACCAGCAACCCAATGCCGACCGCGGTCGCGCCAACACCCGCCCAGCCGACGGGGCCGAACAGCGGCGTACTGTCGTCGAACGTCTGATCCTCGACGACGCAAGCGCCGGTCCCGATGTTACAGATCATCCCTTCGTCGCAGTCCTTGTTGATTCGGCAGGTCGAGGGCTTGGGCGCGTTGGCTGCGGCGACGATCTGATTCACGGTGTCGCCGGCACTGATGATGATGGCAAAGCTCGCGAGGCGCGCGTCGTTCTTGAGCGCGACGTCTGGCTCCATCCCGCCGGCCTGCTTGGCGCGCTGGGCGTGTCCGAGGGCTTGTTCGTAGTTCTGTAGTTTGGAGAAGCAGAGGCTCAGGCTGTACAGGAACATCGGGTTCGGATCGAGCTCGTAGCCGGCTCGAAACTTGGTGATCGCGAGGCCAAAGTCCTCAGCGAAGTACAGGTCGACCCCAGATTTGTACAGATCGGCGGCTTTCTCGGCGTCGGACTGCGCGAAGGCCAGCTGCGCGGGCAGCATGACGAGCAGAAACATGAGACTACGGATCAATGCGGGCATTGGCCACGGACGCCGGGTGTAGGAACCCCGTTTTAGCCTGAAAGGTGAAGCATCACAACAAACCGGTTACTCCGGTGCTGCGTAGACGTTCTTTTCCTTCTCTTTGACGGGGGGCTTGGGTCGCGGCGGCCGATCCTTTTTGATGGGTGGCGGCTTTTCGACCACCGGCTCGGGCGGCTTGACCAACGGCCGCTGCTGCGCGGGCCGAATGAGTTCGCTGACGACCTTGTCGAACTCGAACATCACATCTCGGGGGTCGGTGACCTCCTGCGCGTTCTCGACGGTCTCGGCTCGATCCGGCATCTTGTAGCGGGCGAGGACGCGTGAATCGCGGATCTCCCGCGCCTTGAGCGTGAGCGGGGTGACGCCCTTATCGACGCCGTCGACCAGAATTGTGACGCCGTCGATGTCCGCGCCGTCGAGCTTCGCCGTGACTCGAATCTCGGGTTCCACTTTCGGGGCGATTTGTTGCTGTACGGGCTCCGGCGCCTTCGCGGTCTTCGGGACCGGAGGCGGTTCGACCTCGCCGGGCCGGGAGAGGGCGTATCCGCCCGCCAAGAGCAGCACGGCGACCACGACGCCGATGACGATACCGCGCTTCGAGGTCGCGGGCGGGGCGTCGAAGGTCTCGAAGCTCTCGAACGGCTCGTCCTGGCCCTTCAGCGCCGCCAGCGCGTGCTCGATCGACTGGTCCTCGTCCTCCTCAAAGTCGATCGTCTCGATCAGCCCGTCGATATCGGGGATGTCGAGATCTTCGGCCGCGGTGAGCAACGTCGATCGGCTGAGATCGAGCACGACGGCGTCGCACGTCTCGTAGCGAAACGCGAGGTCCTTCTCCATCATCTTGTTGATGACGTAGCGCAGGCCGGCGGGGACACCATCCCCTTCGGGCAGCATGAACGACTGCGGGGCGAGCTGCTTGCCAATGATCTGAATCGAACTGTCGCCGGCGATGGCCCGCTCGCCGGTCAGCATCTCGAACGCCACGAGCCCCAAGGCGTAGATATCGGCCGGCGGCCCAATCTGGGTGCCCTGGATCTGCTCGGGGGACATGTATCGCGGGGTCCCGATCAGCGTGCCGTCGCCGGTGAGGTCCTTTTCATGCTCGGCGCCGGAGTCGGTGACGAGCTTCGCGATGCCGAAGTCGAGCAGCTTGACCTGATCGCGCTGGCCGAGGTGCTCGTACACCATGATGTTCGCCGGCTTGAGGTCGCGATGCAGCATCCCCATCATGTGCGCCTCTTGCAGAGACATCAGCACCTGTTGGAGCACCTTGACGGCGCGCTCCGGGGGCAGGGGCTTGCCCGCCCGCAGGATCTCGGCGAGGCTGAGGCCGTCGATGTACTCGAGGGCCATGTACAGCAGGCCGTCGTCGGTCTTGCCGTACTTGTACAAGTTGACGGTAAAGGAGCTGCGCAGCCGGGACAGCATGAACGCTTCGCGCTGGAAGCGTTCCATCAGCGTTTCGAGGTAGTTGTCGCGCTGGCTCTCCGATTGCGCGCTGGTCGTCATCGGTCGCAGAATCTTGAGCGCCACCGGGCGGTTCAGTCCGATTTCGACCGCGCGATACACGCGCGCAAACCCACCACTGCCGAGGATCGCTTCGATGCGATAGGTTTCCTCGAAGAGCTCACCGGGAGTGGGGAACTTGGCGGTCATGCAACCTCATGGGCCACGTGCGTGAAACTCGAAGCGAGCTTCGAGTATATCAGAACTATCCTGCCCAACCACTTTTGTGGTTGGCAACGGACATACGTAGATGTCTGGCCAGTATCTCCGAATAAAGTACCTGCAATGCACCGTTTGATCAAAGGAGGCGGGTTCAAGGGCTTGCGGCGTTTGCATCGCGAGCGCTGGGGCCGGAGAATGTAGGGCACCACGAAGGAGGTCGAGATGGCCGACAACGAGACGGATGCGCTGCTCAAGGACCTTGAGTCACGGGCGTCGTCGCCGAAGCAGTCGGCGTCCAAGGACGAGGGCGGAGAGGATATCGAGGCGTTTCTGAGATCGCTGGAGGGCGACGACTACGTGGCGCCGCCGGCAGCGCCGGAGCCCAAGTCGCCCGCCGTCAAGACGAAGACCGCGACCTCGGCCCCGGAGCCCGCCACGCCGAAGGCCGCGCCCGATGCGCCGATGCAGAAGGCGGAGAAGCCGGCAAAGCCGGACCGCCACGCCGAGAAGGCGGCGCGGAATGCCGAGAAGGCGGCGGAGAAGGAAGCCAAAGCGGCCGCGAAGCAAGCCAAAGCCGCTGAGAAGGTCGCGGCGGCCGAGGCCGCAAAGGCCAAGAAAGCGGAGGCGATGGCCAGCGGCGAGTTGACTGGCCCGCAGAAAGTCGCGCGTGTGGCGAAGTGGTCGGCGGTCGTCGTCCCGCTGACCGCAGCGTGGTGGCTGCTGGGGGCCTATCTATCGACGTGGGTTTCGGCGGGGTGGCTGGTGCTCATCCTCGCCACGGCGGTCGTGTTCGGGTTGCCGGGCGCCTTGCTGCTCGGGGTCAAGAAGGGGCGCTACATCTGGTGGACCGCAGGCACGGCGGCGCTCATCACGGTGGGGCTCGTCGCGCCGCTGCCCGAGGCGTCGTCGAATGCGTTGATGCGTTACGGCCATTGGCCGACCAGCGCCCTCGCGGAGGTCGCGGGCCTCGATGCCTCTTCGCCGCTGATGCGAGCGAATGCCGCGATCGGCGAATGGGTCGGGGGCTGGATCTTTCCGAAGGCCGACGACGATCGGATTCCGCGAAAGCTCGGGACGCAGGAGCCGCTCAATCCCGATGACGTTCCGAAGCCCGTCGATCCGGTGGTCCCGGTGGTCCCGGTGCCGCCGGACGCGGTGGCGCCCGATCCGACCGTACCTCCGGCGCCGACGGTGCCGCCGACGCCGGACCCCGCAAAACCCGATGCACCGGCGGTGGATCCTCCGACGCCCGAGGTGCCGAACGTCGAGCCGTCCCCGGTGGAAGCGCCGAAGGTCGAAGCGCCCGCGGTCGATCCAAAGCCCGACGCCCCACCACCGGAAGCTCCCAAGCCCGACGCACCGAAGCCGGAGGCGCCGCCGTCCGAGGCGCCGCCCGCCAATTAGTGCGACGCCGCGAACAGGTCACGGAGCGGTTCCAGCGTCTGCCAGGTCTCGAAATCGTGGGGTGGCAGCGGCGCGTTGCCGGGCCGGTCGAGCACGACTGCTCGCATGCCGGCTTCGCGCGCGGCCTCGGCTTCCTCGAGGTTGTCGGTGCCGAACAGCACGTGCGCAGGCGCCACGTTCAGAACGCGCGCGATGGTTTGATAGGATGTGGGGGCCTTTTTCGGACCCGTCGTCGTGTCGAAGTAGGCGTCGATGCTGCTCGACAGATCGCCGGCCGACGAGTGCTTGAACAGCAGACGCTGGGCCGACACACTTCCTGACGAGTAGATGCAGACCCGCACGCCGGCACGCCGTGCGTCCCGAAGCAGCGCTGGAACGTCGTCGAACACCGCCCCCTCGAGCGTGCCGCTGAGGTACCCCTCGCGCCATATCTTGCCTTGCAGGGACTTCAGTGGCGTCGATTTGACGTCGTCGGCCATCAGTTGCGCGACCACCCCGAGGACGTCAGCGATCGAGTCCGCGTCGCCGCCCGCCAGCGCGGCCAATGCCCGACGGTCGGCCTCCACGGCCGGATCGTCGAACGAGTTGCGTAGGAAGGTCTCCGCGTGCGCCGCGGCGTAGGGGAACAGCACATCATGCACGAACGAAATCGGCGTCGTCGTGCCCTCGATATCGAGCAAAAGCACCCGGATTTCCATGGCGACCTCGCAGCCGTCACCCAAGTTACGGGGTCGGCGACCGCATCGTCGCAGAAAGTGTCGTTGCTGTGCAATCTGGCGCGACCGGGAATCGCTCCCCGGTGTTCGACCGTTGCATGCCGTGGAGGTCACTCCACTCACACCACAAATTTTGTCGGACCCAAAGGTTCGCTATAGTGGGAGGGCAGGCCTCCCAGGAGCAGTAGAGTATGTCGCGGTTGATCGGTTATGTTTGCAACGATGACAGCCTGATGCCGGTGGCGCTGCGGCTGATTCAAGAGTCCGTCGAGCTGCCACCCACCGCGAAGTCCGGTGGATTTGGCCTCGGGTGGCTGAAGGAGGGCCGGTCGCTGTTGCGCACCACGCCGAAACCGGCTCCCTCGTCGCCGGCGCTTCTCGATTTGATGGCCGACATTCGTGCCCGCGCGCTGATCGCCTGCGTGCGCGACCGTCGCGAGGTCGTCGACACGCTGGACCAGCAGCCGTTTCGCTTGCGCCGGTGGGTGTTTGCGCACGGCGGCGAAGACGCCGGCTTGCCGGCGACCCACCAACAGCTTTTGGCCGACGTGCCACGATTTGTGTCGAGCAACGTGAAGGGCACAACGTCGTCGGAGGTGTTCGGCCACGTCTTTCTCAACGAGCTCCATCGGCGAAACCTGCTCGACGCAGAGGCGGACGCGGCGGGGCAGTGCGCGGCGGCGCTCGCGGCAGCGATTCGGACGATCCAGGTCGGCGCGGCGGTCGCCGATTTTGCCGCGATCAGCATCTCGGCGCGCTTGCTGATTGCCGGTGCCCTCGGCCACGCCTTGCACTTTCGCGAGGTTCGCGGCCTGTCCCAGACCAAGGAACTCCCCTTGTTCGCGGGGCACAAGCCGCGTCCGACGTCGCACCCGACGTTCAAGGCGTTGTTTGTAACCGATGCGCCGGTGCGCGGCCCGGAGTGGCAGGAAGTGCCGGATGGGCACGTGCTCTGGCTCGAGCGCGACTGGACCGCTCGCTTCCTACCGATCGCCGAATAGCATCAGAATCTGCCGACGAACCCGAGCCCGGCGCTGTCCGGGCCAAGGACGGGCACGATCCTCGCCGATGGTTCGGACTCCGACTTTCCGGACAGGGCGTCCCACGCGAGAAACACGGCTCCGCCCGTGACGAGGAACGCACCGGCCACCGTCGTGACGAACGCCGCCGCGGAGGTCTCCCGGATGCGCGGGCAGTTGCCGAACCGATCACCACAGGTCGGTCGACCGTCGATCGCAGCGAGCCAGATTCCGGTGCCGAGCAGCACGCCGCCCGCGGCGAGCCCCACAATCCCGTAGGTTTTGCGCACCGGTCCGAGCCGGTCCATCGGGCCGTCGGAGTCCACGTACACCGCGTCCGGGTCTGTCTTGGCGAGGTGCACGCGCATCGTCGCCATCGACGCGGAGTCGGCACCGACGACGAGTGTTTCGATCAGTCCGCCGTATCCCTCTCTCGCGAACTGAATTTGATAGCTGCCCGGCTCCAGCGAGACCGTGACCGCGCCGCGCCCGATCTCCTGTCCGCCCATCGACACCGAGGCGTCCGCCGGTGTGACCAGGATCTCGACGGTCACCAACCCCGCCATCGGGTTGTTCAGTGGCGGCGGTTCCTCCAGCGGCGGCAGCGCGGCCCGTTCCTCGACCGGCGGTTTCGCGGGGTCCTCGCGGGGCGGCGTCACCTTGGGCTTGGTCGCCACGGTGGGCGGTGTGATGGTGGCCGCGGCGACCGCGGCACGGGCGGAGGCTTCGAATTCCGTCCGCACCTCGGCGGCTCCGCAGAGTTCGCAGGCCCCTTTTTCGGTCGAGGCCAGTTTCCCGGTGTGCAGGTCGTAGACGTCGATGGTCCAGTCGAAGATCTGAGACTCGCCGGTGATTCGCACGCGGATTCCGCCGTCGGCGCCCGATGCTTTCCCGGCGCTGATGAGACAGTCCGTGGTGAAGCAGTCCCGCGACGCGCTCGGCATCGCTGCGCGCATCTGTTTCTCGGGAATCCAGGTCCACTTCCCGCTGGAGCCTGCGCGGCTCGCCGCCTCGTGTACGGACTCGCGAACGGTCGACTGCACACCGGAGCCGACATCGATCTGCAGGCCACCGAGTTTCTGGGCGGAGGCGTTCGTGGTGCCGACAACCATGCAAACGGTCGTCAGCAACATCAGGAGGGATCTAGTGCACCTGCCCAGAAGTCCCGCCCCACCCTCGGCGAGGGCGGCGCGACGAGGTCGAAGCGGTCCGACGCAGGCGATGCTCCGGCATCGTCGAGGAGGACGGCGATGAGATCGTCGCGAGGAACCGGCGAGGGTGGGGCGGGACTTCTGGGCAGGTGCACTCGTCATCATGGTCTCTCACTCGTGCGAGACGTCGCGGATATCGACGTGCTCGACGTCGGTCAGGTGCGCGCCGAAGAACCGCGTCGCGGTCTCTGCAAATTGCGCGGGGTCGTCGGTCGCACAGAATCTGAGAGCGCCGACCGCCTCCGGAGAACCCAGCGCGTTCGTTTCCAATTCGTCGGACAGCGCGATCGCCGTGGCGCTCGCGGAGTCGAGCACTCGGACGCTGCGCCCGGCCGTTTCTTCGAAGACGCGTCCAATCGTGTCGGCGAGCAGCGGATAGTGGGTACATCCGAGGATGAGCGTGTCGACCGCTGTTCCGGCGAACACCTGCAGGTAGGACCGCGCGATGGCGTCGACGACCTCGCCCTGGGTCCATCCCTCTTCGGCGAGCGGCACGAACAGCGGGCAGGCCTTCTGGATCACGTCGGATACGCCGAGCGCGTGCAGCGCATCGAGATAGCAGTTGCTGGCGACGGTTCCTCGCGTCCCGATCACGCCGATGGCACCGGTGGCGGTCGCCGCCGCGGCAGCTCGTGCGACGGGGTCGACGACACCGAGGACCGGGAAGTCGTAGCGTTCCTGCAGCGCGCGTAGCGCATAGGCCGACGCGGTGTTGCAGGCCACGACGATCGCCTTGACCCCTTCATCGCGCAGCATCGTCGTCGCGTTCACGGCGTAGCGCCGGATCGTCTGCGGGCTGCGGTTCCCGTACGGAACGCGGGCGGTGTCGCCCAGGTACAACAGGCTCTCGGCGGGCAGTCGGCTCGCGATCGCTCGCATCACCGTGAGTCCGCCCACGCCGCTGTCGAAGATGCCGATTGGTAGGTTACTGCTCACGCGATTCCCTCGAGGGCCCACCGATGGCACGAGAACCACCCGGGGGCAAGAGCTGGACCGACAAAAGTGAATGCCTGTTGCTTGTGACACGGCGCGGAATCGTGGTAAAACGTCGCTGAATCCCTTGAGTGCACTACTCGGCGCGGCCTGCAATGCAGATCGGTTACAACAACGATGTCGAGTATCGGAAGAAAACCTTCCATATTCAGACCGAAGATCGCGGCGAAGCCTCGGCATCGATCGAGACTCAGATCTTCCATTCCGGCGCGATTCTGGACACGAGCATCATCACCTACAACAAGGTGCTCGCGTCGACGGACGACATCGACGAACGGATCGAACGAATCCGCGCTCTGATGCAGGGCAACCACAAGAAGCTCTACAAGCGCTTGTTCGCCGGCGATTACGACGAGATGGTGGGCCTTGAGCCGATCGTCGACCCCAACGCGGTGGTCGCTGACGACTTCGTGCCCAGCCAAGAGGCCGTGCCCGCGGCGGCGCTCGAGATCGAGCGCGGCAACATCACGGCGCTCGATGATGGGATGGACGGGCAGGCGTTTAGCCTCGCGGATCTGCAGGCTCAGCTCAACGCCGATGCGGCGGCGGCGGAGGCGGACGACTCGCCGCCCACGATGGCGATCGCGGCCCCCGATATTGCAACGACGCAAGAGACCCCGGCGATTAAGCCGAACGGACTACGCGTGCCGACCTACCCCAAGACGGGGGCGGTGGCATGGCGTGGCTGCGAGCCCATGAGTGGCGACGCAGATATTACGCAACTCGTGGAGGAGTTCGCTCGCTGAACTTCGCAGGCGTTGTCCTGCACGACATCCACTTCTCAAGGACGAGGAAGGTATGCGCAAGGACGCGCCCATCATCTCTTGTTTCCATCTCGCGGTACACGCGGTTGGAGATCGCCAGCGAAAACTTATCGACGACCTGTCGCTCGAGATCCCTGCGGGATCTTGGAACGAAGTTGTCGGCGATCCCGGAAGCGGAAAGTCGCTGCTGTTCGGTATTCTAAGCCTTCGTTTCGAAGCCGACGGCGGAAAGCTCGTCGTCGGTGGTCGCAACTTTGGTCGCCTGTCACGCCGCGGCGTGGCGGACCTGCGCCGCACGATCGCGAGCTGTGGGGAGCGCCCGATCATGCTGGAGCAGCGGACGGTGCTCGAGAACCTCGTGCTTCCCTTCGTGGTGCGAGGCGACGACTCGCGGGCCGTGGCGATCTGCGAGGGCCTGCTCGAAGAAGTCGGGCTGACGCGACATCGCGATTTGCCGGTCGCGGCCTTGTCCCATGAGGAGCGCCTGATCGTCGGCGCGCTGCGGGCCATCGCGCCATCGCCGCAGTTGGTGCTGATCGACGGCGTCCTGGAACAGCTTCCCGAGGAGTCACGTCGCACGATCATGCGGCTGCTGCAGCAGCGCCACCTGGCCGGCGGCACGATCATCATCTTTGGTCGAGGTGAGTCGCAGAACGCGCGGCGCGGGTCGGTCTTCCGGCTCGCCAATGGCGCGGTTGACCACGTGATCGAGGCGCAATCGCACGAGCGCGTGCCTGAATCGATGGGGCGAGTAGCATGATCCATCCACCACTCGAAGCATGTCGTCGACGGAAGTGGGAGACGCTGGCGGTGACGTTCGCCGTCGTGGTCGTCGTCGCGATCCCCGTGGTCCTCGCTCTCACCGCGCTCTGTGCGCAATCGGCGGCCACGCAGTGGCTGTCGAGCTACACACCGATCGTGTACCTCGAAGCGGACACATCGGGGGCGAGCGCCCAGGCGCTGGCGCAGGAACTCGGGGAATGGTCGCTCGTCAAAGAGGCCGTCGTGCGCGCCCCCGAGGATGCCCACGCGGTGCTCGTTGCGCGACTCGGGGCGGATGTCGTCACCGAACTTGGGATCACACCGACGATGCTGCCGACGTCGATCGTCCTCGAGCCGGCTCTGCCGGTCGTTGGTCACATCGACCTCGTGTCCCGCGTCGCTGGCCTCGAGGCGCGAGCGGAGGTCGACGCCGTCGAGGTGCCGTCCTCGGATGCGATGCAGGTGGTCACCCTGGCGGGTGTCGGCCTCGGCGTGGCGGCGTTCCTCGCGTTGTTCGGCCTCTTCGCGGCGCTGGCGTTGTTGCTGGGTTACCTCGAGCGTCTGCGTCGTGCCGACGAGGACGTGGACCGCGTCGTCGCGTTGTTCGGCGCCTACTCTGGCGAGCTGCGACGCCCCACTCTGGTCCGAGGGCTCGCCCTGGGCACTGCGTGTGGGATCTTCGTTTCGTTGGGGGGAGCCATGGCGCTGCTGTCGTGGCAACTGTGGTCGGTGAATCTGGTGGGCACCGCGAGTTCCGCACCGGCCGTGGCGTGGTCGGTCGTCGCATCACCCGTGCTTCTCATCCCGATCCTGGGCCTCGTCGCGGCGTTCGCCGCTTCGCGAACTCCGGTCCAGATCTGGCGAGGCGCTCATGCGTAAGAGCACGGTGACGGTGCTTGTCGCTGCGGCGACACTCGCGAGCCTCGGGGCCGGGGCCGACGAGTCGAGCACGATCTTCGACCAGCTCCAGCGTTTGGACGCCACGGCGGTTGGTGAACAACGTCGTGCGTCGGTCGTGCAGGCCCAGATGGTTGCACTGGACGGAGATCTGAACCGCAGTTGGCCGGCGGTCGATGTCGCGGTCCGTGCGGCGAGACCGATCCGGCGCGAGGTGACGCATTCGCTCGCTCGCTGGATGAGCGCGCACCGAGCGGCGGAACGCGAGACGATGGGCACGCCCAACGCGCGGTCCGACACTCGGCGGCTGCTCAACTACGCGGCGCAGCAAGCGCTGTCGTCGAGACTGCGCGACGTCGACGTGGTCCGCCGCGCCGACGCGGAGCGCGCAGGGTTCGAGGGGCTCATGGCCCGACGCGCGCAGTGGGGCGTGGAGTTCGCCCGAACCAGCGCCACCGCGGGTGCGTCGACCGGAGCGCGCGCGGTGCTCATCGATGATGCGCGGGCGGGTGGGGCGGCGAGCGACTTCGCGGCGACGAACGACGACTTCGAGAAGGTGCTGGGGTCGTTGGAACCCACGGGTCTCGACGTCGACTTTCATCGGGTGAAAGGCACACTGGCGCGGCCGATTCCGCAGCCCGCCACGCATCTGTTTGGTACCGAGGCCCCGCTGGTACGGCCTGGCGGCTGGACCTACCGCGCCGCGGTCGGCGCGGACGTCCACGCCATTCACGCCGGGGAAGTGGTGTTCGTGGGTGCCGCGCAGGGTTGGGGGTTGGTCGTGGTCGTGGACCACGGCGGCGGCTACCGATCGGCGTATGGCCACCTCGATCGAACCGAGCTCGAACGAGGCGCCAAGGTCGAACGCGCACAGGTGATCGGCGCGGTCGGCGAGTCCGGCAGCCTCGACGGCGCGCGTCTGTACTTCGAGCTGCGCAAGAGCAACAAGCCCGTCGATCCGGCGCAGTGGTTTCTCAAGCGATAACGGGCGATGATGCCGGATGTTCGACGCCCTCCGCATCGCCGTGGTCGTGCCCGCCTACCGTGAAGAGCGCATCATCGCTCGCACACTGGGCCGCATTCCAACCTGGGTCGATCACGTCCTCGTCGTCGATGACGCGTCCCCCGACGGTACGTACGCCGCTGCGGTCGCCGCGAGCGCTGGGGACCGCCGAGTCGCGGTGCTGCGCCTCGGCTACAATCGCGGCGTCGGTGGGGCGATCCTCGAGGGGTACGGCGAGGCGGCGCGCCTCGGCGCCGACGTTGCGGTCGTGATGGCCGGCGACGATCAGATGGATCCCGAGGACCTGCCCGCGCTGCTGCACCCGATCGCGACGAACGCCGCGGACTACGTGAAGGGAAACCGCCTCGCTCATCCCGAAGCGCGCCGGATGCCGATCGTTCGGCGGTTCGGTACCCGGGTACTGGCGCGCCTGACCGCACTGGTCGCCGGTCTCGACGACCTCGATGACGCCCAGTGCGGGTACACCGCGCTGCGCTTGAAAACGCTGGAGCGCTTGCCGGTTGACCGCATCTATCCGCGCTACGGCTATCCCAACGACATCATCCTGCATCTCGCCGAGATGGGTGCACGCATCGCGGAAGTCCCGGTGCGCCCCGTGTACGCCGACGAGGTGTCGGGCCTCGCGCCGCACCGCGTCGCGCTTCCGATCACGCGAATCCTGATTCGGGGGATGGCACGCCGTGCGGATCGCCTGCATCAGCAGTAGCTGGCCGGATCGGCAGAATCCGTCCGCGGGAGCTTTCGTTCGCGACCACGCGCGCGTCTTGGAACGCGCAGGGCACGACGTCTCGATTTTCACCTGGCGGCAGGGCGACTACGACGAGCCGGTGCACACTGCGGCGGGGCTAGGTCGCTACTCGCTCTTCAACGCGGACGGGGCTCCGGACGCGCTCGATCGGGCGCCGTGGCGTGCGGCGGAGGCACCGGTGGCGATCGCGGCGATGCTCGCTGAGCTCGCCCGGCACCCGCGGTTCGATCTGTACCTCGGGCACTGGCTGGTCCCCGGAGGGCTCGTGGCTCGCCTCGCCGGCGATCGCGTCGGTCGGCCGAGCGCTGTGATCGGTCACTCCGCCGGTGTCCACGCGCTCGCGCGGTTGCCCGGCCCATTGCGCCGCCGGCTGACGCGGTACATCGCACGCCCGGAGTCGACGACCGTTCCGTCGATGGCGCTTGCGGTGAAGCTCGGCGCCACGGTCGATGTGCTGCCGATGGGGTTTGACCCCGTCGCGGCGGTGGGTGGGGGCGATGGCGTCCTCGCGTACGGGCGACTCGTGTACATCAAGGGCTTCGACCGAGCGCTGGGCGCGCTACATGAGTCGGGCGCCGCGATTCACGTTGTCGGGTCGGGTCCCGAGGAGTCCACCCTTCGTCGGCTGGCCCCCGAGGCGACCTTCTGGGGGTGGGCGGATGGCGCGATGAAGGCGGAGGTCTTCGCGCAGTGCGATCGCGCGGTGTTTCCGTCGCGTGTGTTACCCGGCGGGCGTCACGAGGGTTGGCCGGTCTCGGTGCTCGAAGTCGCCTCGGCGGGCGTCGTCCCGTTCGTCGGGCGCTGGCCCGGCGCCCAGGAGCTCGTCGTCGAGCCCTCCGTCCAGCTCGTCGATGAGGCGTGGGGAGACATCACGCAGGCCGACGTGTCCGCGCTGCGACAACCGATGATCGAAAAAGCCCAGCGTTTCCGCTGGGCTGCCCTCGAACCGCAGTGGGTCGAGTGGGTCGAGTGCGCGGCGTCGCTTAGGACGCGGCTGCGGTAGCTGGCTCGCTGGTCTCCTCGAGATCTTCCTCGAGTTCGGCGGCGAGCTGCTCTTCGGTTGGAATCTCGCCGGCGTCGCGTCGCTCGAGGCGGTCCTTCGCCCACTCGCGCAGGCTCTTGGCCTTGTCGTCGAGCGACTGGCGCAGGAAATCGAGGCCCAGATACTTCTCGCCGAGGATGTACGCGCGCTTGCGCACGGCGGTGTCCGGCAGGTCGGCGGCGCGGCGTAGCAAGCCGAGGCGAATCGGCTCTTCGATGTCGAACCAGCGCTCGTCGAGCAGGTCGAGGGCCCCCGAGGCGACCTGGTCGCCGCCGTAACCACGCACGGTGTTCGGCTTGAGCAGGCGCTTGAGCAGCTCGTGCGAATCGCGGCCCAGCCGCGACAGCCAGACGACGGCGCGCCGACGGACATTGCCGGGCAGGAAGCGAATGCTGAGGCGGTCTTGCTCTTCGGCGGTCGTCTCCAGCGGGTGCTGGTACTCGCCGCGCGGGAACGGGATCGCGTTCTGCACGACGATCTGGCAGACCTCGCGCTTGAGGCTCTTCGTCAGCGAACCCAGACCCATGATGTGATCGAAGATCTCGCGGCCTTGGGCGCCGATCGCTTCCTTGGCCGTCAACAGCATCAGAATCAGCTCGATGCTCTCCTCGCGGCTGATATCAGCATCGCGGAAGATGCCTTCCGTCGCGGGGAAGATGAAGTTTGCGTGCTCGATGTAGCTGTCCGTCAGCCGCGGCAGCCAGATGAGTCCGCGTCGCAGCCCCAGATAGTCCTCGCGGCTCAGCGTGCGCTCCTCACCCAGCCAAGCGGTGAGTTGGAAGAGCCCCGGACCGGGCTCTTGGCCCTCGTCGAGGTGCGTATTGATCTGCAGGACGGCGTGGCACAGCTTCTCTTTGACGTGCGGCGAAATGCCCGGGGCGATGACGACGCGCCGCGCGAACAGTCCGAGGTAGTACGGGTACTGAAGGTATCTCCAGAGCCGTTCTTCATTTCCGGGACCTACGGGAAAGTCCGTGCCTGACGCGAGGGCATCGCTCGCCATTTCGATCAGGCGCGGGGTCTCTTCTTCAGTGGCCAGAAGGTGTCGTCTCAGAAAAGTCGATGTATCCACGCATTCTCCGGGGGGCTGCTGCTCGGCTATCACAAACCAGCTTCGCTGGGTGTTTATTCGCGACGCCCCGCCTAGGCGGAGCCCCTCTCTGCCGCGCCACGCCTACAGGGGCGCCTGACTTAGCATCTTGGCAATACGAATACAACAATTGGGTGTTTTTGCAGCAGCTTTCTCGTATGGTGTCCCGGTTTGTCGCAAGGGAAGTTCATGAGCAACAATCAGGGTGATGACGAGCTGTTCGATCGGCTGCAGGCCAACGAACGGAGTCGCAGAAACCGCGCGCTGGCGATCGGCGTCGCCGTCGCCGTGCTGTGTGTCGCGGCGTTCGTGTTGTCGGTGGTGTTCAAAGACACCCTGTTTCGGCCGGAACTCGACGTCGAGGAAGGCGAAGCGAATGTGATCGAAGACACCAACGACCCGCAGTGCCGGGCGTTCATCGCCGACATCACCTCCATTGGAAAGGACTACGTCGCGCTGGAACCGAAGCTCGATGCGCTGATCACCGACGATGCCACGGCGATCGCCGAGCTCGTCGCGCAGCTCGACGAACTCAAGGTTCGCATCGACGCGGCGCGCGAGAATGCCACCGATGCCAACCTTCGCTTCGACCACTCGCGCCGCGAGGTCAACGAGTGGTTCCGCTACGTCGACAACGAGCTGACGCTGCTGCAGCGCGTCGGTACGGAGCGGCGCGCGATGCTCGCCGTGGAGCAGCCCGATGCGGGGACCGTGGTCGAAGACGGCGTGCACGAGAAATCTAAGAAACCGATGCCCGAGCGGCTGAGCGGTGCCACCCTCGCCACGAGCGAGGCGTTCCAGAAGTTCAGGGTTTGGCATACTGGTGGACTGCATCCATGCGGTGCCGCTGACGAAGGCGAGACGCCGTGGGCCCCCGAAGCAAAGTAAGATGCCATGCGCAGTAACACATTGCTTTTCGCGGTCTTGGCGACCGCCGTACTAACGACGTCATGTCAGAACTGCGGCAACATGCCGACGGTGTTTCGCGACACCGGGAACGGCGACGGTGGGTTGAACGACGGGGGCGATGTCGCGCCCGAGGTGATCTGCACGCCGGGCGAGCTCGTGGGATGCCGCGAAGAGAACACGCCGGCGATCGACCTGTGCAACGCCGACGGCACCGGGACCGAGCCCGGTTCGTGCCCGACTTCACCGCCCAACGTCTGCCGCGGCGACGAGTGTGTGGAGGTGGCCTGCCTGCCGAACACGAAGCGCTGTGTGAACGAGACGACCGCCCAGGTGTGCAACGATTCGGGCTCGGCGTGGTTGGATCCGCAGTCGTGCGGCGGGTCGTCGAAGTGCGAGCTCGGCAACTGCCTGAACCGCTGTCAGCTCGCCGACATCACGAACAGCTACATCGGCTGTGAATACTGGGCCGTGGAGCTCGACAACGCGCTGCTCAACGATGGCAACGTGTTGCCCCCCGATCGGCACCCACCGTTTGCGATCGTGCTGGCGAATACGTCGACGGAGTTCGACGCGCAGATTTCGGTCTACACCGCGGACGGCGAGTTCGCGCTCGCGGACTTCGAGCGCACAGTCGGCGCCGACATTCAGTTCCCGGGCGACGATCTCGTCACGGTGCACAGCGAAGTCGTCGATCAGAACGGAGTGCGCTTGCTCGCCGTTGCCGGTCGCGTGGACAAGATCCCGCTGCCGCGGCAGTCGATCATGACGCTCGTACTGCCGCGCCGCACGATGCCGTATCAGCAGAGCACGCTGACCGCGAACGGGTACCGCGTGGTCTCCACGCAGCCGGTCGTCGCGTACCAGTTCAACCCGCTGTGCTGTAACTACAACTTCACCAACGATGCGAGCCTGTTGCTGCCGACCAGCGCCCTGACGGAGAACTACACGTTCCTGTCCTACGAAGTCTGGAAGCCGCAGGGCAGCGCGACGAGCTACGCCTCGACGCTCACCGTGGTGGGCACCCAGCCCAACACGACCGTCAACATCAAGATGCGCCCGTCGCGTGCGGGCGTCCCGTTTCAGGATATCCTGTACCCGAGTACTTCTGCGGGGATCACGGGTCCGAATGACCAGGGTGTGATCACCGCGACGCTGCAGCCGTTTGAGGTGTTGAACCTCGGCGCGCGCAAGGATGGTGAGGACCTGACCGGGGCGACGATCACCGCATCGCAGCCTGTCGCGGTGTTTGGCGGTCACACGTGCGCGTACGTGCCGGACGGTCTGCCGGCCTGCGATCACCTGGAGTCGCAGCTGTTTCCGGTCGAGACGTGGGGGCGCCGGTTCATCGCCGCGCCGCTGAAGATCCGCGGTGGCCTCGATGGCGCCGCGCGCACCCTCGAGGGCACCTACTTCAAGTTCGTGGCGCTCGAAGATCAGACCGAGGTCCAGACGGGCTTCGATCTGAACTACCAGAGCAATCCGAACGCGCTGCGCCAGACCAGCGGTGCCACGCGGCCGTGTCGCGACTTCTCGGACAACGCCGCGTTGGGCGCGTTCACGCTCGACGCCGGCGAGAGCTGCGTCATCGGCGCGAAGGTCACGTTCGTCGCGGAGTCGGGCAAGCCGCTGATGGTCGGGGCCTTCCTGTCCGGTCAGGGATCGGTCGAAGCGAACCCGGCCTTCGGCTCCCACAACGGCGATCCCGCGTTCTTCCTCGTGCCGCCGGAAGAGCAGTACCGATCCGACTACTCGTTCCTGACCCCGACCACGTACTTCGTCAGCTACGTGACGGTGCTGATCCAGCCGGGGTTCACCGTGAGCCTCGATGGCCAGACGTTGGACCTGACCCAGTACGACTACGAGCTGCTGGGGGACCACAACATCGCGCGGGCCCACATCCCCGTCCGCCCGGGACCGCACTTCATCGAGTCGCAGAACCAGATCCCGTTCGGCATCGTGGTGTACGGCTACGACGACTACGTCTCGTACGCCTTTACGGGCGGGCTCGACCTCACCAAATTGAACATTATCGATCGCTAGCACAGCGTCGTAGGATGGCGCATGGACTCGACCGCCATTCTCGCCGCGAACTGGCTCGCGATCGTCGCGATCACCGGGAACCTCGGGCTCGCGATCCTGATCCTGCGACGCGGTGCGAGGAATCCGCTGCGGATGCCGCTGCTGCTGCTGGTGGGGGCGATGACGATCTGGAGCTTCGCGTCCGCGATCTACGACGTGTTTGGCGGGGCGGGGTGGCGTTGGATCGACGTGAGCACCTCGCCGCTCCTCATCCCGCTCGCGCTGCACGTCGTCCTGAGCTTCGTGGGTCGTCGCCGCCGTCACATCGTCTTCTTGACCGGTGTGTACGTCGTGTTCGGGGGGCTCGCGGTGACGGGGGCGTTGTGGCTGGCGCAGAATCCGTCCCACGAACAGAGTCCTCCGTCACAGCTGTGGGCGACGTTCTTCCTGCTCGGGACGATTCCACCGTTGCTCTATGCGGTCTATCGACTCACCAAACATGCCCGCGATGCCGCGGACCCTGAGGAGGCCACACGGGCACGGATGATTCTCGCCGGACTGGTGGTGGGCCTCGCCTTCGGCAGCACGGAACTGATCAACAACTTCTACGCATGGATCCCGGACCTCGGCCATCTCGGCACCCTCGCGGTGACCGGCACCCTCACGGTCGCGACGCTGCGATTCCGGCTGCTCGACTACGAAGTGGCGGCCAGCGGGTGGCTCATCGGCACGACGATCGCGCTGGCGGTCGTATCGGGTTACCTGCTGTTCTTTGGCACGGGGCGCCTGGGCTTCGCGCTGTTCGTGGCCGCAGCGCTCGCGTTCGTGGGCGTCGTCGGCTTCCGAGAGATCGTGATGGCGATGCTGCGCCGCCGCGAGCGCATGAAGGAACTCGCGACGCTCGGACGCTTCAGCGCGCAGATGGCCCACGACCTGAAGAATCCCCTCGCGGCGCTCAAGGGGGCGCTGCAGTACCTGCAGGTCGAGCTCGCGTCGCGAGCGGACACCGAACACGATGATGTCGTGCTCCTCATGGACGAGCAGATTCGACGCATCGAAGCGATGGTGGACCGCTACCATCGCATGAGTGCCGTGGAACCGCGTCGGCAGCCGTTCGACCTCAAGCAGGTCTGTGAGCGGCAGGTGCGCGCCGCGTCACTCGCCAGCCCGGAGGTCGAGTTTTCGGCCACCTTCGGTGAACTCGACCTGTGCGATGGAGACGAGGAGCTGATCACGCTGGTGATCGAAAACGTCGTCTCCAACGCCGCCGACGCGATGAGCTCGCATGTCAGGCTGCACGCCGAAAACAACTGGGGCGGCCTCGTCCTGCGCATCGCCGACGACGGTCATGGGATGGCGGTGCGCGATATGGAGCGGGCGTTCGACGACTTCTACACCACGAAGGCCACCGGGACGGGGCTTGGCCTCAGCTTTGCACGGCGGGTGATGCACGCGCACGGCGGTCGAATCGACCTGGAATCGAGCCTCGATGGCGGGACGCAGGTCACGCTGTACCTACCCACCCCGTGAGCGTTGGTGCATCATGACTGTCACCCCGAGTACGAACGGCATGGCTAAACAACGAACCATTCTCGTCGTCGATGACGACACCGCGATCGTGACGGTACTCGGCTTGCTACTCAAGCAGGCCGGCTACGCGGTCGAGACGGCCGAAGACGGCACGGAGGCGTTGTCGCTCGTGGCGCGCCGGTCGATTGACGCTGTGATCACCGACCTGCGCATGCCGGGCATGGACGGGATGCGATTGCTCGACGCGCTCCAAGAGCGCGCGCCCGACCTGCCCGTCGTCATGCTCACCGCGCATGGCGGTGTCGCGGACGCGGTGGACGCGATGAAACGCGGCGCGGCGGAGTTCATGCTCAAGCCCTTCGAGCGCGACGAGATCATCTTCGTGCTCGACAAGGTCTTGCGCAGCCAACCTGACGCGCCGCCCGCCTTCGCCCCCGACGACGAGTTCGTTGGCGAGGCCGAAGCGATGCAGGAGGTGTTCGACCTCGTGCGACGCGCCGGGCAAAGCACCGCGACGGTGCTGGTGCGCGGCGAGACCGGGACCGGCAAGGAGCTCATCGCGCGCGCGATCCACAACAGCGGAGCCCGCGCCCACGGTCCGCTGGTCAAGGTGCACTGCGCGGCGCTGCCCGAGACGTTGCTCGAGAGCGAACTGTTCGGCTACGAGAAGGGCGCCTTCACCGGCGCCGTCACGCGCAAACCGGGTCGCATCGAACTCGCCGAGGGCGGCACGCTGTTCTTGGACGAAATCGGCGACATCAGCCCCGCGACCCAGGTCAAGCTGCTGCGCGTCCTTCAGGATCGGGAGTTCGAGCGCGTCGGCGGAACCGCGACGCTGTCGGCCAATGTGCGGTTCATCGCCGCGACCCATCGCGACCTCGAAACGATGGTCGACGAGGGCGAGTTCCGCGAGGACCTGTTTTACCGCCTCAACGTGATCCCGATCTGGAGCCCACCGCTGCGCGATCGACGCGAAGACATCGCGCGCCTCGCCCGGCACTTCGCCGAGACGTTCGGTGCGGCGAATGACCGGCAGATCGAGTTGACGAAGGAGGCGATCGAGCGGTTGCGCCTCGAGCCGTGGCCGGGCAACGTCCGCGAGCTCCAGAACCTCATCGAGCGGCTCGTCGTGCTGTCGGATGCCGAGCAGCTCGGCGTGGCAGACGTCGAGCGCGAGCTCGCCCGCGTCAGCAAGCGCCCGCGCAAGGCGGGGAAGGCGGACGAGACCGATACGCTCGAGGAGCACCGCCGCCGGGCCGAAGCGGACGCGATCGTCGAGGCGCTCGACAAGTGCCGCGGCAACCGCAGCCAGGCCGCGCGACTGCTGGGCGTGTCGCGCCGAACGCTCTACAACAAGCTCGAAGAGTACGACGTGGAGTGAGTCAGCTGGCTACGCGACGAATGCCGCGAGTTCAGTCCGGGAGCACAGCCCGAGCTTGCGGTAGATCGACGCGAGCTGGTTGGCGACCGTGCGCGATGAGGTTCCGCGCGTGTCTGCGATTTCGGCGTTCGAGGCGCCACGCACGGCGTGAAACATCACTTCGTGCTCCGCGCCGGTCAGCCCTTCGATCGTCTCGGCGAGCTCGAGGCCCACGAGTGCCGTGAACCAGCGTCCGTCCACGTCGATCGCCATGAGGCGCGTGTCCCCGCGCGCTTCGAGCAGCGGCCAGACGCGCGCGAGATCGGTGCGCGCGGAAAGGCCCAGTCGCTCCAACGCCGCGGACAGGTGGGTTGCTACGGTGGATCTCGCGATCCCGAGTTCGAA
>JBFIHF010000027.1:0-34656 GCA_041601915.1 Bradymonadaceae bacterium
CCGACCAATCCGATCGACGGTTCGCCCGACTGCCTCGGTCACGTGAAGTGGACGCTCGCGGAGCACGAGAAGGTGGAGCGTCGCGCCCACCAGTGTAAGGGCGCGTATGATCCCTCCGGCCCCATCTGTCAGGACCTCGCCTGCCAGTCGCCACTGCGGCTCTGTCGTCCGCGCGGTGGGCGCGACTGGGAGACGATGCGTACCCGGCTCGTCACCAACAACCCCATCACGTGCAACAGCCCGGCCGGCAAGTTCCCCTTCGCCGACGAGATCTGGGCGTTTTTCCAGCGCGCCGCGCCGTTCGGTCCCTGACCGACAGGGATCGGTCGCTCACCGTTCGCGGTTGTCGGTGCTATGCTGCACGGATGGAGCAAACACCCGGCGATCTGATCACCGCGAGATACCGGCTCGAGGACAAACTCGGGTCGGGCGGCTTTGGGGACGTCTGGCTGGCCCGCGATCTGGAGTCGGGGCGGAACGTCGCCGTCAAGTTCCTCAAGCACGCGGACCACGAAGCGCGCCAACGCTTCAACCTCGAAGCGGAGGCGCTTGCGCGCCTCGACCATCCGCACTGCGTGAGGATTCTTGATTTCGGCGGGATCAACCAACGCGCTCCGTACTTGGTGACCGAGTACGTGCGCGGTCCGACGCTCGACGAATGGCTGATGCGTCGTCCGGCAGGCGACGCGGTCCTGAAGGTCGCGAGTCAAATCGCCCATGCTCTTGCCCACGCGCACTCGCGCAACATCACACACCGCGACATCAAGCCCGCCAATATTGTGATCGCCGAAGCGGCGACCGGGCCAAAGGCGATGCTGCTGGACTTCGGGGTTTCGAAGCTCGCGGGGGTCAAACACGCCGATATCACGAAGACGGGCGTCGTTCTCGGGACACCTGGGTACATGAGCCCCGAGCAACTGCGTGCCGGCGCCATTGCCGCCCCGACCGACATCTACGCCTTTGGCGTGCTGCTGTTTGAAATGTTCGAGGGACGACCACCATTCGTCGCGCCGACGATGCTCGAACTCGCCATGGCGCACGTGTTCGAGCCCGTGCCGACGCTCGCGTCGGCGCCATCGGCCGATATCAGGGATCTCGTTCGCTCGATGCTTCAGAAGGACGCCGCGACCCGACCATCCGTCGTCGTCGTCGCAGCCGTCTTGCGGGGCGAGCCGTTCACCCCTCCATCGGCGGCTGGGGGCGAGGAACGTCGCCACCCACAACCGACCCCACCTCGTGCCTACCGTCGATGGATCCTCGGCTCCGTCGCCGTCGCGCTCGTGGTGGCCGCCTACGTCAGGATGCAAGCTGATGACGCCCCAGTGCAGCCCGCGGTGACGCGGCCACCGAATCCGCTGGTCCGGACCGCGAGCACCGCGTCTGCGCCGGCGCGGGACGCGGGTGCGTCCGCCGCCATCGTCGACGCCGCGACTCGCCCCGATGGTGGCTCAACCGGCTGCGGACGTGAGCTGGGCGTTGGTGATCACTGGCTGAAGCGGGCGTCGGGTGGCGATCAGGTCGGGGTGCGCGTACCCCCGCAATACAACGCGCACCAGCCGGCGCCGATCCTCGTCATGTTCCACGACGTGTTGCAGGCTCCCACGGATATGCTCAAGATCGCCGACCTGATGGCGCTCGCCGATCGGGACGGCGTCGTCGTGATCGTGCCGGCTGACGACGACGTGGGGTCCACCTGGCTCACGCGCCGCGATTTCGACGAGGCCGCCGGAGCGATCCACTTCGTCTCGGAGTCGCTGTGCCTCGACATGCGGCGCATTTACGTCATCGGGCACGGCAACGGGGGCTACGCTGCGACGGGGCTCGCGTGCGCGCTGAACGGCGTCGTCGCGATCGCCCAGACGTCGCATCGACTGGGCGGCGACGTGAGCGACATGCGATGCGACGGCGAGCGGCCACCAGCGCCGACGATGCTCGTCTCGATGCGCGACGATCCCGCCAACCCGATCGCCGATGTCCCGGATTGCCTGGGCCGGAGACGCTGGTCGTTACCTGCTCACGAAGATCTGCTTCGAAACGAGCACCAGTGTTCTTCGCGCTACGATCCGGGCGGCCGCAGCTGCCAGGCGCTGAAGTGCCAGGTACCGCTGACCCTGTGCCACCCAAAGGGCGGTCGTGACTGGGCGTCCATGCCCTCTCGGTTTGCCACAGATCTCCCGTGGTGCCGAAGTCCGGCCGGCGAGTTCAACTTCGCCGGCGAGATCTGGTCCTTCTTCCAGCGCGCCGCTCCGTTCGGCTCCATGCCATGACAACACGCGCCGGTCGCTCGTGGCGACCGTTCGGCGTCGTCGATGCTATGCTGCACTGATGGAACGAACCGCCGGCGATCTGATCACCGCGAAGTACCGGCTAGAGGAGAAACTCGGGTCGGGCGGCTTCGGGGATGTCTGGTTGGCGAGCGACCTCGATTTGCGGCGGCCCGTCGCGATCAAGTTTCTCAAGAGCGCGCAGGACGAAGCGCGCCAACGGTTCAGTCTCGAGGCGGAAGCGCTCGCACGCCTCGATCACCCGAACTGCGTACGGGTTTTCGATTTTGGTGAGGAGGCCGAGGGCGCCCCGTTTCTCGTGACGCAGTATGTGCGCGGACCCACGCTCGACGAATGGCTGATGAGCGGCCCCGCCCCCAGTGTGGTCCTGAACGTCGCCATTCAGTTGGCCGACGCCATCGCCCACGCCCACTCCCGAGACATCACGCACCGCGACATCAAGCCCGCCAACATCGTGATCACCGAAGGATCGACGGGGCCCAAGGCGATGCTTCTGGACTTCGGGGTCGCGAAGCTCGCGGGGGTCGAACACGCCGATATCACCAAGACGGGCGTCGTCATTGGCACACCGGGTTACATGAGCCCTGAGCAACTGCGTGCCGGTACGATCGGCGCCCCCACGGACGTCTACGCGTTTGGGGTGGTGTTGTTCGAGATGTTCAGTGGTGGCCGTCTGTTCACCCGGACGACGATGTTGGAGCTCGCGATGGCTCACCTGCTCGACGCGCCGCCGTCCCTCGAACGTACACCGTCCGCTGACGTCCGGGATCTCGTGGGGGCGATGCTCCGGAAAGACGCGTCGACCCGACCCACGCTCGCTGTCGTCGCTCGCGTGTTGCGTGGTGAGCCGTCCGCCCGCCCACGGGCCGTCGGAAGCGCGGAACGAAGGCGACCGACACCCGTGCTCGCTCCCGCCCGCGGATACGGTCGATGGATCGCAGCCCTCGTGACTCTGGCCGCGCTCATCGTCGTCGCATTCGTCGCCCACGACCCGATGGAGCCCGCGGACTCGACGCTGCCGACCAGCCAGCGCGGAAAGGTCCCCAACGCCTTGGTGCGGACCGCGCTGCCGCCGACTCCTCCGCCCCGTGACGCGGGGCAGGCAGCCGCTGACGTCGCGGGCCGCCCCGACGGCGGTTCACCGGGCTGCGGAAGTGCGCGCGAGCCCGGTGTTTGGTGGCTCGATCGGCCGATGGGTGGCGCGAAGGTCGGCGTCCGCATTCCGCCGCAGTACGACCCTCAGCGCCCCGCACCCGTTCTGGTGATGTTCCACGACGTCCTGCAGTCGCCGGACCATATCTTCCAGATCGGCGATCTCGCCGCCCTCGCTGATCGCGACGGATTCGTCATGATCGTACCTCCGGACGACGACGTCGGGTCGACCTGGCTCACCACCGGCGATATCGAAGATGCCGTCCTGACGATCCGCGCCGTCTCGGAGGCGCTGTGCCTGGACATGCGGCGGATCTACATCATCGGCCATGGCAATGGGGGCTACGCCGCGACCCGGGTCACGTGCGCGATGGACGGCGTCCTCGCGGTCGCGCAGACGTCCCATCGAATGGGCGGAAGGGCCGGCGAGCGACTCTGCGAGAGCGAGCGTCCGAGGGTGCCGACGATGTTCATCTCGATGAAGGACGATCGCACCAATCCCTTTGCCGATGTGCCCGATTGCCTGGGCAAGACACGCTGGACGCTGGCCGAACACGAGGAGCTGCTGCGAAGCGATCACCGCTGCTCGGCGCGGTACAATCCGCGTGGCGAGACGTGCCAGGCGCTACGATGCGAAGTCCCGCTGTCGCTGTGCCATCCAGACGGTGGACGCGACTGGGCGTCGATGCCGGCTCGCTTCGCGACCACGAATCCGCTCTGCTCGAGCCCCTCGGGAGAATTCGACTTCGCGTCGGCGATCTGGGCGTTCTTCGATCGCGTGGCGCCGTTCGCGCCACCTCCCTGAGCACACGACGGCCCGCGTTCGAGATCCTCGCCTCACATTTTGAGCGATCACCTTGATCTCTCGATATCGCTACTGTATGGTCCCGCCTCCGTTCGATCCCGCGTTTCGCGGACGGTACGGAAGTCCGCACGAAATGCGGGTGATGTGAAGATTTGATGGATTCACCGAACCGGCTGGTTCGGGTCAGGAGTGGAAATGGCTAGTGACAAAATCCGCATCAAGCTCAAGGCGTACGACTACAAGCTCCTTGATGCTTCCGCGGCGGAAATCGTGGACACGGCGCGCCGCACTGGCGCACGTATTGCGGGTCCGATTCCCCTGCCGACAAAGATCAGCCGTTGGACTGTCCTTCGTGGACCGTTCATCGACAAGAAGTCGCGTGAGCAGTTCGAGATTCGAACCCACAAACGCATCCTCGACATCCTCGAGCCCACGCAGCAGACGCTTGATGCGCTGATGCGGCTCGACCTGTCGGCCGGCGTGGACGTCGAAATCAAAACCTGATCGAGTCGGGGGTTTGACCCCGACCGAATAACTTTTTCGCACGCTCGAGCAACGATCAGAGCGGCGCAGGAGTGAGAACATGAAGCTGGACATCTACGACCTTGGCACGGCCAAGACCGCGGGAGAGATCGACGTCGACGACGCGATCTTTGCAACGGAAATTCGCGAGCACCTCTTTTGGGAGGTCGTGAATTGGCAGCGAGCCCGCCGTCGTGCGGGTACCCATAAAACGAAAGTGCGCAGCGAAGTGCGAGGCGGCGGGCGAAAGCCATGGCGTCAGAAAGGCACCGGCCGCGCACGTCAGGGCACGATCCGCGCACCCCACTGGGTGGGCGGTGGTACGGTCTTCGGTCCGTCGCCGCGTGACTACAGCTACGCGATGCCGAAGAAGAAGCGCCGTGCAGCACTGCGCTCCGCGCTGAGCCAGAAGGCCGCCGAGAAGCAGATCCGTGTCATCGACATGCTCGATTTCCCGGTGATCAAGACTAAGGATGCGGCGTCGGTTCTCAGCCGCTTCGGTGCTCCCAAGGCGCTGTTCGTCGACACCACGCAACGCGACGCCGCGGGCGCCGTGACGCACAACGAGACCCTGCGCCTGTCGGTTCGCAACCTGAAGAACGCGAAGTACCTGGCAGCCGAGGGCCTCAACGTCGAGGACCTGCTCAAGTACGACATCCTCTTCATCTCGAAGTCGGCGGTCGCGCAGGTCCAGGAGGTGCTCTCATGAGCAACGCATACGACATCCTGATTCGCCCCGTGATGACTGAGAAGACGACCGCCATGATGGAAGGTGGCGACAAAGTGGTCTTCCGGGTCAAACGCGACGCGACGAAATCACAGATCAAGGACGCCGTTCAGAAGTTGTTCGGTCTGACCGTGAAGTCCGTGAACACCATGACGATGCCCTCGAAGCCCAAGCGTGTCGGTCGTTGGACCGGACGCCGTGGCGGCTTCAAGAAGGCCGTCATTACCCTGCACGACGGTGAAGCTCTCGACCTGTTCGCACTCGAGGGCGGCGACGCCGAGGGAGAAATCTAATGGCCATTAAATCCTACAATCCGACGTCCCCGGGACGACGGCACATGAGACGGACGGACTTCGAGGAACTCTCGAATACGCCGCCGCTCAAGAGCCTGACCGAAAAGACGTCCTCGTCGGGCGGCCGCAACCACTCGGGGCACATCACTGTGCGCCACCGCGGTGGCGGCCACAAACAGCGCTACCGCATCGTGGACTTCAAGCGGAACAAGACCGGTGTCCCGGCGACGATCGCCAGCATCGAGTACGATCCGAACCGTTCCGCGTACATCGCGCTGCTGCACTACGCCGATGGCGAGAAAGCGTACATCCTCGCCCCGCAGAAAGTCGTGGTCGGCGATCAGGTCATCTCGAGCGCGCACGCCGACATCAAACCCGGCAACACGCTCAAGCTGAAATACATCCCGCTCGGTACGGTGATCCACAATGTGGAACTCCGCCCGGGCAAGGGTGGCCAGATGGTCCGCTCCGCGGGCACCTGGGCGCAGTTGATGGCGAAGGAAGGCAAGTACGCGCTGCTGCGCCTCCCGTCCTCCGAGCTCCGCAAGGTGCTCATGGAGTGCCGGGCGACGATCGGCGCGGTGTCGAACCCCAAGCACGAGAATCAAGAGTCCGGCAAGGCGGGACGCACCCGTTGGCTCGGCAAGCGACCGTCCGTTCGCGGCGTCGCGATGAACCCCGTCGATCACCCGCACGGTGGTGGCGAGGGACGTACGTCCGGTGGCCGTCACCCGGTGACACCATGGGGCGTGCCGACCAAGGGCAAGAAGACTCGGAAGAACAAGCGAACCACCAAATTCATCGTGAAGCGTCGCAAGAAGCGTCGCTGATCAGATAGGAAGGAGCGAACGTGCCACGTTCATTGAAAAAAGGACCTTGGGTTGACGCCGGCATCCGCCGCAAGATCGCGAAAGCGCTCGAGACCGGAGACCGTCGTGCAATCAAGACCTGGAGCCGTCGCTCCATGGTGGTTCCCGAAATGGTCGGGTTGACCTTCGCGGTGCACAACGGGCGTGAATTCGTCCCGGTGTTCGTCACCGAGAATATGGTCGGCCACAAACTGGGTGAATTTGCACCAACGCGGACTTTCTACGGCCACGCGGCTGATAGAAAGGCCCGTCGATAAACGGAAGCAGGCCATGAGTAAGGCAAAACGCAGACAACATCGCCCCAACCGGGTGTCCCTTCGCAACGTGCGTATCGCACCGCGCAAGGTACGTATTGTCGCGGACTTGATCCGCAACAAGCCGGTCGCCGAGGCGATGGACATTCTTCTGTTCACGGCCAAGCGCGCGTCACCGATGCTGCGCAAGCTGATCGACTCCGCGATGTACAACATCGAAGAGTCCCGTGAGCTGAACTGGGATCTCGACGATCTCGTGGTTGCGGATCTGCAGGTGGACGAAGGTCCGACCCTGCGACGATTCCTTCCGCGTGCTCAAGGTCGGGCCACGCGGCTGAACAAGCGTTCGAGTCACATTACCGTCGTCCTGCAACCGCGGGCCTGAGGAGAGTACCGATGGGTCAGAAAATACATCCAACAGGATTTCGACTCGGCATCATTCGCCCCTGGGCGAGCAAGTGGTACGAGGAGAAAAACTACGCGAAGTGGCTCCACGAGGACATCGCGCTGCGGAAGTACATCCAGTTGAAACTCGGTCACACGGGGATCTCCAAGGTGGAAATCGAGCGGATGGCCAAGAAAGTGATCGTCACGATTCACACCGTCAAGCCGGGTGTCGTGATCGGTCGCCACGGAACCGGCATCGAGAACCTCAAAGACGATCTGCAGCGCCGCACCGGTAGCGAGATCTTCCTGAACATCCAGGAAGTCCGCAAAGCCGAGCTCGACGCCAAGCTCGTCGCGGAGTCGATTGCGACCCAGCTGGAGCGTCGTGTCGGCTTCCGCCGCGCGATGAAGAAAGCGGTGCAGACGGCGATGAAGTTCGGTGCGAAGGGGATTCGGGTCAACGCCGCCGGCCGACTCGGCGGCGCGGAGATGAGCCGCCGGGAGTGGTATCGCGAAGGGCAGGTGCCGTTGCACACCCTGCGCGCCGATATCGACTACGGCCTCGCCGAGTCCAAGACGACGTATGGCATCATCGGCGTCAAAGTGTGGATCTACAAAGGTGAGATCCACCCCGCCGACGTGAACCTCTGACTCGTATGTATGAACCGGCCTCGCCGGTAGGAGTGGAACGATGTTGAGTCCAAAGCGCGTCAAGTGGCGCAAAACACATAAAGGCCGCATGGGCGGCAAAGCGATTCGCGGCAGCACCGTGGCGTTCGGGCAGTTCGGCCTCATGGCCGTCGAGCCCGTCCGACTCAGCGCGCGCCAGATCGAAGCCGCTCGTATCGCGATGACCCGCTACATCAAGCGTGGTGGCAAGGTCTGGATTCGCATCTTCCCAGACAAGCCGATCACGCGGAAGCCCGCCGAGACCCGCATGGGGAAAGGTAAGGGCTCCCCCGAAGAATGGGTCGCGATCATCAAGCCGGGCCGCATCCTCTACGAGATGGACGGTGTGACCGAAGAAGTCGCAGCGGAAGCGTTCCGGCTCGCCGGACACAAGCTGCCTTGTAAGACGAAGTTTGTGGTTCGAGGAGCAGGACTATGAAAGCGGCAGAACTGCGAGACAAGTCGGCGGCCGAGTTGATCGAGATGGAGCGCGAGCTCCGCGACGAGCTGTTTCGACTGCGCATGAAGCATTTCACCGGGCAGCTGCAGCGTGTCTCCGAGCTCCGCGAGAAGCGTCGGGACATCGCACGTCTGTTGACCGTCATTACACAGTTGCAAGGCTGAAGGTCCCCCGGGACCCTTGGATGATCGAGGAAGAAAATGGCTGACGAAAGCACAAGCACTCGGGGACAACGCAAGACGCGCATGGGTCACGTCGTGAGCGACAAGATGGATAAGACCGTCGTCGTCGGCATCGTGCGTCGCTACATGCACCCGAAGTACAAGAAATACGTCAAGGAGCGCACGCGCTACAAAGTGCATGACGCTGCGAACGAAGCTCGGATCGGGGACAAAGTCCTCATTGAAGAGACTCGTCCGATGTCCAAAGAGAAGCGCTGGAAGATCAAAACGATCCTCGAGAAAGCTCCGATCGTTTGATCGCGCTTTGACGGGCCGATGCCAAGCAGAGGTACGACATGATTCAAATGCAATCCAGGCTCGATGTTGCAGACAACTCGGGCGCCAAAAAAGTGCAGTGCATCAAGGTGCTCGGCGGGTCCAAGCGGCGCTATGCGTCCGTCGGTGACATCATCGTCGTGTCGATCAAAGAAGCCCTGCCGAACTCGAAAGTGAAGAAGGGCGACGTCAAGAAGGCCGTCGTGGTGCGGACCGCCAAAGAGTTGTCGCGCGCCGATGGCACGCACATCCGCTTTGACGACAATGCCGCCGTCCTGATCGACCCCCAGGGTCAGCCGCTCGGAACGCGTATCTTCGGGCCCGTCGCCCGCGAGCTGCGTGCCGGCGGATACATGAAGATCGTCAGCCTTGCGCCCGAAGTGCTGTAGGAAAGGAAAGACCATGCACGTTAAAATGAAAGATCAGGTCGTTGTCACGACCGGCAAAGATGCGGGCACCAAAGGTGAGGTGATCGCGGTCGACACGGCAAAGAATCGCGTCAAGGTTCAGCGCCGCAACATGATCGTGAAACACCAGAAGCCCAATCCCGTCACGGGCGCCGAAGGCGCGCGCGTCGAGATGGAGAACTGGATCCACGCGTCCAACGTCGCGTTGTACTCCGCCGAGCTCGATGGGCCGACCCGGACCCGCAAGAAGTTTGCAGGCAAGGGCGGCGAATTGTTCGACGACGAGAAGTCCGCGCTCGCCAGTTTGGGCGGCGAGGGCAAGCTGCGACGAGTTCGCGTCGGGGTCAAGACCGGCGAACTGTTCGATAGCGTCGATTGAGTTGACTACGCCGGGGCGGTCGGCTACACAGACGCCCCTTCAACCGTCGCGACAAATCGCGCCGGGGATTCGGAACGGTGGTATTGAAACCCGCCGACGAGGAGAGTCCGAAAATGAGTATGTTGCTTGCAAAATATAACGCCGAAGTTCGGCCCGCGCTGATGGAGGAGTTCGGATTCACGAACCCCTTCGAAGTCCCCCAGATCAAGAAAGTTGTCTTGAACATGGGCCTCGGCGAAGCGGTGCAGAACCCGAAGGTCATCGACTCCGCCGTGATCGAGGTCGGTCTCATCACCGGTCAGAAAGCGGTCGTGACTCGCGCCCGTCGTTCCATCGCAGCCTTCAAGCTTCGCGAAGGGATGCCGATCGGTGTGAAAGCGACCCTTCGTGGGGAGCGGATGTGGGAGTTCATGGATCGGCTCGTGTATGTCGCACTGCCGCGCGTTCGTGACTTCAAAGGCATCAGCGACAAGGCATTCGACGGTCACGGGAACTACTCGCTGGGAGTCCGCGAGCAGATCATTTTTCCGGAGATTGAGTACGACAAGGTCGACAAGGTACGCGGAATGAACATCACGATTGTGACGTCCGCCCCCGACGACGACCAGGCACGTAGTCTCCTCCGACACATTGGGATGCCGTTCATCCGTCGTGAAGAACGGTAACAGGACTGGGCCATGGCCAAAAAATCGCTAATCGCCAAGGCGAAGCGCAAATCAAAATTTGGGGTCCGCGAGTACAATCGCTGTCCACTGTGCGGGCGTCCGCGCGCGTATATGCGCAAGTTTGACATGTGTCGAATTTGCTTCCGACAGTTGGCCCATGAAGGCCAATTGCCCGGTGTGGTTAAGGCGAGCTGGTAACACCAGCTACTCGTCGACTCAGGCTCGCGGCCTGAACGTCATCCGTCCGTGTGCGGGTGAACGAGCCGCGAGAACCGTCTCGAAGGAGCAACACGATGGCAGTCATTCAAGATCCGATCGCGGACATGTTGACCCGCATCCGCAACGCGCAGCGTGCCCAGCACGCGCAAGTTGAGATGCCCGGCAGCAAGCTCAAGCTCGCGGTGGCAAAAATTCTCAGTCAGTACGGCTACATTGGTGACGTGCAGTGGCTCGACGAAGGACCGCAAGGCGCGGTCCGCATCGGGCTTAAGTACGACAACGATGGGGTGCCGTTGATTCGCAAACTACAGCGAGTCAGCAAGCCGTCGCGCCGCCGCTATGTCGGCGCCGACGCGATCCCGCCGGTGCTCAATGGCCTGGGGCTCGCGATCTTGTCGACGTCCCATGGTGTCATCTCCGACCGCGAAGCACGCGCCGAGAACATCGGCGGCGAACTGCTTTGCACCGTCTACTAGGAGCTCGCCATGAGTCGCGTAGGAAAACAACCGATTACGATCCCCGCAGGGGTCACCGTCAAGATCTCGGGCAGCACCGTCACGGCGAAAGGACCCAAAGGTGAGCTCACGCGCACCCTGTCCAACGTCGTCGCGATCGACATGAAGGGTGATGTGATCACCGTGTCGCGCAAAGACGACTCCCGGGAGTCTCGCAGCCACCAGGGCCTCGTGCGTAGCCTCGTCGCCAACATGGTCGACGGCGTGAACACCGGCTTCACCCGGTTGCTCGAGATCAACGGCGTCGGCTACCGCGCCGAGAAGAAAGGGGATTTCATCCGCTTTGATCTCGGCTACAGCCACCCGATCTACTTCGAGCTCCCGTCGGTCGTGGAAGCCACCGTTCAGCAGACCGCGATCCAACTGCATAGCGCCGACAAAGAGATCGTCGGTCAGGTCGCAGCCAAGATCCGCAGCCTGCGCAAGCCGGAGCCCTACAAGGGCAAAGGCATCAAGTACAAAGAAGAGCGGATCATCCGCAAAGAAGGAAAGTCCGCCGGCTAATCGTTGGATTCGGGGCTCCGGCCCCGTACGAAGGAATGGGTTATGCTCAGCAAGAAAGAACGAGTCAGCGATCGATCACGGCGCAAGCGCCGCGTGCGTGGACGCATCTTCGGCGAAGCCGCACGGCCGCGCCTCACGGTGTACCGGTCCAACCGGCACATGTACGCCCAGATCGTCAACGATACCGATGGTGTCACCCTGGCCGCGGCATCGACCCTCGAGGAGGGTTTCGATGGCCTCGACAAAGCCGCCAGCGCGAAGCAGGTCGGTAAGCTTGTCGGCGAGCGCGCCAAAGACAAAGGTGTCGGCGCGGTGGTGTTCGACCGCAATGGATACATTTACCACGGTCGCGTGGCCGCCGTTGCAGACGGCGCTCGTGAAGCCGGGTTGGATTTTTAGGAGAAGACCATGGCTTTTGGTGGAAATCGCCGTCGACGTGAAGATTCGGAATTCGAAGAAAACGTCATCAACATCAACCGCGTCGCAAAGGTCGTCAAAGGCGGCCGTCGCTTCAGCTTTAGCGCGCTCGTGGTTGTTGGGGATGGAAAAGGGCGCGTGGGCGTCGGGCACGGAAAGGCCAACGAGGTCCCCGAGGCGATCCGCAAGGGCGCTGAGAAGGCTCGCCAGGGTCTGATCACCGTCCCGATCGTCAACGACACGATTCCGCACGAAGTGATCGGCAAGTTCGGGTCCGGTTCGGTCCTGCTCAAGCCGGCCAGCATCGGTACCGGCGTGATCGCCGGCGGTGCAGTTCGTGCGATTCTCGAGGCCGCCGGTGTGAACAACATTCTCACCAAAAGCCTCGGCTCGAACAACCCCCACAACATCGTGCGCGCCACGATGCAAGGGCTGAGCACGCTGTTTGACCCCGACGAGTATCGCCGGCGGTTGGGACAAGAGAAGGCAGCCAAAACTGACGACTGATTTGACTCGGCGCCGCGCGTGACGACCTGTGATAGGTTCGCACCGCCGTCGCGAGAGGATGGATGATATGGCAAAGCTGAAAGTAACATTGGTGCGTGGCACGGCGGGGAAGAACATCCGCCAGCTTCAGGCCCTGGAGGGCCTCGGGCTCCGCAAGACTCAGCAGGCGGTGATCGTCGATGATACACCCTCGATGCGTGGGATGATCGGTAAGGTCTTCCACCTCGTTGAGGTTGCGGAGGTTTAAAATGGCTACCAATCTAAGCAACTTGAAGCCCGCTGCGGGCGCTACGAAGAATCGGAAACGCGTCGGTCGCGGTGAAGGCTCCACGCTGGGCAAGACGTCCGGTCGGGGCCAGAAGGGGCAGAAGTCACGCTCCGGGGGCCGCGTCAAAGCCGGTTTCGAAGGCGGCCAGACGCCGTTGCATCGACGATTGCCGAAAGTCGGCTTCGTCAGCCGCAACGCGCTGGACTACAGCATCGTCAATCTGAGCGACCTCGAAGAAGTGTTCGCGGCCGGAGACGTGGTCGACTACGAAGCGCTGCAGGCCCGTGGCCTGACGCGGAAGAAGGACGACGGCGTCAAGATCCTCGGCACCGGCGAGCTCAGCAAGGCGCTGACCGTCAAAGCGACGAAGTTCTCCAAGACGGCGGCCGCCAAGATTCAGGCGGCCGGTGGCTCGGTCGAGGTCGTCTGACGTGGCAAGCAAGTTCTCGAACATCACGCAGAATGCCGAGTTGCGCAATCGGCTGATCTTCACGTTCGCGCTGATCGCGATCTATCGTGTGGGCGTGTTCATGCCGTTGCCGGGCGTGAATCGCGCGGCGATGTCGGCGATGGTGAGTGGTGCGGGCGGCGGCTTCATGGGCCTCCTCAACCTCTTCACCGGTGGCGCGTTCGAGATGGCGAGTATTTTCGCCCTCGGCATTATGCCGTACATCTCGTCGTCGATTATCTTTCAGCTGATGACGGTCGTCGTTCCGGCGGTCGAGCGGATGCAGAAGGAGGGGGAGGCCGGGCGCCGCAAGATCACCCAGTATACGCGGTACGGCACCGTGGTGCTGAGCGCGATTCAGGGTTTCGGCATCGCGTTCTTTCTCGAGAATCAGCATAACTCAAACCCGGAGCTGGGCCTGCTCGTGGAGCCGGGTTGGACGTTCCGCTTGATGGTCGTCATCACGTTGACGGCCGGCACGGTGTTCGTCATGTGGCTTGGTGAGCAGATCACCGAGCGCGGGGTGGGCAACGGGATCTCGCTGATCATCACCGCCTCGATCATCTCCGGGTTTCCCCAGGCGATCTTCCAGATGTTCACCCAGGCGGAGTCCGGAAGCCTGTCGACGTTCACCGTCGTCGCGATCGGGCTCATCGCGTTGGCGACGACGGCGTTTATCGCCTTCTTTGAAAGCGCTCAGCGTCGGATCCCGCTGCAGTACGCCAAACGCATGGTCGGACGCCGGATCTACGGCGGCCAGTCGCATCACCTTCCGCTGAAGGTGAACATGGCCGGCGTGATCCCCCCGATTTTCTCGTCGTCGATCCTGATCTTTCCGTCGACGATCGCGAGCTACTTCGATCAGTACCCGATCGCACAGTGGGTCCAGGGCGCACTGATCCCGGGCGACTGGCGCTACAACGTGCTCTACACGTTCCTGAACGTGTTCTTCTGCTTCTTCTATACGGCGGTTCAAGTGAACCCCGTGGATATGGCCGACAACCTGAAGAAGGCCGACGCCTTCATTCCGGGGATTCGACCGGGTCGAAAGACGGCGGAGTACATCGACACCGTGATGAGCCGCTTGACGGCCGCCGGTGCGGTGTACATCAGCGCGGTCTGCTTGATGCCCTTCATCCTGCAAGACAAGCTCGGCATCAGTTTCTACCTCGGCGGTATGAGCTTGCTCATCACCGTCAGTGTGGGACTCGATACCGTGAACCAGATCGAGAACCACATGATCACCCGCCACTACGACGACTTCAGTTCGAAGGCGGGAGCAGGATCGGCCGGACGCATTGCAGGGCGCGACAAGTCGTCCAGCGACGACGACGAGAGCTGATTCGCACAGACACTAGCCGCCGCTCTCGGTTCGCCCGGGAGCGGCGCCTGTTTTTTGAGGTGCCATGATGGCGAAACGCAAGTTGATGTTTTTGGGCCCCCCGGGGGCCGGGAAAGGCACTCAGGCCCAACGGCTTGCGGACGACTTTGGCATCCCTCAGATTTCGACCGGCGACATGTTGCGCGAGGCCCGTCGCACCGGCACCGAGCTCGGCAAGAAGGCCGGCGAGTTCATGGATGCCGGCAACCTGGTCCCGGATGACGTCGTGATCGGAATTGTTGCCGAGCGTCTTCGCGCTGACGATGCCGCAGGCGGCTTCATTTTGGATGGGTTTCCGCGAACCGTCGCTCAGGCCGAAGCGCTCGCCGCGATGGGCATCGAGCTCGAAGGGGTGGTCAACATCCGTGTGTCGGAGTCGGAGGTCGTACGGCGGCTTGGCGGACGTCTGTCGTGTCCCGGGTGCGGTGCGTCGTATCACGCCGAGTTCAGCCCCCCTCAGCAGGAGGGTGTCTGTGACAAATGCGGGGGTGATCTGGTCCGACGGCCCGATGATCAGGCCGAAGCGATCCGCCAACGCCTCGCGAGCTACGAATCGAAGACGTCGCCGCTGATCGCGTATTACCAAGATCGCGGCAAGTTGTTGAACGTACAGGGCGAGGGTGCTCCGGCAGAAATCGAGGCGAGGATCCGCGAGGTCGTGGGTTGACGCGGAGAGTCCAGTCGCTTGACTCTGCCGAATTGAACATGTAAACAATCCCGCCCTTGCGCTACGCAAAGTTGGGAAACGCAAGGAAAGCTGCGTATCTGAGGCAACTCGGTTCACAGCACACGCACACGAACGATAGGTCATGATGGCGAAAGAAGAGGTCATTGAAGTCGAAGGGACCGTGGTCGAGCCCCTGCCCAACGCGATGTTTCGCGTGGAGTTGGAGAACGGCCACAAAGTGCTCGCGCACATCTCCGGGAAGATGAGGATGCACTTCATCAAGATTCTCCCTGGAGACAAAGTGACCGTCGAGCTGTCCCCATACGATTTGACCCGCGGTCGCATTACCTACCGGTCAAAGTAATAGCACTCACCGGGTCGCGAGACCCGGCGTTACACCAAGGGCTCTCAACGGCAAGGCCGGCGAGTGAACCCGCGGAGATAAGACATGAAAGTACGTCCTTCGGTTAAGAAGATTTGTGACAAATGCAAGATCATCCGTCGTAAAGGCGTGGTGCGGGTTATCTGTACGAACCCGCGGCACAAACAACGACAGGGATGACAGGTTAGGAGCGCAACGTGGCACGTATTGCCGGCATTGACCTTCCGCGTCGAAAGCGCATTGATATCGCGCTGACGTACATCTATGGGATCGGTCGCACGACCGCACTCGAGGTGGTGGCGAAGGCGAAAGTAGAGGGTTCCGTCAAGACTGACGAGCTCACTGAAGACGAGATCCGTAAGATCCGTGACGTGCTCGAAGCGGAGTACATGGTCGAAGGTGATCTGCGCCGCGAGGTGCAGATGAACATCAAGCGACTCAAGGATCTCAACTGCTACCGCGGGATTCGGCACCGGAAAGGGTTGCCTGTTCGCGGTCAGCGCACGCGCACGAATGCGCGCACCAAGCGCGGACCGCGCCGTGCAATGATCCGAAAGAAGCGCTGAGAGACCTGGCTAGATGGATACCGACGTCGCCGCAGGGCGAGTGTCAGGAGTGATTAGAAATGGCTAAGCCGACGAAGCGGAAAGTCCGCAAGAACATTCAGTCGGGCGTCGCGCACATTCAGGCGACGTTCAACAACACGATCATCACGATCACCGACACGCACGGCAATGCGATCTCCTGGTCCAGCGCGGGTTCGCGCGGGTTCAAGGGCTCGCGGAAGTCGACGCCGTACGCGGCAGGCGTGGCGGCGGAGGATGCGGCGCGCAAGGCGCAGGATCACGGTCTGAAGACCGTCTCCGTCTGCCTGAAGGGGCCGGGATCGGGTCGTGAGGCGGCGCTGCGGTCGCTGCAGTCGGCGGGCCTGCGTATCACATCGATTCGAGACGTGACGCCCATTCCGCACAACGGCTGCCGTCCGCCCAAACGCCGACGCGTCTGAGCACGGATCCGAGAGATTAGAAGACCTCCAGATTCACCATCTTCAAAGTTCGAGTGGAGCTGCACATGTATCGTAACTGGCGCGATCTTATCCGTCCCCGCGAAGTCAAAATTGACCTCCGCTCGAAGACGTCGACCTACGCGAAGTTCGTCTGTGAACCGTTGGAGCGCGGCTACGGCATGACGCTCGGGAATGCGCTGCGTCGCATCCTCATCTCCAGCATCATGGGCGCCGCGGTCACGAAAGTGAAGATCGACGGCGCTCTGCACGAGTTCACCAGCCTTCCGGAGGTCAAAGAGGACGTGATCGAGATCGTCCTGAACCTCAAAGAGCTGCGGTTGAAGCTCAACGGTCACGAGCCGCGCGTCTGTACGATCGACGTGCAAGGCCCGGCCACCGTGACGGCCGCCGATATCGCGACCGACGACCACGTGATGGTGCTCAACCCCGATCACCACATCGCGACGGTCAGCGACAACGGTCGGCTGCGCCTCGAGCTGACGGTCTCGCCCGGACGCGGCTACGTGCCGGCCGACGAGAACAAGGAAGAGGAGGATCCGATCGGTGTCATCCCGGTCGACAGCCTCTTCAGCCCGATCGTGAAGGTGAACTACTCGATCACGAACGCGCGTGTCGGTCAGCGTACCGACTACGACAAACTGGCTTTGGAAGTCTGGACCGACGGCAGCGTCGCGCCAGAAGACGCCGTGGCATTCGCGTCGAAGATTCTGAAAGAGCAGCTGACGATCTTCATCAACTTCGACGAGTCGTTGGAGCCCGAAGAGTCGTTCGCCGAGGAAGAGCCAGAGTTCAACGAGCATTTGCTCGTGCCGGTCAATGAGCTCGAGCTGTCGGTTCGTAGCTTCAACTGCCTGCAGAACGCCGGAATCAAGTACATCGGCGACCTCGTGCAGAAGACCGAGCAAGAGATGCTCAAGACGAAGAACTTCGGACGCAAGTCGCTCAAAGAGATCAAAGAGCTGCTGCGCGACCGTGGCCTCGAGCTCGGTATGAAGCTCGACAACTGGCCGCCCAAAGAACTGAAAGAATCCTGAGCGAATGATGCTGGTGGAGGCAACCCCTCCCATTGAGCGGGAAGTACGATGCGACACAGAAAACACGGACGCAAACTCAGCCGCACCGCCTCGCACCGCAAGGCGCTGTTTCAGAACATGGTGCGCGCGCTGGTGCAGTACGAGTTGATCCAGACGACCGATGCGAAAGCGAAAGAGCTTCGCCGGTACGCGGATCGGATGATCACGATTGGCAAGAAGGGCACGCTGCACGCTCGACGCCAGGCCCTCGCCGCACTCGGCGGCGATCGGGTCCTGATGGCGAAGGTCTTCGATGACCTCGTCCAGCGGGCCGAGATTGCGGAGCGCGAGGGCGGCTACACCCGTGTCCTCAAACTCGGCAATCGCGCAGCGGACAACGCGCCGATGTCGCGGGTCTCGTGGGTCGGGTCGACGCTCGAGTCGACCGAACCGCTTCGCTACCCCAAGCACATCCTCGAGTTGTTCGAACGCGACGACGACGACGGCGACGCTTCGGAGGAGTAGATGCGCGGTTCACGCGATGGACGAGGTGGCCGCGGCTGGGTCCGCGGCCTTTTTTTGTTCACCGTGTTGGCTGCGTGTGCCTGCGACAAGACTCCCCCGACCCCGGTCGCGCCGGATCTTGGGCCGAAGCAGACGATTGATGCCGGCACGCGTGCCGATGCGGCCGGACCAGCGGACGCGCAGGTCGATGTGGCCCCGCCGCCGCCCACCCCCTTTTCTCCACCGTGGAACGAACTCGCCCCGACCTGGGATGAGCTGAGCAAGACCATCTCCGACACCGTCGTCGGAACGATGTCCGGTGAAGCGTGGGGCAACGACGTCCCGGTGCACGCACTGGTGCGCTCGCAGTGTGGTGGCGGCTCGCTGTTGCAGGCGGTGTTCAAGAGCGACAAGGGGCTGCGTGTCTCGCCCGTGATGCCGGTGCGCTTCTTCGGTTTGCCGACGTCCGGCAAGCCCGTCGTGTACAAGGAGGGCGGATTCACGGTCACCTCGACGTTCACCTCCGACACACCCGAGCGCGTCGCGGGAACGTTTGTCGTGAAGTACGACGAGCACGGCCAGGAGAAGACGTTCATCGACCTGACCGTCGATGCCCGGCCACTGACGATGCTGTACGAGCCAATGCTGGACGGAAAAGACAACGTGCCGCAGTTCCAGTCCTGCCATCCGAGCGGCCGCTTCTACGCCCGCGCCGAAGATGGCCGTGTCGCGCAAGGGTTCCTCTACGCCGGAGCGTCGGCGGACGGAAACGGCATCGTGCTCACGCCTCATTTGACGGATCGGACCGGACTGCGAATCGTACTCTACTCGCAGCGAGAGCTTTCGACGCCGTGGACGCTCGACCTGTCCAAGGCCAACGACTCCGGTCCGGTGCGGGTCGTCGTGGATGCCCTGTATACGCCGGAGCTCACGAGTCCTGCGGAGGCCGCGGCCCAGAACATCGGATCGCCGCAAACGGTCAGCGTGCGAACCGGTTCCGCGGAGGTGGTCTGGACCCGCAAGGGCAAGTCCCCGGAGCTGTCGGTTCGGTTCACGGGCCTGCGGATTCCAGAGCTTATCGAGGGCCCGCTTCGTGGTACAACGTTCACAGAGCTGCTGATCGAGGCCACAGCCGTCGGGGAGGGCGTGTACCCGCCATCTCCGCCCGCCGAACCGCTGACGCCAGCGCCGAAGGAATGAGCGATGTCTGACAAGAAGTACAAGAAGGACCTCGAACAACTTTTCAAGTCCGGCGGCGGGGTTCCCGATCGGTTCAAGGGCCTGATGGACAAGGTGCGCGACGATGTTGATGTCGATCCCGTGCGTGCCGAAGCGATTCAAAGTCTGCGCGATGCCGAGGACTTCCGGGCGTTTGCGGGCGCCGTACGGGAGTACCGCAAGGCCGGACACCGGCTGCCCGACGACGAAGACATGCTGATCCGGATGTTGGATCTGCCGGATGAGCGTACGCTGCAAGCTGTGCTGGAACACATCATCGAGCTCGCGCGGCGTCGAGGCTTTGACCGCAAGGCGCCGCTGCGAAACCGTATGACGACGATTCGGACGCTCTCCGAAGATCCGAAGACGGAAACCCTGCTGGCGAAGATCGCCGAGATCGTTTGAAGGGACCCCCATGAAAGCGAACGCCTGGTCGCGCACAGACCTCGGCAATGTCCGAGAGAACAACGAAGACTCTCACTTCGTGTCGCTGGAGCACGGCGTGTTTGTGGTCGCCGACGGCGTCGGAGGCAGCACCGGCGGTGAGATCGCGAGCGGCCGGCTCGTGGAACACATCGCCGAGGTCGCGCAGGAACTCTCCGAGATCGCGGCGAGCGGCAATCCGATGTTCGATCGCGACCACCGCGAGCGGGTGTTTCAGAAGCTGCTCGAGCAGGTCCAGAAAGCGAACAAGATCATCTACGAGGTGGGCAAGGAAGTGGACCCGATGCGGCCGCCCGCGACGACGTGCGACGTCGTCGTGTTGTCGGAGCAGGCGGCGTTCATCGCCCACGTCGGCGATTCACGCGTCTACCTGCTGCGCGGCAGCGAGATCTTTCGGATCACCGAAGATCACACGTTCGCCGAGCAGCTGCGCCAGGAGCAGATCGGCGACGCCGACGTCCTGGACCGGTATCGCAACGTGTTGACGCGCTCCATCGGTGGCAGGCCGCAAGTCGATGTCGACGCGCTCTTCATCGATCTGCAGGCCGGCGATCATCTGCTGATGTGCAGCGACGGGGTCACCGATTACCTGTCGGGTGCCGAGCTGCTCGAGTATGCGTCCAAAGAGCTGGGCCCCGGATTCGTGGACACTCTGGTCAACGTCGCCAAGGAACGCGGCGGCAAAGACAACATCACCGCCGTGCTCGTTCAGATCGAGAGCGTTGCGGAGACGATCCGCGACACGGCGTCATTCGACACGCTGAAACAGGTCGATATTCTCGGGAACATCGCGCTGTTCAAGGGGCTCGGCGTGCGCGACCTGCTCAAGATCATGCGCGTGGTGTACGAGGTGTCGCTTAGCGACGGCGAAGTCCTCGACCAGCCGCGCGGCGACGGCCGCTGCATGTACATCGTCGCCGATGGCAGCGTGGAGCTGCTGCTCGACGACACGCTCGTGTCCACGTTCACCAAGGGCCAGCACTTCGGGGAGTACGCGTTGGTCAGCGACGAACCACGGGCGACGACCGCGCGCTGCGTGGGCGATACGCTGCTGCTCGCCGTTCCGGCGAAGCGCTTCCGCGCGATCGTGACCGAGGACTCGGCGGTGGGGAACACGCTGCTGTGGAACCTGCTCGAAGCGGCGACACGTCAGATTCGCGTCCTCAGCGATGAGATCGCGGGCGGGTGAGGCGATGACCGAGTTCGATGATTCGCCCGCGATTCTAAGCCTCGCCGCGCTGGTGCCGGGTGGACTGGCGTCCCTTGATCCTGAGATCATCGAATTGCTCGGTCGCGACGACTACTCCGCGGCCTTGAAAGTCGCCAATGAGCGCTACGGGATCAGCGAGGGGCGCCATCTCGGCGCCGCGCTGACCTACGCGATCCTGCTCACCCACCGCGAGATCGTCGATGAGGCGCTGGGGGTCCTGCGCAAGTCGATGACGTTCCACGCCCACGAGATCTCGCTGCAGCTCGCGCAAATCGACGCGTTGTTCGCGCGCGGGGACTACGACTCCGCGACGGCGTTGATGGAAGCCCTCGGCGAAGTCGCGATGACGGACGTGCGCCACTGGGCCTACCTCGGTGACATGTTCTGGGATACCGAAGCTCCAGGCCCCGCGGCGCGGGCCTATGAGGAGGCGACCCGCCGAGGCTCCGACGACCCCGACGTCGCGCTGCGCCTCGCCGACTTGTACGCCGACGAAGAGCGGTTCTGGGACGCGGCCGAGCAGTTCGAGCGCGCCGGTCGCCTCGCGCCATCGGACGCGCATGTATGGGCGGCAGTGACGGAGGCCTGGATGGGACTCGAAGCGTGGGACCGCGCGGCCCATGCCGCGAAGCGGACCACGAAGCTCACCCCGGACGAACCGCGCGCTTGGGCGCTGCTGGGGTCGGTCCATCGCGAGGCTGGGGATCCGGGCGAGGCGCTGCGCGCGTTCGAGCGCGCGCGCAATCTGGATCCCGACGATCCGGTGCACTGGCTCAACCTCGGCGCCCTTCAGCTCGACCTCGGGCTCCCCGATTCGGCGCGACAGTCGTACCAACGCGCGGCGTCCCTCGACACGAACGACGTCGAAGCGATCAACGGGATGGTGGCCGCGGCTTATGATCTCGGGGATGTCGAACTCGCTGCACGGCTCGCTCGGCGTGCGGTCGTCGTCAGTCCCGAGCACCCCGATGCACTGTACAATCTGGGCGTTGTCGCCCTGTCGCTGCACGAGGCCGCCGAGGCGTACGAGGCCTTCAATCAGGCGCTACAGGCCGATCCAGACAACGCCCACATGCTCGCGGGTCGCGCGACGGCCCTGTTGCTGCAGGGCGATGTCGAAGGCGCCCTCGCCTCGGCGGAGCATGCACTGCGCTGCGAGTCTTCGGATGCCGAACTCGTGCTCGAATTCACTCAGTTTCTGTTTCGCCATGGTGGTGCGCAGATCGTGCTCGATTTCGTGGGCCGGGTGGTGTGCGAGGACCCGATCTGGGCCGTCGTCGTGCCCGTGTTCGAGTACCTGGCCCATGCGCTGCGACGCGACACGGATGTCGACGCCGCGGTGCTGCGGTTCGTGGAGGCGGTGCGGGCAAATCCTGAGACGATCCCCGTGATGTGGGACTTCGACGAGCTCGACCGGCTCAGCTACGGTCTCGCCGACGGCGATCGAAATCGCTTTTTGGAGATCCTCGCGGTGCTCGACGGGCGCCGCGAAGTCGACACCCTGGGGCAGTCCGCATGACGAACACCGAGATGGGCGAATGGCGACTCAGCACGCATCGCTGGTTGGGCGTGGTGGCACTCGTGTGCGCACTCACGAGTTGCACTCGAGACAACCCGGCCTACAACCCGAACCCCGCGTTGCCCGATGAGTGTCGAAGCGGCGTCGAGGTCACCGAGACGTTCACGATGTTCGCGCGCCCGACCAAACTCGACATTCTGTACGTCGTCGATGCCTCCGGCGACACACCCGCTGCGCTGCAGGAGCTGTTCGCCAACTCCGTCGCCCCGATTGGCGGGGTGCTGCGGGCGCTCGACGTCGATGCGCGAAGCGCGGTGATCACGACCGACGCGACGGTGGAGGGGCTCGCGGGCCCGGGCAAGATTGGGCCGTCCTGTGAGGCCAACACCGAACTCGTCGCCACGCTCGGCTCGGAGCAATGGGCGTCGACGCTGCGCTGCAACCTCTTTGCCGCGCCGAGCGCAAACCAGTACGACCAGCCGTTGCTCGCGGTCCAGAACCTGCTCGAGAATCCGCCCGACGACTTTCTGCGCGAGGACGCTCGGCTTCTCGTGATCGTCGGGATGCGCAGCGACGACTGCAGTGCCGCGGGCCCCCTCACCGGCCCACCCCGGCAAGCATGCGCACAGGCCGACCTGCTGGGCATCAAAGCCCTCATCGACGCGTGGGGCGAGACGCGGTCCCTGGCCGACACGGCCCTCGTCGCGTTCGCGGGTCCCCCGAGCGCGGTGGCGGGCGAGGAGGCCCGGCCCGTCTGCAGTTCGACCGTCGGGTCTGCGATGGCCGGGAACCGGCTGTTCGATGCGACGCGTCTGTTTGATTACGGACGTTTCCATAGTGTGTGCACCGACGACCTCTTCTGGCCGCTCGCGGACTCGATCGAAGCGTTCGTGACGCAGAGTCCCCTCACCCTGTGCCCCGGGGAACTGACCCAGGAGCCGCTCGCGGTGCGCGTCGACGGTGAGCCCGTGGTCCTTGGGGACGACGGGTTTGCGTTTCTGGGCGCCACCGAGGCCTGCCCCGGCGGCGCGCTTCGCTTCGGCGCTCCGGCCGTGGCGGCCGCCGAAGAGATCGAGCTCACGTACTGCGTAGCTGAATAGCGACTCGATTCGGCCGCCGCAGCAAGCATTTCCGTTTGCGGCGAACGCGCCGAGCACGGTAGACGAATCGACACGACCACCTCCCGAGAGAGAGCCTGATGGCCGCACAGATGCTGAGTTCCGAGGACATCGCCGCGATCGATACGACCGATCTGACGCCGGGCATGAAGCGCCCGCCGGCCGATGTGAACCATCAGGACGGGATGATCGCCGCGTGGGACGGTCTGGAGCTCTTCTGGCAGTCGTGGGAGCCCCCACGCGCCGTTCACGGCGTCGTGTGCTTGATGCACGGCTTCGGCGAACACAGCGCCCGCTATCACCACGTCGCCGCGCTCTTTGCCCGCGCCGGGTACGCTGTCATCGCCATCGACGCCCGGGGTCACGGTCGCAGCGCGGGGCCGCGCGGCCACGTCACGCGCTTCGAGGAGTTCCCGCGCGATCTCGATCTCCTCGTCGGTGAAGCCCAGAAGCGCTGGCCTGATCGCCCGGTCGTCGTCGTTGGTCACTCCAACGGCGGCCTGATCGCGCTGCATCATGCCTTGATGAGCCCGGGCCGCGTGGCGGCCTACGCGGTCACGAGCCCGTTCCTTGGCTTCCAGGTCAACGTGCCGTTCGCCAAAGTGGTCGCCGGCCGCCTGATGTCGAAGATCTGGCCCACACTGGCGCTACCGACCGAGATCGATGCGGCCGTGCTCAGCCACGATCAGGCGATTGTTGATCAGTATCGAACCGATCCGCTGGTTCTGAGCGTCGCCAGTGCGCGATGGTTCACCGAGACCACAGCCGCGCAGGCGACGTTGCTGGAGACCGCTCGGGAGATCACTGCGCCGTTTTTGTTCCTCGCCAGTGGCAAGGATGAGCTCGCGAACCCACGAGTCGCCGAGGAAGTGTATCACCGGCTCGGAAGTGAGCATCGCGAGTTCGAATTGCTGCCCGAGTTGAAACACGAGGCGTTGAATGAGACGGGCTGGGCGGAACTCGCGCGCCGAATCGTGGAGTGGTTCGAGCGTTTCCGCTGATTTTTCGGGGCCCGCGCGTGCTCGCAATGCGTGGTATTTGCAATAAAACTTGCGCAAAGGGTTGATTTGTTGGGCTGCGCGGAGTACGAATGCGCCGCAAGGGTGACACTCCGTCTGAGTGTCATCCCCATCACAATATCCCGGTCAGCAGACCGGACTGAAAAGAGATCAGAATGTCCGAGCGTATCAAAGGTAGAGTCAAGTGGTTTAACGAAGACAAGGGCTTTGGGTTTATCGAGCGTGAAGATGGTGGTGAGGACGTGTTCCTCCACTTCTCCGCCCTCAACCAGGGCGGCTTCAAGACCGTCCAGGAAGACCAGCGTGTCGAGTTCATCGTCGTCGCCGGCCCGAAAGGCCCGAAGGCGGAGGACGTTACCACGCTTTGAGCGCGGACGTCTGAAACTGAAAAGCCGACCTTTGGGTCGGCTTTTTTTTTGGGCCACGCCCGACCGATCGGTCGCGCTACCCGGCGTCGGACTCGATGGCCGCGGTGATGTCCGCCCCCTTGGCGCCCAGCACTCGCCAGAGCCCTGCGGCGCTCATCAACCGCACGACATAGAGATCGTCGTACAGATACTTGCGGAACGTCGCCACGTGTTTCTCCGGGTTCGTCCGCACGAGGTACTCGAGGTAGGCGTACCGCGTCGGATCGTCGAGTTTCTCGGCCGCGACTTCCGCGTCGTTGGCGGCGGAGCTCGTGATCGCCAACAGGTACGACGCGAGCGCGGCTCGACGGCCCTCCTCGCTGTTCTGGATCTTCTCCAGGATCGGGCGCAACGGCACGACGAGCCCCTTGGCCTCGCCCTCGTTCGTGACGACGTCGCGGAGCAACTCCAGCGTCCGCTCCAGCTCGGAGGTTCGATAGAGCTGCTTCTCGATTTCGGCGACCCACTCCTTCTGGAACCGTGCGTTGAGCACACCCGCCAGACGCTTTTGCGTCTCGTAGTCCGCGCCCTTGACCGCTCCGATGAGCGCCCGCGCGTCGGCGTCTTCGCGCAATTGATACAGTTCGATGGCCCGCAGTCTCACGCTTCGACGGGAGTCCTGCATCGCCACCTTCAGGGTCACCGCCGCGTCGGCACTGGGGTTACTGCCCAGCGCTTCGAGCACCTCGGTCGCGTCCTCCTCGGACACGTTGTTCATGTAGGCCTGTGCGCGCTTGACCTGCTTCTCGCTGCCGCCCGCGACGCTGCCCAACACCGCGAGGCGGAGCAACGCCGGGGGGACCACTTCTCCCGGAAGACCAAGTGAATCGTCGGCGAGGACCGCCGCATGCTCGTCGAGCAACTTCTGAAATGCGGGCTCCGCTTCGGCGGCCTTGGCGTGCACGAGGATCTGCGCGGCACGCACACGTGTTTCCAGCGGTGATCGGCTGTTCGACAGCGCGGCGACCAGTGGCGCGATGCGGTCTGTCTGATTCAGATCGAGGAACTTTCGTACGGCAAGGCTCGCGAGGACGGGATCCTTGTCGAGCCCGACGTATCGGCCGAGTTCGGGGAACAGGTTATTGTCGAGTGCTTTCTGGTCCTTCGCTGCCGCGGCGCGGTCGACGCGGTCGAGCACGTTTGCTCGAAACGCGAGCTGCCGAAGGCGCGGGTCCGTGGATCGGAGTGCCCGCCCCAGGAGTTCGCGGCGGCTGGGTCCATCGTCGTACTCGGCGACGGCCGCGAGAACGACGTGCTTCTCGTCGTTCGACCCACGCGAGAACACTCGTGCTGCGGCATTGGTCGCGTCCGGCGACTTTGACGCCAGCATCGCGCGCAGCGCCGCGAGGCGGACCATCGGCACCCGATCATCGAGTCCCGGGGCCGTGTAGATCGCGAGCGCCGGATCGGCGAGCACCTCGAGCACGCGAAAGGTTTCGGCTCGCACGTAGGCGTCGCGTTCAAACCCTACGCCGGTCTTGAAGACGGTGTTGATGGCCGCGGCTTCGGACTCGTTGAGTTCGTCCTTATCCGAGCAAGCAAACCCGATGGACAGCGCAATCGTACAGACTAGGAATCGCCTCATCGGGCCACTATACCCCGCTCGCCGCGGTTGCGGAAGCGGTCAGCTCGGTGGGGTTCCGACTCACGGGACAACTCCGCCGCATCGCGCGAATTGGAGAAATTCGCGGCGGTTCGCTAGGGTACGCGCCGCCAACATACGGAGTCGTTACACAGTGCAATCGAGCTGGGAACTGGAACAAGAGGTGGATGCACGCCTCGCCGCGGAGCAGGGCACGATCCGCAAGGAAGGCCTGCTGCGCGTGGCGCTGGTCTACCCGTCGCCGTATCGCATTGGCATGAGTTCGCTGGGCTACCAGACGATCTACCGGATCCTCAACGACCGTCCCGACACCGTGTGCGAGCGGTCGTTTCTGCCAGAGGAGCCGCAGGCGTATCGCGCGTCGCGGACCGCTTTGTTCACCTACGAGAGCAAGATGCCGGTCGGCGACGCCGATGTGGTCGCGGTCAGCGTGGCCTATGAGACCGAGATCGTGGGGCTGCTGGAATGCCTCGACCTCGCGGGCATCCCAATTCGCGCCGCCGATCGTGGTCGGGGGTGGCCGCTCGTCTTGATCGGCGGTCCGCTGACGTTCTCCAACCCGCTGCCGATCGCGCCGTTCGCGGACGCGATCGTGATGGGCGAGGGCGAGGAGCTCGTCCACGTCGTGCTCGACCGCTGGCAGGCGGCGACGGACCGCGAAGCGTTTCTCGACGATATCGCGCGGCTGCCGGGCATGTACGTGCCCTCGCGGCATGGGGAGGTGCTCCGCCCGGTGGCGCAGGTGGCCGACGAGACCTTGCCCGCGTATGCCGCGATCGTGACCCCGGACACCGAACTGTCGAACATGCATCTCGTCGAGAACGCGCGAGGGTGCCATCGCGGCTGCACGTTCTGTGTCATGCGCCGGACCACCAATGGCGGTATGCGCACGGTCTCCCCGGACGCCGTGGTGGCCACGATTCCCGAGCACGCGAGGCGCGTGGGATTGGTGGGTGCGGCGACCAGCGATCACCCCGAGATCATCGAGATTCTGCGACGGATCGTCGACTCCGGCCGGGAGGTCGGTCTGAGCAGTTTGCGCGCCGATCGGCTGACGCCGGAGTTCGTCGAGCTGCTTGCCCGCGGTGGCGCGCGTACGCTGACTGTGGCCAGCGATGGCTCGAGCGCCCGGATGCGGAAGATCGCCAAGAAGGGCATCAAAGACCGACACCTGAAGCAGGCCGCAGAGTACGTCCGGGACTACGACTTGCGGCTGCTCAAGCTGTACATGGTGATTGGCTACCCCGAAGAGACGATGGACGATATCGAACAGATGATCGATTTCGTCGGTGAACTCTCCACGATCTGCAAAGTCGCTCTCGGCATGAGTCCGCTCGTCGCCAAGAAGAATACTCCCCTGGACGGCGTTCCGTTCGAGGAACACCGTTCGATCGAGGCGAAGATTAAAGCGGTGCACAAGGGGCTCGGGCACGAGGTCGACATTCGTTCGACGTCGGTTCGCTGGTCGCAGATCGAGTACGACCTCGCTCAAGGCGGCTGGGACATGGCCGATGCCGCCGAGCAGGCATGGAAGGACGGCGCGTCGCACAGCGCCTGGAAACGGGCGATCAAGGCCCATCGAAAGAAGGCCGCGCCACTCGCGCGTCCGGTTGACGATCGCCTGCGCCTCGGCGCGATGCTCGCCCCCACGTGAGACCGACCATGAAGGCCGCTGCATTGCTGATCCTGCTGCTCACGTTCGGCGCGTGCGGCGACGACGATGAGGTCCCCACGCCCGACGCTTCCACGGCCCGCGATGCGGGATTGGACGTGTCCACGGACGTGGGCGCCGATTTCGGGTCCGGCGAAACACCGCGCCCGGAGCTCGACGAGGTCGTTGTCGACCGCGAAGTCACGTTCTTCAGCGGCGAAGCGGACCTCGTGGTGTTCGACGTGCCCGACGACGCCGTCTCCGTGATGGTGTCGATCACCGGTCAAGCCGGGCGAAACTACACGCTCGGCGGTTGGCGCAACGGGGACGGATCGGAGCTCGTGCCGTTTGACTGGTTTGATACCGAGCCACCATCGCCGGCGCTCAGTGCCGTCGCTCGGGTCTGTCTGACCTGTCCGAATCGTATCGTCGCGATCAACGGAGCCTTCGCGGCGATCGCGCCCAACAACGAAGCGGTGTCGCTGCAACCCGGCGAACACTCCATTCGCCCCTTTGGCTACCGATCGGCCGGGTTTGTCGTGAATCGGCTCAATGACGAATCGGCGACGGTCCGTGTCGTCATCAAGCGGCTGCCCGCAGAACCCACGGCCGGGGTCCTGGACCTCAACGTCTATCTCACGGGCGCCCAAGGATGGACGGCCGAGTCGGCACCCACCGACACGACGCTGCAACAGATGCTCGCCGAGGTTGAAGCCATCTACTCGGGGGTGGGGATTCGCTTGGGGGTCATCACGTATACGGACGTGCCTGAGGAGTATGCCGTGATCGAGAGCGTGCTGTTCGGCACGAAGCTCCAGGAGCTCTTCGCGCTGTCGGACGGTCACCCGCGCGACGCCCTGAACATTTTCCTCGTCGACGAACTCTTTGCGGGGTCCGGGCCGGACGGGATGAGCGTCTTGTTGGGTATTGCGGGCGGGATCCCAGGCCCGATCGAGGCCGGCACCGTTCAGTCGGGTGTCGCGATCAACACGACCGGCGATCCGGCGCTCGACGTGCCGACTTCGCGCGTGATCGCCCATGAGGTTGGCCACTATCTCGGCCTCTTTCATAGCAGCGAAGCGTCCGGTGATCTGCACGATCCGATTGCGGACACCGCGTTGAACCAGCGCACGCTGCTCATGTACGCGTCGCCCGACGGCGCGGAGATCTCGGCGACCCAGGGGGCGGTCCTGCGCCACAATGTCTGGGTCAATCACGGAGCGTCGCCATGAGTCGCTGGTTGCTGGTCACGACACTACTTTGCTTCGTTCCCCTCACGGCGTGGGCGCAAACGAACGCGAGCTTTGAGGCGGATGTTCTCGGGGCGTACGACACCGTGCCCACGCGGACGTCGCTCGAAGCGCAGTGTGGCGACGTACGCGATCGCCTGGAGTCCGCCGCGACGAATCGTTCGTTGACGTTGTATGCGCGTCATCGCGCCATCACGCTCACGAGCTGGTACCCCGACTCGCGCACGCGCGGGTTCTTGGCCGACCTGCTCGACGATACGAATCCCGAGATCCGGCGAATGGCCGTCTATACGCTGGGCCGGAGTTTCGGTCGTCAGGCGGACGCGCTGCTCGTCGCGCAACTGGCCGGCGTGATCGAACGCGACACCCGCCTCGTGGCGCAGTGGGCGGTGCGGGCGCTACGTTGGGTGGATCATGAGGACGCCGTGCGGCTTCTCGCCGCCCTGGCAAACGATGGCGAAGAGCGCCTCGCGGTGCTCGCGCGGCGCGCGATTCGGGACCACGTGACGATGACGCCCGCCCAGTAGGCTTAGACGCGCTGGTCGGCGTTGCGCGACACGGCCCGCCGCAGCTCTTCGTCCGAAAGCCCCGAGGTGCCCTCGACGGTGATCGACTGAGACTGATTGGTCTTCATGTCGCGCGCGCTCACCGAAACGATGCCGTCGGTGTCGATCTCAAACGCGACTTCGATCCTCGGCGCCCCAGCGGGTGCGGTCGGGATACCGGTCAGGTTGAAGTTCCCGAGCATCTTGTTGTCGCTCGCGACCTCCGAGTCTCCCTGCAGGACCGCGATGCTCACCAACGACTGGTTCAGCTCCGTCGTCGTGAACATCTTCGTTTCGCGGGTCGGGATCGACGTGTTCTTTCCGATGATCGCGCTGAACCGGTTCCCGGACACGCGGATCCCCAGGTTGAGCGGGGTCACGTCCAGCAGGATGACCTCTCGAACTTCGCCGCCCAAAATCCCGGACTGGATCGCAGCACCGATGGCGACGACTTCGTCGGGGTTGACGCCCTTGTGCGGCTTGCGGCCAAAGAGCTCTTCGACCTTCTCCTGCACGAGGGGCATCCGCGTCATACCGCCCACGAGCAGCACGTCATCGACGTCGGACTTGCTGAGCCCGGCATCCTTGAGCGCCTTTTCACACGGGCCTCTCAGGCGTTCGACGAGGTCGTAGACGAGGTCGTTGAGCTGCGAGCGCGACAGCTGCAGGGACAGGTGTCGCGGGCCTTCCTCGTCCACGGCGAGGAACGGCAGGTTGATGTTCGTCTCCGTGATCGTCGACAGCTCACACTTGGCGTTCTCCGCGGCTTCCTTCAACCGCTGCAACGCCATCTTGTCGTTCGATACATCGATGCCGGTCTCGGATTTGAACCGCTCGAGCAGGAAGTCGAGGATCGCGCGGTCGAAGTCTTCGCCACCGAGCAGATTGTCGCCATAGGTCGCGACGACCTCGAACACGCCGCCGCGCAACATCACGATCGAGACGTCGAACGTGCCACCACCGAGATCGAAGACCACGAGGCTCGACTCTTTGTCTTTGCCGAACCCGTACGCGAGCGCCGCCGCGGTCGGCTCGTTGATGATCCGGCGCACGGTGAGGCCCGCGATCTGGCCCGCTTCCTTGGTCGCCGAGCGCTGCGCATCGTTGAAGTACGCGGGGACCGTGATGACCGCTTCGGTGATCTCCTCACCGAAGTAGTCCTCGGCGGTCTGCTTCATCTTGCGCAGGATCAGCGCCGCGATCTCCTGCGGCGAAAACTTCTGACCATTGACCTCCACCCACGCATCGCCGTTGGTCGCAGCGACGATCGCGAACGGCAACGTCTTCTGCAGATGTTCGACGAGGTCCGACGTGTACTTGTGCCCGATCAAGCGCTTGATGTCGTACACGGTTCGCTCGGGATTGATGATCGCCTGCCGCTTCGCCTGTTGGCCGACAAACTTCTCATCCCCCTCCGTGAATCCAACGATGGACGGCGTCGTACGAGCCCCTTCGGCGTTCGGCAGCACGAGAGGTTCTCCGCCCTCGATCACTGCTACGCAGGAGTTCGTGGTGCCCAGGTCAATGCCGATGATCTTTGCCATCACAGCCTCAAGCGTCGCAACATAACAAGGTGGAGGTTTCTACCTCGATCAAGGCAGGATAAGCCACTGCCTACTTCTTGAACAGATTTTTGAAGAGGCTGTTATCCGCCGGCTTCTTGTCTGGATCGCGCATGTCGGCGAGTCGCACTTCGCGCTCCGCCTCTCGCGATGATGGATTGAGCCGCAGCGCCCGTCGATAGAACGTGAGCGCCTCCTCCTCGCGTCCCAGTCCCTTGATCACGTGGGCGAGGAACAGGCAGGCGTCGGGCGCGGACTGTCGGTTGCCCGACTGCAGCGCCTTGCGCAGCAGCTCTTCGGCTTCGGCGCCGATCTCCTTGTCGTGTTTGTGATTCAGAAAGCGGAGATAGCCATAGAAGGTCAGGATCGGGCCGTCTTCGGGCTCCAGCGCATAGGCGCGCGAGAAGTGCTCGAGCGCTTCGGCGTTGCGGCCATCTTTGTGGGCGTGAAAGCCCTTGTCCCAGTGGTCTCGCGACGGGTTGACGTCGGGATGACCCGCATCTTGCGCCCGCTTCATCAGGTGCTTGAGTTTCGCCTGCCGCTCCAACTGCGCCTCGAGCTGCGGATCGGGCTCCGGCTCCGGCTCGGGCTCCGGTTCCACTTCGATGGGCTCGATCTCCTCATCGCTGGCCGACGACGTGCGCTCGTGTACCGAGCGCACGCGGTCGCGGTGACGCTGTTTCTTTCGAAACCCGGACAGCTGCGACATCTTCGATTTGACGTCGACCTTGACCTCGCTGGCCTCTTCGAGGGATGCGCCGCGGATCGGGCCGCCCACCGCGACGTGCGCTCGCGGCGTATCGATGCGCTGACGAGGAGTCTCAGCTGGTGCCGGTTCGGGCGGCGCGACCTTCTGCTCCTTTTCGACGCCCAGGAGCACCTGATAGGCGTCCTTGATGAGAATGAAGATGTCTTGCGCCAGGGACCGCACGTCACCCGTGGTGTTTCCCCCGTAGACGTCAGGGTGGTTCTCTTTGACGAGGATGTAGAAGCGGTCCTGCACCACCTTGCGGCCGCATCCTTCCCAAACGCCAAAGATCTCGTGCACCGACATGTGTCGCATTTTTCCGAGCTGCACACCGAGGTCGCGCTCGATCTCGCTCCGGCCGCTTCCTGACGCGGCCTTGAATGCCTTCGTCTTTTCGATCTCCGCCTGGTCGACCGCCTGGCGTGCGCGCCGGACTTCGCGGCTGTATTGCACGGCGACCCCGATGATCCCGGGTTGCTGCAACGTCTGGGTGAGATCGAGCTGATTGGCGAAGTACGCGGCGCGGAAGCCGTCCGTGACGCGCGGACCCAGCGCGGACAACGCGGTCTCCCAGTTCGTCGACCCGTCGAGCGAGTTCATCAACTCGATGAGGACGTCATAGGTCCCCAGTTGGTCGACCCGCTCTTCCCAGAGATTTGTTTTGACCGGGTAGCGCCGCATGATCGGCGTCATCGCTTCGGTGATCGCCCGCTGCCGGATGTGGTCGCGGCACCCCTCGGCGATAATCTCCATCACCGGCGTCGTCGCCCCCGCCACGTCCTTGGATTCGAACTCGTACTTTCCGTGCGACCACGCAAACGCGCCGAGTAGTTCGCTTCGCGCGGAGTAGTCCGTGGTTTGCAACAGGTCGCCGTGAAGGAACCCGAACGTCAGTTCGTGCGAGGAGTACTGCAGCTTGAGCACTCCCGTCTCCTTGCGTTGCCAGACGGTGTAGAGCAGCCGCGCAACGGGGAAGTCCAACAGGCTCCCGGCATCGGGCGCCGCGAGATCGATCTCGTGGCGAATCAGCCGATCCGTCGAGATCGACAGATCCGTCTCGCGACGCATCTCGTCGTAGGCGCTCTTGATCTTCTCGTCGAACTGCGGCCGGCCCCGCGACAGATCGATCGCCACCCGAATCGACGCGAACTGATCGCGGATCTTGACCGCCTCCGGCGTCGCGTGACGGCACAGGAGCACGGTGAACCCATGCTCCTTCTGAACCATGTTGTCGATCCCGACCAGCAGCTCGCTCGACGTGTGCTGAAGCACATCGTAGTCCAGAAGCACGAGTCGAATGGTCTCTTGGAACAGCTGGTCTTGGGCGTCGCGGGCGTTCGCGGCGACACGGATCTGGGCGGAAGAACCGAGGTTGGCCCGCACGGCCTCGATCAGGCGCGGTTGTTCGCTGATGATGAGAACGTTCATCCTGCCCTCAGCCTACCTGAGATCCTCAAGTTGGCCCATGATCTCGCGCTTCGTGGCTCCAGGCACGTCCCCCTTCTCCTGAGCCTTCTCCAGGAACTTGGTGAACGCTTCGCGTGCCTGAGCGCGCTGTCCCATGTCCTTGTACAAGTACCCGAGCCGCTTGAAGGCTTCCGGGTCTTCGTGACCGTACTTGATGGCGAGCTGGAGGCGCTGCGCGGCTTCGGGGCGGCGCTCCATGAACAGCAGGCACATCCCCAGACGGGCCTGCGCGTCCGGCCGGATCGGGTCGATCGCCAAGGCGGCATCGTAATGCACGATCGCATCCTTGTAGTTGTGATCGCGAAACTCCGAATCTCCCATCGCGAGCAGTGCGTCGACATTCTTGGGCGCCAACTCCAAGGCGCGGGCAATATCGGCCTTGCCCTCGCGCGAGTAGTTCAGCTTCGACAACAACCGTCCACGGAACACGTAGATCATCGGATTCTCGATCCCGAACGCCGGATCGACGGCCGTCGCCTTTCGGTACTCCTCAAGGGCCTGCGTCGCACGTCCTTCGGCTTCGAGCGTCCGGGCCATGAAGAAGCGGTAGTTCCCCTTGTCGGGCTTGTAGTCGAGCACGTGACGGAAAATCTTGAGCGCGTTCTGATAGTCGGCACGCTCGAAGGCCGTCCGCCCCACGAAGAAGTACGCGTCGTGGAACCGTGGATTGAG
>JBFIHF010000028.1:0-33791 GCA_041601915.1 Bradymonadaceae bacterium
GATTGAGATTGAACTTAGGCCGCCCGTACCCACCACCCGAGCATCCGGGTTGGGGGTCCGTTGTTGGCGACCGCTCCAAGCTCTCGCCTCCCGTTAACTACGGAAGACGAAATCGAACAAATTCTGCGCGACCTCTCGGTCCGGCGCCTCCTTTTCGTTGGCTTCGGTGCGGGCGAACTTCACCGCGCTCCGCAGCTCGTTGACTCGGTCGAGGTACGCTTGCTTCTGCTTCTCCGGAATGCCTCCGGAGAAATCCGTCGCCGTCCACGTACCCTGGACAATATCTTCGGTGATCATCTGGGTCTGCGCCGGGTGCTCGGGCGTCGCCGGGTACAGCACCAGCGCGCGTTGCACCTTCTTCGTCGACAGGCGCTCCTCGGGTTTGCTCTTGAAGAGCCCGGAGTTCGTGTCGTGCTCCCAGGACTTCGCGCGATCGAGCGTCGGCAGCTTCGAGACGAACGTCTGCAGGTCCTCGAGTTTCTTCTCCAGAAACAGCAGGAACGGCACCGGCGCGTTCTTGATGAGGACCTTCTTCCCGATCTTCACATCGGCGAACGCCGTCGTATTGCCGTAGTCCTTGGTCGCCGTGAGGTCGACGAGGCGCGCCATCGCGGTCTCGAACTCGTCGACAGCTTCGGTGACGGTGAACTGCAGCTCCTTCTTCTCAGTGGGGAACTGCGGGCCGTCTTCCTCTTTCGGGGCGTACGTGCGGACGAGCCCGCTGAAGAGATCGTCCTTCTGAAGCTTGTGATAGACGGCCGTGAGCGCCTTCTGCGCTCGCTGCTTCTCGCCGCCTTCGACCGCCACAATCTGGTGCAGTTTCGACATTGTTCTACTCCACGCGAAAACCAAGGTCCTTCATAACGCCGTCGTCCAACTACGACGACCACGAAATTTCTTCCGCGACGAGGTTCGATTGGGCCCTGCGATATCAATGGCGCGGCTGCCGGACTGCTCGCCGCGGCCGAAGTCACGACAGGACCGGTCACGGAACACCCCTCGTTCTTCGTGTGCGCAATCAGTTGATCCAGGTCCGCTCGTCGATCGAGAAGTCCTCGCCGCGCAATGCGCCGCGAACCCGCTGACCCGCCCCGTCGTCGGCCTCGAATGTGATCTCGCCCGATGGGTGCTCGGTCATCGAGCGCAACGTCAGGTCGCGGCGCTCCAGCTCGGTAACGACCCGCGCACGCCGGTCTGCTGCACGCTGCCCGGCGCGCCTTACCGCCAGCACTCCCAGGGCGACAGCGCTCAGCACGATACACGCCACCGCCATCACAGGAGGCATCGCAAGCAGGCAGATGAGCGCGATGACGCCCAATACTCGCAGCGCTCGACCGGCCTCGCCGCTGCGAAGTGACATCATCACACGTCCAGATTTTCGGCGTTGGACCCGTTTCCGAACGTCAGGCAGACCAGAGTGATCACCGGTCCGCACTTACTCCATCACGCAAACGACGCGGTCCGTGGTGGGCTTGCACTCGCCGCTACAGGTCTTGTCAAAGCAGCTTGGGTCAGCGTTGGACTCGGCGACACATAACTTCTCAAAGCAAAAATAGTCCTCTGGGCACGTTGCAGCACCTTCTCCACACCACCAGCAGCCACCCTCGAAGCATGTAAGAGAGCCGAACTGACTCCCGTGTGCAAGGCAGTCCTCATGAGACTCGCACGGCTCTAGTTCCGGCGCCGGGGCGCAACGTCCAGCCGCTTCACAGACTTCGCCATCTTGGCAATCGCCGTCCTCTTGGCAGTCTCGACAACCATCCTCGGCGCAATAAACCTTCTCTGGACGAAGAAAGAGGTCATCGGCGAGGCATTCCTCCAGCACACACTGCGCTTCGTCATCGCTGTTGGGGGCGTTGGCGCTCTGACCGCGCAGGTAGAAATCAACATCGTGAGCACAAGAATTAATCGCTTCATCAGTGACTTACATGATTTGTGAGGCGGTTCTTGTCAAGCTCGTCCTGCTCGCGCAGGAACAGCACTTGTTGTAGCCACGGCTCGTCGACGCGCCAGAGTTCACGCGCTCGCACGCGCGGTGGAAATCGGTCCGCCAGCCGAGCCCGGTCCATGAGCCAGTCCGGCTGCGGGTAAGAGCCGACGAGAGTCGTGGGGAGTAAACGTTTCATGATCCAAACCTCTACTCCGCACTCGTTCAAGTCAACGGCCCCGGCACTCGAACGTTTCGCATGGCGTTCACACGATGTTCACACCGCGCCGCCAGAGTGACGATCCACAACGGAGGTCCCCGTGAAGCGCGTCGCCTACTCAATCCCAGTGTTCTTTCTCCTGTTGCCATGGGCGTTCATCTCGATGGTGATCGTGGGCGTAGGTCTGACGTCGAGCCCGGCGTCGCTGCTGCTCCTGCTGCCGATGGGCGCGGTGCTCGCCTCGGCGTTCTACATTCACCGGCAGCAGAGTAAACGCGGCCGACACTTTGTGGCCGCGACGGGAGCCTCGCTGGTGCTGTCCGCGCCGCTCTTCCTGATCGTCGTCGCGTTCTTCACCTGCGGCGATCAAGTGCTCTGTGGCCCGAATCAACCGGCGAACGTGAACACGAGCCTCACCGCCTGGCAGTGCTAACCACGGCCACACCCCGAAGATCGAGCTAAACGCGCGCGCGAAGTTCTGGTACAGCGGCGCCGATGAAGCGCGTACTCGAACATCTCGAATTCCTCGTCGGCCTCGACTCGCGAAACCCACCGCGCGAGATTGACGCTGCGTTCTTTGAGCCGATCCGAACCCGGCTCGGCGCAGACTTTCACATCGACGTCACGGACCACGGCGACGGGTCGGTGAGCATGCTCGCCGTCCGCGGCGCGCCGAAACGCCTGTTCAACGTCCACCTCGACACGGTGCCCGACGCACCGGGCTACACCGCTGATCCGCATGTGCTGCGCGTCGAAGGCGGCCGCGCGATCGGGCTCGGCGCTTGCGATATCAAAGGCGCAGCGGCCGGATTGCTCGCTGCGGCCGAGGTGACCGGAGGACCTGTCGCGCTGCTGTTCACGACCGATGAGGAGGCCGGGAGTTCGACCTGCGTGCGGTCGTTCTGCGGGCTGGACCACGGGTTCACCGAGGTCGTGGTCGGCGAGCCGACCCACTGTGAGGCGATCCTCGAGCACCGCGGGATTCAGACCGCGACGGTGACGTTCCTCGGGGTCCCGGGCCACGCGTCGTCGGGTCGCGCCGACGAGGACAGCGCCGTGCATCGCGCGGTGCGCTGGGCCAGCGACGCCATGATCCTCGCGAAAAAGTACGACGACCGCCGCTACAAGAACACGTCCGGGATTCGGTTCAACCTCGGTCGCATCGACGGCGGGGTGAAGCCGAACATGATCGCCGGCTCGTGCTCGATCCGCTTCGGGTTCCGACCGCTGCCGGGGATGCGAAGCGACCATGTGCTCAGTGAGTTGTGGGGCGATGCGGCCAACGGCAGCCTGGAGCGCGGGTTCACCGCCCCGAGCCTGCCGCCGGGGCCCGACGTCGCAGCAGCACTGGACCTCGCGGCCGCTCTGGGTGTAAGTGTCGGCGCGCCGGTCGACTTCTGGACCGAAGCCGCACTGTTCTGCGAGGCCGGGCTCGACGCGCTGGTGTTCGGGCCCGGAGACATTGCGCAGGCGCACACGGCGGACGAGTGGGTCTCGCTCGACCAGCTGAATCAGGCGTTTCAGGCATATTGCCGGTGGTTGACGGACTGACGTATGGATCCAACACGCGAAATCATTGTTCGACTGCTCGGCTCGATCGGCTCGCAACGCGAGGTCGAGGAGTACCTGAAGCAGTATGCGAGCATCGAGAAACGTAAGTTCGCGGTCGTCAAGATCGGCGGCGCGCTGCTGCACGATGAACTCGACGAGCTCGCGTCCTCGCTGACGTTCCTGCAGCGCGTCGGCCTCTACCCGATCGTGATTCACGGCGCTGGCCCGCAGCTCACCGCGGCGCTCGAGGAAGCCGGCATCGAGACTGAGCGCATCGACGGGCTGCGCGTCACGCGCGCCGAGACGCTCGAGATCGCGCGCACCGTGTTCCTGGACCTCAACCTCAGCCTCGTCGATCACCTCGAGACGATGGGCACCCGCGCCCGCCCGGTCACGAGCGGCGTGTTCCAGGCGAGCCTGCTCGACGCCGACAAATACGGCTTCGTCGGCGAGGTCGAAAAGGTGAACCTCGACCCGATCGGCAAGGCGATCCGCGCGGGCTGCCTGCCGATCCTGACCTGCCTCGGCGAGACGCCGAGCGGCCAGATCGTCAACATCAACGCCGACACGGCGGCCCGTGAGCTGTGCATCGCGATCGAGCCGCACAAGATCGTGTTCCTGTCCGCTACCGGCGGCCTGCTCGACGAGCACGGGCGCGTCATCAACTCGCTGAACCTCACCGAGGACTTCGACGAGCTGATGGACAAGGAGTGGGTGCATTCGGGCATGCGCCTCAAGCTGGAGGAGATCTCGCGGCTGCTCGGCCAGCTGCCGCTGTCGTCGTCGGTGTCGATCTCGCGCCCGCAGGATCTGCCCCGCGAGCTGTTCACGCACCGCGGCGCCGGCACGTTCATCCAGCGCGGCGAGCACGTCCGGGAGTACTCCGATTTCGCCGAGATCGACCAGACCAAGATGCGCGACCTGCTGCAGCTGGGCTTTGGCCGCGCGCTCGACGCGAACTACTTCGAGACCAAGAAGCCCGAGCGCATCTTCGCGACGGAGTCGTATCGCGCGGCCGCGATCATCACCGACGAGGGCAACGTGCCCTACCTCGACAAGTTCGCCGTCACCCCGCAATCACAGGGCGAGGGCCTCGGCGCGAGCGTCTGGAACCGCGTCAAGCACACCTACCCGCAGCTGTACTGGCGGTCGCGCACCGCGAACCCGATCAACTCGTGGTACTTCCACAACGCGCAGGGATCCTACGCGACGAAGGACTGGGTTGTGTTCTGGTACGGCCTCGGCGACAACTTCGAAGTGATGCGTGACTGCGTACAGCACGCCCTTCAGATCCCCTCCACGATGCACGAAGCATGAAACGAATCGCGGTCATCGGCGCCCGGGGCCACGTCGGCACCGAGCTCCTCCGCCTCCTGGGCGACCACTCCGGCTTCGAGCTCGCGCTCGTGGGATCGCGGCGGCTAGCCGGCGAGAAAGTCAGCGCACGGTTCGATCACCCGTCGGACCTCGTGATCGAGGACGTGACGCCGGATCTCGTGGGCTCGCGCGGCATCGACGCGTGGGTCCTCGGGCTGCCGAACAACCTCAGCGGCCCATGGATCGAGGCGATCGAGGCGCGGTCACCCAACTCCGTCGTCGTGGACCTCAGCTCGGACCACCGGTTCGACGACGCCTGGACGTACGGCCTGACGGAGCGCCACCGCAACGACATCCGTGGCGCGCGGTGGGTTGCGAACCCGGGCTGCTACGCGACGGGCATCCAGCTCGCACTGCTGCCGATCATGGACCTCGTCATCGGCCGCCCGACGGCATTCGGGGTCTCTGGCTACAGCGGGGCCGGCACGACGCCAAGCGAGCGAAACGATCCGGAAGTCCTCGAAGGCAACGTTCTGCCGTACAAACTCACCGGCCACACCCACGAACTCGAGGTGAGCCGACACCTCGACCACGACGTCGATTTCATGCCGCACGTCGCGTCGTTCTTCCGCGGGATCAGCCTCACGATCACCGCGGACGTCGCGGACACGACCGCCGCGGAACTGACGGCGCGCTACGCGATGTGGAACGACGAACCATTGGTGCGCTACACGACCAGCGCCCCCAAAGTCGCCGACAATGTCGGCGAACACTACGTGGGCCTCGGTGGCCTCGCGTACGACCCGACGCGCGGCCGCGCCGTGATCGTCGCGACACTGGACAACCTGCTCAAAGGCGCGGCAACGCAGGCGCTGCAGAACGTCAACCTGATGTGCGGGTTCGACGAACTCGAGGGCATCCGCCCCGCCGCGCCATGATCTGGTCCAAAGACAGCAACCGCAGCACCGACGATCGGCTGATGGCGTTCATGGCCAGCGACGACGTGCTGCACGACCGCGTCCTGTTTGGCTGGGACGTACTCGCCTCGAAAGCCCACGTCCGAGGACTGCAGCGAATCGACCTGCTCGACGCCGACGAGTGCGAGCAGCTCGTGACGACGCTGGACGAGCTGCTGGTCGCGTTCGAGTCCGGCGAGTTTGTGCTCGATCAACGGTTCGAAGACGGACACTCGGCGATCGAGGCGTACCTCATCGGCGAGCTCGGCGAGCTCGGCCAGAAAGTGCACACCGGGCGCAGCCGTAACGACCAGGTGCTCGTCGCGACTCGCCTGTTCATGCGCGACGGGCTGGAGCGGCTCGCTGCCGGTTGCGCTGAGGCTGCCGCGGCGTTCCTGGTCCGCGCCGAAGCCGAGATGCAGACCCCGATGCCGGGCTACACGCACCTGCAGCGCGCAGTGCCGTCGACCGTGGGGATGTGGCTCGCCGCGTTCGCCGAGTCGTTCGTCGACAACGCGACGCTGGCGAAGTCGACGAAGTCCTGGGTCGACGCGAACCCGCTGGGCACCGCGGCGGGCTACGGCGTGAACCTGCCGCTCGACCGCGATTTCACGACCGCCGAGCTCGGTTTCGAACGCATGCAGATCAGCCCGATCTACGCGCAGAACAGTCGCGGCAAGTTCGAACTGCAGGCGATCGCGGCGATCGAGCAAGCGATGCTCGATGTGCGGCGGTTCGCATGGGACCTGAGCCTGTTCACGACGGCCGAGTTCGCGTTCGTCCGGATGCCCGACGCCTACACGACCGGCTCGTCGATCATGCCGAACAAGCGCAACCCCGATGTCATCGAACTGCTGCGCGCGGCCTACTCGACGATCGCGGGGGCCCGCGCCGAGCTCGCCTCGACGCTGTCACTGCCCAGCGGTTACCACCGCGACCTGCAGAACACGAAGCCACCGCTGTTGCGCGCGTTCTCGAAGGGGCTCGCCGCCGTCGATCTGATCGCCGCGATCGCGACGGACATCGAGTTCGATGTCGACCGGATGCGCGCCGCCATCAGCCCCGAGATGCACGCGACGGATGTCGCGATCGAAGCCTCCGTCTCCGGGACGCCGTTCCGCGAAGCGTACCGCGAAGCCGCCCGCACCGGGCTCGACACGCATCGCACCCCCGAGCAGTCGATCGCTGCGCGCGTAAGCCCCGGAAGCGCAGGCGATCCGCGCCTCGACGAGCTGGCCGCCCGCCTGCGGGCCGTCACCGTGCCGAGCGACGGTTAGCGAGATTCACGCCGAGTTATCGTTTTTCGCGGCGCCGTGGGAAGCGGATGACGCTCAGAACACGACGGGTGACATCACCGCTTGCCACAGAGTCCAGTTCGCGAGCCCATAAGTCAGGGACTGCGTCAGCATGAGCATCGCCAGCATGTGTCGTCGGCCGTCCGAGGGATGGCGATAGGTACACAGCAAGATCGCGCCGACGGCCGCCCAGGACACGATAGACGCCACGCCCAACACGACACCGAAGGCCAGCGTGCGCCAACTGGCGGTCTCTGCCGTCAAGATCGCGCAGGCCGCGAACGCCACACCGGCGAGTCCGACGATGATCGACAGGACGGCTCCGACCGCGACGTCGGTCATCCCGGCGTCGAGGTAGACCCACAGCGTTTCGCGCACCACGTGCGACGGGGCGTCGCCTCCGCCCAGCCACAGATTCCACAGCGGATACGACATCGCCGTTGCGGCGGGCCCCATGAGCAGCGCGCCAACCAGCGTCGCGCGCCGAGCCCCTGCGGTTTGCGGACTGTCCGGCGACACCGTGCAGAACGCCCGGATGCCGAGATAGACGACGATGCCCACGATCAGCGCCATCGCGATGCCGAGGTCGCCGAGGAGCATCGACGCCCCCGCGGCCGAACTCGCCGCCCAGACACCAGCCAACAGCGCGAACACAATGGCCACGCCAACCTCGAATCGTTGTCGTTCCGTGTTCGACAGTGTCTCTGTGTCGCTCATCAATTCCTCCTCACCTACGCTCGCCGACACCATGGAGTATAGCGTGCGGGACTGCGCCGCCGTCTGAGAAGATTCTCAGGCTGCGCGCAACGTGTTATTCGGGCGTCCTCACACGACCGGAGTTGTGATGCGGCACTTCTTATCGACGATGGACTGGGACCGGGCGGAGCTGCAGGCGATGCTCGACGACGCGCGGCGCCTCAAAGAGAGCCCGATCGGCGACTCGCTGAAGGACAAGTCGATCGCGTTGATGTTCTTCAACCCGTCGCTGCGCACGCGCACGTCGTTCGAGTTGGGCACGCACCAGCTGGGCGGTAAGGCGATCGTGCTGCAGCCGGGTGTCGGCGCGTGGCCGATCGAATTCGAGGACGGCGTCGTGATGGACGACCTCGCCGAGGAGCACGTGCGCGAGGCTGCGCGCGTGTTGTCACGCTACTGCGACATGATCGCGGTGCGCGCGTTTCCGAAGTTCCAGGACTGGAGCGTCGATCGCACCGACCACGTGATCCGGCAGTTCGCCAAGCACGCCACGGTGCCGGTCATCAACATGGAGACGATCACGCACCCCTGCCAGGAGCTCGCGCACATCATGGCGCTGCAGGAGACGATCGGCGAGACGGACGGCAAGAAGTACGTGCTCACGTGGACCTACCACCCCAAGCCGCTCAACACGGCCGTCGCGAACTCCGGCATCCTCGCCGCGAGCAAGTTCGGCTTCGACGTGACGGTGTTGTGCCCGACGCCGGAGTACGCGCTCGACGAGCGCTACATGGACGCCGCGCAGCAGACCTGCAAGGCCAACGGCCGCACGTTCCAGATGACCCACTCGATCGAAGAGGCGTACGACGGCGCGGACGTCGTCTACGCCAAGAGCTGGGGCGCGATCCCGTACTTTGGGCGCTGGGACCAAGAGAAGCCGATCCGCGACGCGCACAAACACTTCATCGTCGACGGGGCCAAGATGGCGCGCACCAACAACGCCGTGTTCAGCCACTGTCTGCCGATGCGGCGCAACATCAAGGCCACCGACGAGGTCGCCGATTCACCCCGATCCCTCATCATCGAAGAAGCCGAGAACCGGCTGCACGTGCAGAAGGCGCTGATGAAGACGCTCATGGCACAGGAGACATCATGAAGAAACAGGTAGTCCTCGCATTTTCCGGCGGCCTCGATACGAGCTTCTCCGTCCCCTACCTCATGGAGCAGGGCTACGAGGTCATCACGTTGTTCTGTGACACCGGCGGCGTCAGCGACGAAGAGTGCAAGTACATCGCGGACCGCGCGATGGCGCTGGGCGCGGTGGAGCACATCGAAGCCGATGCCAGCCAGGACATCTGGGACGAAGTCGTCGTCCCGCTGATCTGGGGCGGCAAGTTCTACCAGGACCAGTACCCGCTGTTGTGCTCGGATCGGTACCTGATCGTACGCAAGAGCCTCGAGGTCTGCGACGAGCGCGGGATCACGACGTTCGCGCATGGCTGCACGGGGATGGGCAACGACCAGGTGCGGTTCGACCTCACGGTGAAGGCGCTCGGCGACTACACGATCGTCGCGCCGATCCGCGAGATCCAGCAGGCCCACGACAACGTGCGCGTCTACGAAAAGGAGTACCTCAACGCGCGTGGCTTCGAGGTCCCGACGAAGTACTCGAGCTACACGATCAACGAGAACGTGCTCGGCGTGACGGTGTCGGGCGGGGAAATCGACGACTGGAACGCGCCCAAAGAGGGCACCTACCAGCTGACGGCACCACCCTCGAAGTGGCCGGGCGACTCACATACCGTCACGATCGGCTTCGAAGCGGGCGTCCCGACGACGCTGAACGGCGACCGCCGGTCCGGCCCGGCGATCCTAAAGGAGCTCAACGACACGCTCGGCGCTTACGGCATCGGCCGCGGCTACTACACCGGCGACACCACGATTGGCCTCAAGGGCCGCATCGTGTTCGAAGCACCGGCGATCACGGCGCTGCACATTGCGCACCGCGCGCTGGAGGAGGCCGTCTGCACGAACCGCCAGAACCAGTTCAAGGAGCTCGTCGCCAGCAAGTGGGTGGAGCTCGTCTACCAGGGCTTCTTCTACGAGCCGCTCAAGAACGACCTCGAGGCCTACCTCGAGAGCTCGCAGTTCTTCGTCAACGGCGAGGTCACCCTCGAGACACACGGCGGCGCATTGCACGCCGTGAAGATCGACTCGCCGCACATCCTGCGGTCGAAGAACGCGACCTACGCGCAGTCCGCGGACTGGGGCGTGGCGGAGGCCGAAGGCTTCATCAAGCTGTTCGGCATGTCGAGTTCGCTGCACGCGAGCGTCAATCGCAAGCCGTGACGCGATGGACCTGATCCCCTTCGAAACCGAACGGTGGTTTGGCCGCTACGAGTTCGCGTGCCAGCACCTCATCGGGGCGTCGGACTGCGAGTCGACGACCGTCGGCGAGCTGCTCGCGCTGGCCGAGATGTCACTCGACGACGTGCGACTCGGGTACACGGAGTCCGCGGGCTCGGCGCCATTGCGTGCGGCGATCGCGGCGAACTACAGCAACGCCACACCCGACGACATCGTGGTGCTGAACGCCCCGCAGGAAGGGATCTTCCTGCTCATGCACGCGCTGCTCGCGGCCGGCGACGATGTCATCGTACTCACGCCGGCCTACGACTCGCTGTGCAACCTGCCGCTGCAGCTCGGCGCCGGGGTGCAGCCGTGGTCGCTGCGGCCCACGCCGACGGGCTGGGCGATCGACCTCGACGAGCTCCAGAAGCTGCTCGCCGAGGTGAGTCCGCGGCTGCTCGTCATCAACATCCCGCACAACCCGACCGGCTTCGTGCCGACTGCCGCCGAGTTCGCGCAAATCTTCGCGATGGCCGAGGCTGTTGGCTGCGCGGTGTTCTGCGACGAGATGTATCGCGGCCTCACGCTCGACCCCGCGTACGACCTGCCGTCCGCCATCGACGCCAGCCCGCTGGCAGTCGTGCTCGGCGGCCTGAGCAAGGCGCACGGCCTACCCGGATTGCGTTGCGGCTGGCTCGTCGTGCGTGATCCGGCGCTGCGCGAGGCGATCGTCGGCTGGAAGTTCTACACCACGATCTGCCCGCCATCGCCGATCGAGGCACTGGCGCTCGCTGCGCTCCGCGTGGCCGACGTGCTGCTCGACCGCAACCGGCAGCGCATTGTCGACAACGAACGTCTCGCCGCGCAGTTCTTCGGCTCGCAGCCGGGATTCGTGTGGCGAGCTCCGCGCGCCGGCTCGGTCGCGCTGGTCGAGACTCCCTGGGCGGACGCCACGGCCATCTGCCGCGTGCTCGCCGAACAGCACGGCGTCGTTCTACTGCCCGGCGGCGTGCTCGGCGGCCCGCGCTTCAGCGCCGATCCGCGGTTCGTCCGCGTCGGTCTTGGACGCAACGGTCTTGGCGAAGGCCTCGCCGCATTGGGCGATGCGCTGGCTAGTCGATAGTCTAGGGCGATCGGGTCGGTAAACACGCTCTGGGCCGACGCCACGGCCGTCTGCCGCGTGCTCGCCGAAGAGCACGGCGTGGTTCTGCTGCCCGGCGGCGTGCTCGGCGGCCCGCGTTCAGCGCCGATCCACGGTTCGTCCGCGTCGGTCTTGGGCGCAACGGTCTGCGCGAAGGCCTCAGCGCATTAGGCGATGCGGTCGCTAGCCAGCATCCGGCTCATCAACCGGGAAGACTTCGTGCGGCTCCTCGTCGGCAGGGCGGGGTTCACGAGGAGTTGCAGGCTCCACGATGTCCTTGCATGTTGGCGCAGTGACCGCAGCCTTGATGTCAGCAATGGATGACGGCGCCTTCCGAAGGATCAGGTCATTTGCATACCCCCCATGGCTTTCCAACGAAAAGACTTGCTCACCGTTCACGGCCCACTCGCCGTTGCCCCACTGTCCCTCAAGGAAAAGCACCACGCTCGTACCCATCGTAAAGCCCTCTTCCACGCCGATCTCGAAGCCATCCGGGGCAATTCCCCCGCGCATGAGAATGGTGACAGGACTGCTCTCCGTCCCCTTCCACACGTCACCGACAAACGTGACGCGCGTCACTGGGATTTCCGCGTCTGAATCTGAGATTGGATCAACATCCAGTTCCGAGACAATCCGCTCAACGGTGAAAGCGCCAACAAGGTTGGAGACATCCCACAGCGCACATATGGACCGCACTTCCCGATACTGCGAGTGTGCTGTGCCAGTCACGCTATCCCGTTCAATGGGATACACAACTGCGGACTGAGTTTCGGCCTTCGCCGCTGGCATGACCCGCTCTGGTGGTTCCTCAGCACAGGAAACGGCGGCCAGCATCGACAGAGAGAGAATGAGTGTTCCTGAGTTAGTCATGGTCGTTCCTTAGTCGATGTAGAGTACCACATCGACGAAGCACGTGGTTCGTCCGCGTTGGTCTGGGACGCAACGGTCTTGGCGAAGGCCTCGCCGCGCTGGGCGATGCGCTTGCTAGGCCAGGGCTCTCGGATCGGTAATGCGCATCTACTCAATGACGAGCCAGTCATCCTTGCGTTCGTCTTCATTGTGGCATTGGTACCGATCACCGGCGAACGTCTTCGCGCAAACTTCCCCCTCCGCACACGGCTCGTCGGGGCAGACGTCTGGCCGTAGGTCCGTGCAGGCGGTCAGCGCGCAGACGAGGGGCTCGGGGCAGTCGTCATCCGAGCCGCACTCCGCGCAGAGGCCTCCGCTGTTCGGATCCGCGGGCTGCGTCAGGTCGTCTCCATCCCGGCAGCTGATTATTGCTTCAGCGCTAAACAGAAAGAGATCTGCAAAATCCTCGCAATCAGCGTCTACGATACACTCGGGTCCACTACCCGTCGTAGTGTCGTGCTCAGCCACGTCTGGTCCAACGTCGTTCGGCCCGGCGTCGGTGTTCGGCGTTGGCGAGCTGCAGCTCGTGCAAATGACCACGATGCATGCGAGATACCTCAAAACGTCTCCTGACCTGAAAGGCAGTTCTGTGCCAGCTCGGGCTCATTGATTGTTGAGTAGAAAAAGTACTCGTAGTCCCAGACGTTCCGCCCATCAGGCCCGGCCTCATTGTTGCACCCGGAGATTGTGGAGCAGCTCCAGAAGAAGTCCCATCGAGCGACGAGATCATCCAGGGAATAGTAGGCATTGTCCTGACCGTCGTCGCCCGCGCTCCCGTAGTCGTAGAGGTCCCAGAAGAACCGAGCGACGTTGCCCTCTGATGTGTGCGTGATTACAGGGTTTTGGTGATAGTTCACGCACTTGTCAGGGTACTGATTCCCCTGGGCGGTGTCCTGTTCGATGTTTCGGCCGGTGACGTTGTACCATCCAAACGCACTCCAACTATCGAAATGCATCGCCACCGAAAAGAAGTTCGCCCACCCTTCGGCGGTTGCACACTTCTCATCCTCCACAGCTGTCCAACTGCTGTTTCCACATGACGCCCCGGACGTCAGTGACCCGCCGTATCCGAGCGCTCTCTGGTGGACCAGATGACCGACTTCATGTGCGACGCGGTGGTTGTTCGCCGCGTTCGCCGCCGAACCTGTGCAGAGGTTGTCGTACGACCACGCCGCAAGATTGCTCCCCGTGCACTTCGCGGGGGAGGTATCCGGGTAGTAGCCGATGAAACGGTTGGTATGACCGTTGCGGTTCAGCACGCTGTCCACGGTGTAGGTGTCGACGTCAATCAGCGTTGCCAATATATTGGTCATGCTATTTTCGAACAGATAGTTCGCCAACACCCAAGTGTTGGTGGTGTTCTGCGGCCCGCCGGTGCCGCAAATCCCCTGCATCGTGTTGGCGGCTGGAAAGGAGATCAATGGATCATCGTTCCAGCACGTGGCGTTCCAGTGATGGCTGTAGCGATTGGTTGTGTTGACAAAAATGGTCTTCGACGTCCGGACAATCCCCGATGTGGACGATCGCACCTCGCCCCACGCGGTGGTGTAGTTTGTTTTCAAGTAGATGTCCTGAACACCGGACTGAGTCATACAGTACCAGCCGTTCGCGTCGGTAACGTCGAAATCGAGGTAGTCATCGTCGGTCTCGTCACAGCCACCGAGGAAGTCCTGACAATCGCCGTCCTGATCCCATAGCTCGACTCTCAGGGTGGCGACGGGCCTGTTGGTCTGATTCGAACTGGTTACTACGTGGGAGCCAGCGACGTCGCTCCGTCTCGCCCTGTTGTCCCAGTGGCGAATCGTACCACAGACGTCGTACGCGTCGGCCGGAGCCGACAAGAGGAGAAGGGCGCCGAACACCGAAAGCGCGATCTGAATCTTCACGAGGAGATTGCTCATCGTCTGACCGCCTGCGCGCAGAACTGGCCAGGTCCACAACGAACGGGCGGATCGACAGGGGAGGGGATGCCTTGTCCGGGCACGTCGCCGGGTTCGAGATTCGCGTTTCGCACAACTGTTGACGCCTGGGTGCGGATGGCCGTTCGCATGAACTCTTCGTGATCCACGAGGCGGGCCCCATCAGCGTCGGTGATCCACCAGAACTGTTGCGGGCCCCCACCCACCACAACGCCATCTATCTGAAACTCCAGCACTACAGTGGCTGTGAAGTGGCCCGGAGCAAGCAGGGTTACCGGAAATGTCGCGCCCAAGACGTAGTTGCCGTCAGCTCGCAGATCCGTGGTCTTTGTGCCTGTCGACGTCGAAATTGGATGCGCAGAGATGAGTGTGACCACAACACGCATTCGACCCGCCGGGCGGTCATCAGCAACAATTCTCGGGGTTGTAGACGAGATGAACATTTAGTTCGCGCCCAACCTCATCAAGCGTGAGGTCGACCGTATAGTTAGTTTCGGAGCTCGCTGATGATGTTGCCGGGAGCAGCAAGCCTAGGACGGCGAGCAGCACCGCGGTTCGTGGTCGCCTCATTGCGCCCTCCTGATGTTGCAGTGAAAAAAACGGCCAGACCCGCATGGGCGCTGAGCAACGCTCGCGGCGCGATCGACGGTTGCCCACACACGGCGCATGGACTCCATTGCAGCGGCATCACTGGCCAAGAAAGAGATGAGTGCGAGTGGCGTCAAGGTCCCCCCAGGGAATGTGAATGTGACGATAGGCTACCCCCCCCCCCGAGATGTAAAGCGCGTTGTTAACGATTGTCGCGTCCCTGGGTGCGAAAGGCACGGCACTCGCCGAGTCTGCGGCTGCTCGGCTCGACCTCAGCGTCCCTTCTGACGCTCGGCGGTGCGTTCCCGCGCCGTGCGCATGAGCTCGGTCTTGAGCTCGTGCAGCTGTGGTTCGCTCATGTGGATTCAGGAAACGCTTGACGCCAGTGTATAGTTTGGCGAGGTCGTTGCGGCAGCGCTGCCGCGTCTGCTCCAGCGACGGTGCGTCGTAGACGAGCTCGCGGCTCTTCAGAATCGGGCGGACGCTGTCGAGGAACCCGCTGCGACGACTACCGACCTGGCATCGCATCCGTACCACATCGACGACATGGCTCTACGCGGGCCGGCGTGCTCGGCGGCCCGCCCTTCAGCGCCGATCCCCGGTTCGTCCGCGTCGGTCTTGGACGCAACGGTCTTGGCGAAGGCCTCGCCGCGTTGGGCGATGCGCTCGCTAGTCCAGGGCTATCGCGTCAGTAATGCGCATCCGCGCATCCACGTCGAGCCACGATCGCAGCTCGTCGAATTGCGCATCCGCGATGTCCAGCCGGTCCAGCCACTGCCGAAAGTAGTGGTGCAGCTGGGCGGACCGCGGATGTTTGCCGTCATGGTGAATCAGGAAGTCCTTGTAGTTCTGTACCTTGTCCGCGCGCAGCATGTCGTTCACGTCGTCCAGCGGACTCAGCGCGATCGCGTCGGTCGCGACGTCCTCGCGCATCGACAAGTAGGCGTTGGCGACGTTGCGGTACTCCAGCGCCAGCACGATGACGTCGGGGTCGAACTCTCGCATCCGCGCGGCGTTGGCGGCGAGGTCGGCGTCCATCTGCACCAGCGGATGCAGGCAAAACGCCCGCATCGCCACATCAGTTGTGCCGATGCGTGCGAGCACCGCGACTCCTTCGTCGATGTGATTCATGTAGTGGCACCCGCTGCGCTTCGCCCGACGCGCGCCGTACCACTGGGTCGCCGCGCGATACTCCACCGTCTCGGTGAACTTGCCCGCCACGTCGTACGGGATCTGGCGGTGGTCGAGGAACGCCTCGATCTCGCACGACGGCGCCGTCACAATCGGAATCGGATGGGCGTGCATGTACCGGGTGAAGTGACCGCGTGCTGTGCACTGGTCCAGGATGTACAGCGACTGGTGCCGCACGCCGTCGGTTTGCGTCGTCAACGTTTGTGCGCCGAACAGCTCGTTAGTGTTTTGATTGACCGGGGTCACCGAGCCATCCCAGACCCACCCTTCGGCCAGCCCCTGTCGGGCTCGATCGGTGAAGTACTGCGCGATCTCTTCGATCGTCGTTGCGGTGTTCGGCAGTCGGTTCGCGGCAACCTCTCGGCCTTCGAACTCGCTAACCACGGCGTCGAGCGCGGGCGAGCACGATGTCGAACGTGCCGTGCATGATGCCTGAGTCCTCGGTCAACGCAATCACGAGGCTCGCGTCGTCGGACGCGCAATCCGAACAGGGGTCGTTGGGTGGAAGCTGCGGGTCGCCGGCGAAATAGAGCTGCGTGGTCAGCGGCACGAAGCCTGGCTGAGAGGCGATGAAGTGCACGTGTCGCGGCCGAAAGCTGCTGCCGAGCCGGTAGGCACCGGGCAGGATCGTCTCGAGCTCGTAGCTCCCGTCGGCGGCCGTCACCATCTGTCCGCGCAGCTTGTACGTCGTCGTATCGGTCCCGTACTCGCCGCGATCGTCGGCATGCCATACATCGAGCATCGCGCCGGCCAACGGCTTGCAGTCGACGTCGAGAACCCGCCCCTTGATCTTCAGTCGCTTGCCGGGCTCTAAGGGGTCCGCGAGCACGTTGCGCGAGGGCGCGTTCTTGATGTGGAACGGTCCCAGAATGTCACCGCCCGTCACCTCGCAGGCGGCGCCTGGTGCGTCCGCGCCTCCGGTCGCAGTCCCGAGCGTCTCCCCCGCCTCGACCTCGGCGCGACCGTTGCGGCAACTGTTCCCCATCAGCGCCAACGGCGCGGCGGCGAGCAGCCGCAGGAATCCTCTTCGTCGTTGATCCATCGATCGGCCTCAGGAAAGCGTGTGATCTGATGAACGCGCGAACGCGGCAATGGATTCGAAATGACGGCAACTTGAATCGCTCGGCTGCCGTGCGCATCTTGCCGACCTGACGATCCTCAGGATCCAACTGCCTTGTGAGCGAATCATGAAATACGACGTTTTGGGCCGCACCGGCTTGTACGTTTCGAAGATCTGCCTCGGCACGATGACGTTCGGGGGCACGGGGTTCTGGAAAACCGTCGGCGAGGCGGGACCGGAGCTCGTGGACCAGATCGTCGGCCGGTCGATGGACGCCGGCGTCAACTTCATCGACACCGCCAACGTGTACTCGTTCGGCGAGAGTGAGACGTTGCTCGGCGAAGCACTCAAGGGGCGCCGCCACGATGTCGTGCTCGCCACCAAGGTCGCGGGGCGCATGGGCCCGGGGGCCAACAACGTCGGCCTGTCCCGCAAGCACATCTTCGACCAGGTGCACGCGAGCCTCGAGCGACTGCAGACCGACTACATCGACCTCTATCAGATCCACAGCTACGACGCCGTGACCCCGCCGGAAGTCACGCTGCGCGCGCTCGACGACCTCGTGCGCGCCGGCAAGGTCCGGTACGTCGGCGCCAGCAATCTGGCGGCCTGGCAGATGATGAAAGCGCTCGGCATTCAAGAACGCGACCACCTCGCGCGCTTCGAGTCCTTGCAGGCCTACTACACGATCGCGGGACGCGACCTCGAGCGCGAGGTCGTGCCGTTGCTCGATGACCAGAACGTGGGCCTGATGGTCTGGAGTCCGCTCGCCGGCGGCCTGCTGTCCGGAAAGTTCGACCGCGACGCCGACGGGCCCGCCGATGCGCGACGCAGTCAGTTCGACTTTCCGCCGGTGAACCGCGATCGAGCGTTCGACGTCGTCGACGCACTTCGCCCGATGGCGGCCGCGCGCGACATGTCCGTCGCTCGGCTCGCCATCGCATGGTTGCTGCACCAGAAGGCGGTCACGACCGTGATCATCGGCGCCAAGAAGCTCGCACAGCTCGAGGACAACCTCGCCGCGATCGACGTCGAACTCACGCCCGACGAGCTCGCCACGCTCGACGCCGTCAGCGTGTTACCGCGCGAGTACCCGCAGTGGATGCTGGAGTGGCAAAGCCGCAACCGCGGACCAGACGACGCCCCGCGGACCTGACACTACCGGTCCAACGACAGCTTCGCGGCGAGCGGCGCGGGGATCACGAAGTGTCCCACGCTGATCGACGGGTTCTGTTCGCCGGGTTCGGTGTACGGATACACGGTGCGAGCGCGCGAGCAGTAGTCGTCCAAACGGACGTAGCCGGCCTTGGTCGCGCAGTCGTTCCAGGCCGCGCGCAGCCCGGGCCCCAGACGCGGGGCCGGCCGCTCGTAGGCGGGGCGCAGGCCCTGCCCGGACTTCTCGTGCACGTACTTGAAACCCGCATGGTACGTGTTGAAGGCGGTCGCGCGGAGGTCGTCGACGGCCAGCGCGTTCTCTTCCGTAAACACGAGCAAGATCCCGGCGTCGTGGTACTGCCGAAACACCTCGACCATTTGCTCGTCGGTCTGGTCCCGCACCTCGTGGAAGCCGTTGCCGACCAGCATCACCGCCCCGTTCGGGTCTGCACCTGCCGCCACGATCGCGTCGATGAGCACCGCCGGTTGCCCGATGTCGGCGCCACGGACGAACGTCATCTGCGGGGGCAGCTCGCCGGCCGCCTGCTCCGCGATCGCGGCGTCGATCGCAGCGTCCTCGAGGTCGGCGCCGAAGTACGCCAACGTATCGCCGGACCGCTCCCGCCGCTGCCGAGTCGCCTCGCCGCGCCCAATCGCGTGTTCGATGAACACGGTGTACGAGAAGCCGGTGTCCGCGCAGAACCGATCGAGGGCATCGTTCGCCAGCTTGAACGTTCCGCGGTTGGCGTCCTGGCTCGCACCGACGTTCTCGCCGCGTTTGACCCACACCGCCGGCGCAACGCCCCGCAGCAGCGCGGTCCCGCGGTCCATGTACGGATGGTAGGTCTCGATGATGCCAAACGGCCCGGGGCCGCGGGTGAGGCCACGCGCCCCGACCGGCGTGACGCCGTCGGCCAGCCAACCTGCGGCACGCAGAACTTTCGCGGCCGCCTCGACCACCTCGCTGTCGTCGTGCAGCTCGGCCAGCGAGACCTGGCCGGCGGCGAGCTGACTTGTGCGTTCCGCGGCGCGCAGCGCGAGGACGATCGGGACCAGGCGGTAGCCGACCTCGATCTCGTCGAGCGTCGGGACCCAGTGGTTCTGGTCGGCATCGGTGCGCGGACCGATACGGCGCCCGACCGCGACCAACAGCTCGCGCTCGGTGTCGGTGAGGGACTCGCCGGCGAAGAACCGACGCCAGATCCCGGTGATCGAGGCTGGAAACGGCGACTTCGTAGCACGCGACGCGATGTCCAGCACGCGCGGGTGACCGGCGATCCGGTAGCTGTTGTCGTACTGCTCGACGATGCCGCGCGCGAGAAGGAAGCGAAGGTCGGTGTCCAGCTCCGTGGCGTCGAGCGGCGTCCCATCGACGACGCACGACTCCGGGTAGATCGCTTCGCCACGTCGCAAGCGATCGAGAAGCCCCAGCTCCGCAAAGGCGCCCAGCACGTGGCGCAGCAACCAGAGGTCGGGCGGCGCGGTGATCGCGGCGGTGTACACGACCTGCTTGATGACGCGCGCTGCGCGAGCGACGTTCTCGGCATCGTCGCGCCCCTCCGCCTCGGCGGCCTGCTGCATCGCGAGGCGCAGGGTCGTCGGCCCCATCGCGAGGATGTGCGGAACCGTGTCGCGAAACCGCTCCCAGGCCTCGCGCTGCAGGTAGGGAAACCCGCCGGTGCTCATCCCGGTGGGCAGGGTCATGATCCTGGCGAGTCGCTGCGATAAGGGGTCAGACACCGAACAACCTCTGGCAATTGGCTCGAATCGCGGACCGCACGACGTCCTCCTCCTCTCCGCGCGCCGCGGCGATCGCCGCCACGCCGCGTACCACGTTGGCCGGCTCGTTGCGCTCACCGCGATCGGGCCCCATGTACGGGGCGTCCGTCTCGGTGAGGATGCGGTCCAGCGGCAGCTTCTTTGCCAGCGCTTGAAACGACTGGGCGCGCTCGACGACCGGTGGGATCGACAGGTAGTAGCCGGCTTCGGCGATCTGGACGGCGAGCTTGGATTTGCCGCCAAAACAGTGAAAGTCCGCCTTCACGACCCCCATCTCCACCATGATCTCGAAGGTGCGCTCCTCGGCCTTGCGCGTGTGCAGGATCAGGGGCTTGTCGTGCTTGAGCGACAACTCGCAGAGCGCTCGCAGCACACGCTCCTGCTCGGCGCGCACCGCGTCGTCGTCGACCCAATGACGGTCGAGGCCACACTCGCCGATCGCGACCGCAGCGCTCAGGTTGTCGTCGATCCACTGAATCTCGGCATCGACGTCGAAGGTCTCGGGCGGACCCCATTCATGGACCCAGTTCGTCGCGGTGATCGCGCGGACACCCGCATCGACCGGGTAGATGCCGATCGCGGCAAACACGTTGTCGTGGCGCGCGGCGAGCTCGAGCGTCGCGCGATTGGACACCGGCTCGAGGCCGTTGACGATCACGACGCCCACGCCGGCGTTGGCGGCGCGCTGGGCCGTCGCGTCTTCTTCGCCCTCGAACTTGCGATGAACGAGGTGGGTGTGGACGTCTACGTACATGGCGAGCCACCCTACAGAGTTTGATGCACGGCGAAAGTCTAACATCGGCCGGTGGACACGTCGGCCGCCCAGCGCTAGGTTCCCGCAAGCTTTTTTTTACGGGGTCACCATGACACGAACGCTTATATTGTGCGCTTTGATCGGACTGGCGGGATGCGGCAAGGGCGAACAACCCAAGCTGAGCTCGCGAGACACGGGATCCACCGGATCTGATGCGGCGGACATGCGCAATGGCGGCGTGGATCTGGGCGCACCGGACATGCGCCAGCCCTCGGACATGGCGAGCCCCGACCTCGCGCCACCGGGCGACATGGACCCCAGCGATATGTCGACCGCGGACGCGACCACTGACCCGGACATGGGCGCTGATATGGCCGCGGATATGGCCGCAGACATGGCCCCGGACATGGCTGCCGACATGGCCCCGGACCTGCCGCCGCCAGACCCCTGCGGTAACGGTGTGCTCGAGGCGGGCGAAGCGTGCGATCCGGGGATCGCCGCGGGCGCCGGCTCCTGCCCGACGGCCTGTGACGATGGCCTCGTCTGCACCAGCGAGATGCTCATGGGGACGGCGGTCGATTGCACCGCGACATGTATCGCGACGCCGATCTGCGCGGACGGCGACAACTGTTGCGCTGTCGGCTGCACCAGCGCCAACGACCTCGAGTGTTTCGTGCCGAGCGGCGCGACGACGTCCAGCGTCGGCTTCACGAGCCCCAGCCTCGATACCGGCTCCCACATTGCGTTGGGATCCAACGGCACCATCTTCCTCGCCGGAACCTACCAGGGTGCGCTGACCCTCGACGCGAGCACGACGCTGGCGCCCCGATCGGGCTACTCCGACGTGTGGGTCGCGGAGTTCGACGCCACGGGCACCGTGGTCTGGGCGCAAATCATCGCCTCGAACGGCGCGGATGCCGTCGATGAGATGGCCTACGATATCAGCCGGGACGAGCTCGTCCTGTCCATCGCGACCCGAAACTCCACCAACATTGATGTCGCGGGCACCGTTCGCTCGGTGAACGGATTGAACGACATCGTCGTGGCGAAGCTCGATCCCGCGAACATGGGGACCGCGCTGTGGGTGAACGTCTATGGCGACCCCGATCGACAGGTCGCCTACGACCTCGCCATCGCCGACGACGCCTCGATTTGGGTGGCCGGCGGGTTTCAGGGCACCGTCGACTTCGGGCAGGGGCCGATCACGGCCGCTGGCTTCGACGCCTTTCTGCTCCATCTCGACGCGGACGGCACCTGGATCGATTCATGGGCCTGGGGCGACACAGGCGATGATTTCGTGAATGCCGTCACGACGTTCCCCGACGGAAGCGTCGTCGCGATGGGCGGCTACCAGGGCACCGTCAACTTCGGCGGCGCCGACTTGACGTCCGGGCTCATGAGCGCGATCCGTCAGATCTTCGCATTCCGGCTCGACGCCACGGGCAGCCATGTCTGGTCCCGCGACTATCAGGCCTATGGTTCGGTCACGGACCTCATCACGATGCCCAACGGCAACGTCGTCGTCGCGGGCGGCGCGAACGGGAGCGTGAACTTCGGCGACGGCCTCAAGCCGAACAATGGCGCCTACGACGCCTTCGTCAGCGTGATCGACGGCGCCACGGGGGTCGGTGTGCGCACGATGACCGCTGGCGGTACCGATAACGACTTCGCGCAGTCGGTGGCCCTGACGTATGGGGGATTCAACGTGATCGGCCATTCCAGTCCCGGAGCGGTGGACTTCTTCGGGAACGCGATCACAAACAATGGCGGCGAGGACATCTACGTCGCGCGGATCGGGCAAGGTGCCGCGGACTCGTGGATGTCCGTGTACGGCGGTCCGGACGATGATCGGGGTCTCGGGATCGCCGTGGGGCCGGACTATCTCATCCACGCCGTCGGCGCCTATCGAGGCGCGGTCGACTTCGGCAAGGGTCCGCTCCCGGTGCAGGGGCTCAACGAGGCGTTCTACGCGATTCTGCTGCCGTAGCCGGTCACTCGAACGACTTCGCGGCATCGGACCGGGCGCGCGCCTTCGCGACGAGATCGTCGCTCAGCGCCTTGAGGTTCGCCTGTTTGGTCGCGATCTCGTCCTCGCTCATATCCCCGGCGCGCTTCACGGTGATCACGAGCGAGATCTCATCGCCGAGCACGTCGTACTGCAGCCAACCGTCCTGCACGTCGATCGACAGACCATCGTCACGCGTCGTCGTGTACCCGCGATCGCGGGCTTCCTTCTCCATGTGGAAGTAGAATTTCTGGGTCCCTGACGCAGGGATACCCGTCGCGTAGCGCTGAGCGCCGGCGCATGCCGTGAGGCCGAAGAGCAGCACGAACAACACCGAGATGAGTCGCATGGCGACCTCGTGGAGGGGGCCCCAACCAGCTTAGCAGAGTTTGGATTCGGCGTTAGGCGGGACGCACCAAGTCCAGCGATGCTGCGAGTTCGAGCGCCTCGCCGGCAATCAGGCGCAGCTTGTCGTCGCGCCCGACGCGCTTGAAGCCGTACTCGGCCTTGGAGGCCGACGAGCGATCATCGAAGCGCCAGGCGCCCGCGAGTTGTACGGGGCGCCGTGCCCGCGTGTATCGCGCGCCTTTGGGCGACCCGTTGTGCTCCGCGATCCGGCGATCGATGTCCGTCGTGATCCCCGCGTAGAGCGTGTCGTCGTCGCAGCGCACCACGTAGAGGAACCAGCTCATCCGCGCAGTGCTCCCAGCCGACCCGGGGTCGACAGCGCCGCCACGAACCCGTCTTCGTCGCGCACACTGACGAGATCCAGCACCTCGGCGTGCACGCAGTCCGACGGCATCGACATGGTGAGCTCGTCGGGGTCGCAGCCCGCCAGCACGCGCTTCAGCGCCCGCAGGTACGCGACGTAGCGGTCTCGCAGCTCGAAGTGCTCCAGACGTCCGAACGCGACCGACTGCTCCTTGATGTCGCGAACCATGCGCTGGCCGTCGAACTCGTCCCACGTAATGCTGCGCAGCACCGCCTGTAGCGCACGAGGCTCGTACTCGGACGGCTCCTGCGCCACGAAGTCGAGCTGCCAGGACTCGTCGGCCACCACGATCGGGAAGTGTGCGCTCATCGTCTCGATCCAATCTTCGATCTTCATGGGCTCCATGATGCACGACGAAACGACGCCGCGCGAACTCCGCGGGGGCAGGAGTTTTGCAAGGGTCACGAGGTTGAGTTAGAAAAGTGACGCACCTTCTGCGGTACGGATGGATTCATGATGACGCGCGCCTTGCTCGCAGCCTTGTTTACGCTCTTCACGTGGAGCGGTTGTTCCGTGGATATCGGCGATGGCTCGCAGCTTGCGGGGCAGAGCTGCTTCCAGGAGAGCGACTGCGCCGACGGCCTCACCTGCTCGGAGCGGGTCTGTGTGCCGTTCTACGGCAGTCGCCCGAACGACTCCGGCAACAACGCCAACAACAACCCGGACATGTTCCCCGATGGCGGTCCACGGCCCGACATGGGTCCGATCGACAGTGGACCCGATGTACGGCCGCCGTGTCTGCCCGGCGAGCGACGTTGCGCATCGACGAGCGTCGTGGAGCACTGCCTCATCGACAGCATCATTCGTGAGGAGGTCTGTCCGGACAACGCCGTCTGTGAGGGCGGCGATTGCGTCCCCGTCGGCCCCGACTGCCGCGACAACGACGGCGATGGCTACGGTGCCGGCTGCCCGCGTGGCGCCGATTGCAACGACGGCGACCCGCGCATCAACCCCGGCGCGCCCGAGCGGTGCTCGAACCGGTCCGATGACAACTGCAACGGTCAGATCAACGAAGGCTGCGACCCCAATGGGTGCTGCGTCGGCGGCTGCGGTCCGGAGGCGTTCTGCACCGCGGAGTGCGCCTGTCAGCCCTTCGATCCCGGCATCTGCGAGTACCAGAATCAGCCGTGTGCCTTCGAGGGCGACTTCGAAAACGGCTTCTACTGCGTCGCGTTCTCGCCCAACGACGAACCGCGCTGCTGGGGGATCTGCGACATCAACGCCGCCAATCCCGACGCGACGTGCCCCGATCCCAACTCCGTGTGTGCGTTCGACGCCGGCGACGGGCAGGCCGGCATCTGCATGTCCGCCTGTGGTACCGGCCCCAGCGGCATGAACAACAGCTGCGGGGAACCCGGCCTCGGTTGTCTCAACCTCGACATCGACCTCGGCGACGGAATCTGTGTGCCGATCAACGCCGACAACGGTCGCGGACAGATGTGTGACTCGGACTACTTCTTCGACTGTGACGAAGGGCTGATCTGCCTGCAGGGCGGCGGAAATCGTGGGCGTTGCCGCGAAGCATGTCGACCGTTCTTTTACAGCGGGATGGGGACCGACTGCGATCAAGGCCATTGCCTCGCGTTCAGCGAAGACCTCGGCGTCTGCTTCAACGACAACAACTCCCGCGAAGGTGAGACGTGTGCGCCGGCCCAGTCCGCATGTAACGCCGACGCCGTCGGGTGCTACGATGCCGGCGACGGACAGGAGTGCCTGCGAATCTGTCGCCTCGACGCCGGTGACTCGGACTGCTTCGGTGCCAACCAGAGCTGCACCTCCTTCGACCCGCAGCAAACCGAGCTCGGCATCTGCTTCTGAGCCACACCGCCGCACAGGTCCCGATTGTCCACCACGTTTAAGGTCCGCGAGGAAGGCGCCGACGTCGTCGTGCTGCTCGACGGCGATCTCGACGTCGTCACGGCCGGACCGCTCTACGACCAGCTTCTGAAACTGAAGAAGGACCGGCCCGAGGGGCGAGTGGTCCTCGACTTCGCGGAGCTGGGCCAGCTCGACTCCGCGGGCATCGCTGTCATTTCGCTCGTCACCGGGGAGTTCAACGCCCTCGATCGCACGGTCGAGGCGCGCAACCTCAACCAGAACCATCGGCGCGCCCTCCAGATGATGCCGACGAGGCTCACGCCCGCGACCAAAGACGGCGCGGACGAAGGCCGCTTCGAACGCATCGGCGGCGGTGCGCTCGAGGCCCGACAGGCGTTCTTCGACCTCGTCGAGCTGCTCTACGACACCGTGCGCATGGGCTGGCTCACGCTGCGCCGCAAACGCCGCTTCCCCATGGATGCCGCGATCGAACAGGCAGTGCTCATCGGCGTGGACGCCCTGTTGATCGTCGGACTGCTGAGCTTCCTGCTCGGGCTCATCATCGCGTTCCAGTCGGCCTGGCAGCTCAAACAGTTCGGCGCCAACATCTACGTCGCAAACCTCGTCGGCATCTCGATGGTCCGCGAGTTCGGCCCGATGATGACCGCGATCATGCTGGCCGGCCGCAGCGGATCGGCGATCGCCGCCGAGCTCGGCACCATGAAGGTCTCCGAGGAGATCGACGCCCTCAAGACGATGGGCATCGACCCCGTGCGTTTCCTCGTGCTGCCGCGGCTGACGGCGCTCACGATCGTACAGCCCGCCCTGACGCTGATGGCCGACTTCATCGGCATGATCGGCGGCTTCATGATCGGCGTGCTGCTGCTCGACCTGTCCACCAACGTCTACTACGAGCAAACGGTCGAGGCCCTCACATTCGGCGATTTCGGGCACGGGCTACTCAAGTCGCTCGTCTTTGCCTGGATCATCGGCATCACCGGCTGTTACTCCGGGTTCCGAATCGAGGGTGGCGCCGCCGGCGTGGGCCGCGCCACGACGAAGTCCGTGGTCGTCAGCATCTTCCTCGTGATCGTCGCCGACTCGATCTTCGCGACCGTCTCCACCCTCATGTCGGCGAGCTAGATGGAAAGTACGACGGACATCCACACTCGCGAACCGATCATCACCTGCCGCGATCTGGTGTGTGGATACGGGACCAAAACGATCCTCGAAGATGTGAACCTCGAGATCCATCGCGGTGAGATCGCGGTACTACTGGGCGGATCGGGGTGCGGGAAGAGCACGCTGCTTCGCACGATCGTCGGCCTCCAGCCCCCGTTATCGGGGGAGGTGCGCGTGCTGGGCGTCAACCTGCAGGAGCTCGATGAGGAGGCGCGACAGCTGATCTTGCGGCGCACCGGCATGCTGTTTCAGTACAGCGCCCTGTTCGGCTCCAAAACGATCCTCGACAACGTCGCCCTGGCGTTGCGCGAGTTCACGACGCTCCCCGAACCCGTGATCGTCGAAATGGTGATCCAGAAGCTGGCCCTCGTGGGCCTCGAAGGGCTCGAACACCGCCTGCCGTCCGGCATCTCGGGCGGCCAGCGCAAGCGCGTCGGCCTCGCCCGCGGCACGATCTTGGACCCCGAGATCGTGTTCTGCGACGAGCCCTCCGCGGGCCTCGACCCCGTCAACGCCGCGGGGCTCGACAGCGTCCTGCGGCGGTTTCAGGAGCTGTTTGGAATGACGATGGTCGTCGTCACCCACGAGCTCGAATCGATCAAGCTGCTCGCCGACCGCGTCATCATGTTGGCCCACGGCCGCATCCTCGCCGAAGGCACACTGCCGGAGATGTTCGCGAGCGAGAACCAAGAGGTCCACGACTTCTTCCACCGCATCGCCCCCGACTACGCCAAGAGCGGGACCGCGGTGCTCGATACGCTCGAAATCGACCGCTGAGCGAGCGCCGGCGACGGATTGCGACGCCGGATGCGGTGCGGTATGAACGCGCATCGTTAGGCGAGGTGCGGATGAACCCGATTGAATATGCGGAAGAACATCACGAGCGGTTCTTGGCGGAGCTGCTGGAGTACTTGCGAATCCCGAGTGTGTCCACGGACGCCGCGCACAAGCCGGACGTCGCGCGGTGTTCGGAGTGGCTCGCGGACCACCTGCGGGCGATCGGCGTGAAGAGCGTCGTCGTAGAGCAAACCGACGGCCATCCGATCGTCTACGCCGAGCACATCGACGACCCCAGCAAGCCGACGTACCTGTTGTATGGGCACTACGACGTGCAGCCGCCCGATCCCCTGGACCTGTGGGAGTCTCCGCCGTTCGAGCCCACGATCCGCGACGGCAAGATCTTCGCCCGGGGCGCCACCGACGACAAAGGCCAGGTGTTCTGTCACCTCAAGGCGATCGAGTCGCATCTGGCGACGAACGGCCACCTGCCGGTGAACCTCAAGATGATCATCGAGGGCGAGGAAGAAGTCGGCAGCGTGCACCTCGAAGGCTGGGTCAAAGCGAACCGCGAGCGACTGAAGTGCGACTCCGTGATCATCTCGGACTCCTCGATGTACGCCAAGGGCGTGCCGTCGATCATGTACGCGCTGCGCGGCCTCGCCTACTTCGAGCTCAAGGTGACGGGGCCTTCGCACGACCTGCATTCCGGGCTGTTCGGCGGCGCGGTGCCCAACCCGATCAACGTGATCGCGCAGATCATCGCGCAGCTCACCGACGCGGACGGGCGCATCGCGGTGCCGGGCTTTTACGACGATGTGCGTGCACTGACGGACGAAGAGCGCGCCGAGTTCGCCGAATTGCCGTTCTCCGAAGCGGAGTTCCTGGCTGAAACGGGCGCCAAAGGCACGCGCGGCGAGGCGGGCTACTCGACCATCGAGCGCACGACCGCACGTCCGACGCTGGACTGCAACGGCATCTGGGGCGGCTTTACCGGCGAAGGCGCCAAGACAGTGCTGCCGTCGTACGCCTGCGCGAAGTTCTCGTGTCGGCTGGTGCCCGACCAAAACCCGGGGCGCGTCGAAGAGCTCGTACGCGCCTACATCGAGCAGATCGCGCCGGACTCCGTGTCGATCGACTTCAAGCAACACCACGGCGGATGGCCCGTGATCACCGAGCGCGACAACCCTTCGGTGCTCGCCGCGATGCGCGCGTTCGAGAAGTGCTGGAGCAAGACGCCGGTCTTCATTCGAGGCGGTGGAAGTATCCCGGTCGTCGCGACGTTCGACCAGGTACTCAACGCCCCCACCGTCTTGATGGGATTCGGGTACAATGACGACCGACTCCACAGTCCGAACGAGAAGTTCGACCTCGAATGTTTCGAGGCCGGCATTCGGACCAGCACGTACCTGTGGGATGAACTCGTTGTCTGAACGTACCGTCACGCTGCTTCTGGCGGCCCTGTCGCTGGCCGGATGCAGCGAGTTTCCGTGCGAGGCGGAGGCGACCTCCCACTACATCGCGCCGGTGACGTTCAGCTACGCCGAGCGCGCTCGGTACACCTACTGGTTCGAGGACGGCGCGCAACGCGTGACGTTTGACCGCGACCAGATCCCGATCACCGCACGCGGCGCCGTTCTGGTGCACGTCGAAAACAAGACCTCCGGTGGTCTGCACGGCGCAACCGGCTGGGCGGCAGACGTGACCGACGACCTCGGTTCTCGGGCGGCCTATGTGCCGATGGCCGTTCCACGCGCCGCGGCGTTCTCGGCGTGGTCAGGCTCCTGGATGTCGAGTTGGGTCGCGACCCGCACGGGCGTGCTCGTGGAAGAGATCGCGGCCGGGGCCGTCACCCAGGACGCCCTCGACGAAGCCAACAACCCGGAATCGAACGCGCTGGACCCCGAAGTCCTGCTCGCGACGCTGAAGGCCGGTGGAAAGGAGGACCGCGTCGACAAGGCGCCGGACAATCCGAACGCCCCGCCGGATCTCCGCAAGGAGCTGCAGCGTCAGGGGATCTCGCTGGATAGCCTGAAGCTTGGGCGCGCGCTGCGCGTGGTCGCCGCGCGGCAGCCGCTACCGCGCGACTTCGGCCTGTCCCTGGACGTGCATCCGACGTGGGTGTTCGTCTCCCAGGACTGTGAGGCCTGCGTCGAGGCTCTCGACTGGCTGGACCAGAGCGGGCACCGCTACCACGCGATGCTCGTGAGCGATCCGACCAACGCCAAGACGTTGCGGGCCCTCAGCACGCGCGCGGGGGTGGACCAAGCGGCCGTGCCCACGCTCTGGAAGCATGGCAGCCTCATCCGCGGCTTCGATACGAAGCTGTGGAGCCAGGAGATGAAGTGACGCCGCGCATCATCGCGATGCTCGGCGCGATCTCGGCCAGCGTCGCGGTCGTCTGCGGCGCGTTCGGCGCGCACGCCCTCACCGAACACCTCGAGCCGCGCATGCTGGCGGTCTGGGAGACCGCGGCGCGCTACAACATGTACCACGCCCTGGGCCTCTTCGCGTGTGCATGGCTCGCCAGCCAGACGAAGGCCCGCGCCGCCTCGGTCGCCGCGATCGCATTCGTCGTCGGGATCAGCTTGTTTAGCGGGTCGCTCTATCTGCTCGCCCTGACCGGCATCAAGTGGCTGGGTGCGATCACACCGCTGGGCGGTGTAGCCTTTCTCGTGGGCTGGATCGCGTGTATCGTCGCCGCGGCTCGGCTTTGAGAATTCAGTAGGCTGAACGATGGACGTCGGAACCACTCCCCTGCAGCTCAGCGACATCGCGCGCGTGGTCTATGACCACGAGCCGGTCGTCATTGATCGTCAGGCCGTCGACGCGATTCGATCCGCGGCCGACTACGTGCGGCAGATGGCGCAGAGCGGCAAAGCCGTCTACGGCGTCACCACCGGTTTTGGCGCCAACCGCGACCGCGTGATTCGTCCCGAAGATGCCGAAACGCTGCAGGAACGCCTCATCATGAGCCATGCCTGCGGCGTCGGCCCCGCGCTGCCGACCGACGCCGTCCGCGCGATGATGCTGCTGCGCATCGCGGCCCTCGCCCGCGGAAACTCCGGGATCCGCGTCGAGACGCTGCAGCTGCTGTGCGACATGCTCAACCGCGGCGTGCACCCCGTGGTGCCGGAGATGGGCAGCGTGGGCGCCAGCGGCGACCTCTGCCCGCTCGCGCACATGTGCTTGCCGCTGATCGGGCTGGGCGAAGTCGACCGCGACGGCACGATCGTGACCGGCGCGGACGCGCTGCGCGACGCCGGACTCCACCCGATTCGATTGACCTACAAGGAAGGACTCGCGCTGCTGAACGGCACGCAGGCGCAGACCGCGATGGGGGTTGTCACCGCGATCGCCTTCGCACGACTGCTCGACACCGCCGACATCGTCGGCGCGATGAGCCTCGAAGCCGTCGCCGGTCGAATGGAAGCCCTCGATCCCCGCATCCACGAGCTGCGCGGCCGGCCGGGCCAGATCCGCAGCGCCGCCAACGTGATCGCGGCGCTGGAAGGCAGCACACTCGCCGGCGCGGAACCGGGCGCCGTGGAGGGCAAGGTCGAGTACATCCAGGACTCCTACTGCCTGCGCTGCCTGCCCCAGGTCCACGGCGCGTGCCGAGACGTCCTCGACCACGTCGTCTCGATCCTCGAGACCGAGGCGAACGCCGTCACCGACAACCCCCTCGTGTTCGTACCCCAGGACGGCAAGCCCGGCGCGATCCTGTCCGGCGGCAACTTTCACGGGCAGCCGGTCGCGATGGCGCTCGACTACTTCAAAGTCGCCATCGCCGAGCTCGCGAGCATCTCGGAGCGCCGCTCCGCGAAGCTCACGGATAAGTACTTCTCCGAAGGACTCCCGCCGTTCCTGATCTCGGAGCCGGGACTCAACTCCGGGATGATGATTCCGCAGTACGTCGCCGCCGCGCTCGTCTCCGAGAACAAGGGCCAGGCCCACCCCGCGAGCGTCGACTCGATCCCGACATCGGCGAACATGGAGGACCATGTGTCGATGGGCATGCACGCCGGCGTGCACGCCCTGCGGATCCTGCGCAACACCGAGATCGTCATCGGCATCGAATGCCTGATCGCGGCCCAAGCCCTCGACTTGCGCGAGGGACACACACTCGGCGCCGGGACCGCCGCGATGCGCGCGCGCCTCCGCGAAGACGTGACGTTCATGGAAGCCGACCGCGTGATGTACCCAGATCTGAACATCGCGACGCAGCTCGTGCGCGACGGCTCACTACTCGAGGCGACTCGCTGACCGCGGTCATCGAACACGTTTGACTCACAAAGTTGTGGAGAACCACCATGGCAGAATCCTACCTGCAGCTCCTCGGACACGTCGTCAGCGCCGTGCACGGCATCAAGGAATCCGGTGACCTCGCCGCGGCGCTCACCAAGGGCGGATTCGCCAAGGATCGCGCGACGGCGGGCGACAAACTCGCCCACGACGCCGAAGCGCTGATCCGGCAGAAGATCGACACTATCGGCGAGGACCGCACCCGCGAGCACGCCATCCACGCCGCGACGCAGGAAGTCGAGATGTGGATGCAAACCGTCGCCTTCAAGGTCAAGAAGGCCGTCGAGGAAGAGTCGGCTGTCGACCTCGTGCTGGCGAAATCGCTCCACGCGCACGACCACGCCGTCACCGTCGTCGCGAAAGCGCTGCGCATGATGTCAATGTTGCGCTGCGACGATCGCGTGCACGCACGACTGGGGGGTGCCGCGCCGACGCGCGAGACCCTCAATCGTGGCCACGCGCTCACCAAAAAGCTGTATCGCGCGAGCGACATTCGACTCGCCCCGGAGGGCGACGAGGCCGAGCTCCCGATTTTCGCCGAGCTCGCCGCCACCCATGCGAAGCTGCATCAGTGGCTCGTGGACCTCGAGCCCGCGGCGCGCGCTGCGGCAGCCAAAGACGTGCGCCTGGTCGGCCGGCTCGGGCTCGTCCCCGACGGCGTCGGAATTCCGGTCGGCGGCACCTCGTTTGCTGTGGTGCTGCACGAACGGGGACAGACCGACGCCCCCGATCCCAATGGTGCGTCGGACTGCACCGGTTGGTCCGCAGGCCGGCAGGGCCGCAACAGCGAAAACCTCGGGAAGGGCTGGGTCACTCAGACCTCATGAATGGAACAAGACCTCTACAAAGTTCTGGGTGTCGAACGATCGGCCGACGAACGCGAGATCAAGAAGGCGTATCGCCAGATTGCGCGCGACAGTCACCCGGACCTCAACCCCGACGACGCCGCCGCTGAAGCGCGCTTCAAAGAAGCGACGGTGGCGTTCGAGGTCCTCGGCGACCCCAAAAAGCGCAAGCTCTACGACGAATTCGGGATCGACGGCCTCCGCGACGGCTTCAACCCGGAGCAAGCCCGCCAGCAGAAACAGTGGTCCTCGGGTGGATTCCGCGGTCGCAACCAGCAGTGGTCCCCATCCGATCCAGCGTTTCAGGACCTCTTCGGCTCGATCTTCGGAGGCCGGAGCCCCTACGACACCAGCGATATGCGCGACTTCGGCGGCTTCTACACCGGACCCGCCCAGGGACGCGACCTGAGCGCCGCACTGACTCTGGACTTCATGACCGCCGTGCAAGGTGGCGAGCTGGACCTTCGCGTGATGGGCAAGTCGATCAAAGTGCGCATTCCCGCTGGCGCGAACACCGGCGACACGCTGCGCCTCAAGGGCAAAGGCGGCGAGGCACCGCCCGGCGCCCCCAGTGGAGCCAAGCGTGGCGACCTCATGCTCGAGATCAACGTCGACAGCCACGAGTTTCTCGAGCGCGACGGACTCGACCTGCACCTCGAGCTCCCCGTCACGGTCAGCGAGGCGATCCTCGGCGCCAAAGTCTCCGTGCCTACACCGCATGGCGACTTCATGGTCTCCATCCCGCCCGGCGTTCACTCCGGCGCACGCCTCCGACTCAAAGAGAAGGGCGTCAAACGCGGCAAGAAGCAGGGCGACTTTTACGTCGTCGTCCAGATCCACACCCCCGACCTCGTGACCGACGAGGTCCGCGAGGCCGCCGCGGCTCTGGACGCCGGCTACTCGAAGCCCGTCCGCGAAGACCTGATCCTCTAGCCGCCTCTCATACTTAGAAGACTCCGCGGGTCCGCGGGTCCGCTGGTCTGCTGGTCAACTTCAAACTCAAACTGGACCCCGACTCCCGCCCAGGGAGGCACCACGCGAAGCGTCGATGAGCACGCGCTAGCTGCGGAGGCGGACTGCCATCCGGCCACCGGCCTCCGGCCACCGGCTTCCGATTCCTGCCAGGTAACTCGGACGATCCCCGAAGATGCCGAGCACGGCGCCCGACGCCCGCCATGGCGGCGCGCCAGGCGCAACGGCGCCAACGGCGCCGTGCGCCGCAGCGCGAGCGGGAGCCGGCGGTGCCGGGGTCCCGCGGAGCGAATCAGGAGGCCACGAGA
>JBFIHF010000029.1:0-33179 GCA_041601915.1 Bradymonadaceae bacterium
AAGGGGCACGACGTGAAGAACAAGCGCCCCAAGCGTCACCCCCGCACGACGAAGGCCCCGCGGGGCAACACCCACGCACCCAAGGGTCGCCCGACGTCGAACCGACCGACGTCGAACCGACCGACCCCGCCGGCACGCGCCGATAAACCCGGACGCGGGCACAAGCCTACAGTTGACCAGAAGCCGCCGCGCGTGGCCCGACCGCACCCGACGCACAAGCCCAAGCCCGCTCGCCCCGAGGTGTCCAAGGAGCGCCCGTCGACGACCCATGGAAACGACCGACGCCACGATCCGAACGAGCGTTTCCGGAACAATCGCGGACGCGACAAAGCCCAGGCGCCGGTTGGGAAAGGACGGACGAATAGCAGCAACCCCAACAGCAACAACGGCCGCGCCAACGACAACTCCCGCGACAACGATCGGCGGCAGAGCGACGTCAACATCGGTGGGCGCCGCGCCCCCAAGAACACCCAGCAGCGGCGCGACTCGCGTCACTCCAATGTGCGTGGCCCGCTCAACCGCCCGGCGCCGCGCCAAACGCCCGCTCCCTCCACCGGCCGCGACCGCCGGGATCGAAACGTCGTCGACCGCTCGAACTCGCGTCCGCAGCCAAGCCCTGCGACACCGCCTCGCGGACACGGCGCATCCGATGCACGTCGAAACGAAGGTGTGATGGGCGCCAAGGGCAACCAGCGACCGACGTCGACGTCCACGAAGCGCAGCAAGGGCAAGTCCAGCAGCAAATCGAAGAGCAAGGCCGGCAGCACGTCGGGCCGGTCGGACAAGGGCCGCGACGCCGACGAGACGCGCGGTGACAAGGGTCGCCCCCAGAAGTAGCGCGCGACTCGGATCTGACACTTGCGGCGGGCCACACGGTCCGCCGTTTGTCGTTCTTGGCGTGTGTTGGTTCATCGTGATACCCCCGCCCGATGGTGGAATCCGGGCAGGGATTGAAGTCCACGAGGGCGGCACGTTGGGCGGCGACGCTCGCGGCCACGTACGCGTTCACGCTCGCGGCGGCGTTCTTCTGGACGTACATCCCGCGCTATTTCGTCAGCATCGGCTGGACGAGCGCGGGGATCGGACTGGTGTTCGGGCTCGCCACGCTCGTGCGCGTGATCGCGATGCCGACGTGGGCCCGCATCGCGGAGCGCACCTCGTCGACGACCCGCGTCATCCAGGTCGTCTCCACGCTGGGGGTGCTCACGCTCTGGGCTCTGCCGTTCGTCGAGGCGACGTGGTCCGTCTACCTCGTGTTCGTCCTGTTGTATGGCACGTGGAACTCCTTCGTTCCGCTGGCTGACTCGCTCACGGTTCGGCAGCTGGGCTCGGGCGCGTTTGGCCGCATCCGCGCGTTCGGCTCCGCGGGTTTCGGAATCATGGCGCTGGTGTTGGCCCTGCTCAGCGCTGGCGAAGCCCACGTGGTGGTCGCCGGTTGGGCACCGTGGTTCGTGGCGGTGCTCGGGACGCTCGGTGCGGTGTCGACCTGGCTGTTCCCCAACGACGAGGTCGCGATTCGCGCGCCGGACCTCCCGCAGGCGCTGCGGCTGCTGCGGCGCCCTGCCCTCGCGTGGTGCTTCGGCCTCTGGGCGCTGCACTGGGCGTCCCAGACGCCATACAACCTGTTCCTCGTGTTTCTCGCCGAGGAGCGTCACATGGCGGGCTGGGTGCCGGGGCTCGCCGTCGCCGTTGGCGTCGCGGCCGAGGTGCTGGTGTTGTCCGTGGGCCGGCGTTGGGTGGAGCGGTTTGGACCCGAGGTCATCTTCGCGGCGTCGGCTCTGGTCACCTCGCTGCGGTGGGCGTTATGCGCGGTCGCCTCACATGACCTGGTGCTGGTGGCGATCCAGCTGCTGCACGGGATTACGTTCGGCGCGTTCTTGTTGAGCGCGATGGCGGTGCTGGACCGCGAAGTTCCGACCGCGGTGCGCGGTTCCGGGCAGGCGGCGTTCTACGTCCTCGTGTTTGGGATCGGCTCCTCGGTCGGCAACACGTCCGCGGGTTGGCTCGCGGACCGCTTCGGCGCACCCGCCTCGTTCGGCGTGGCGGCGGGCGTCGAGCTCGCGGTGGCGGTCGTGGCGATCCTCTACGCGGGCTCAGTAATCCGTCGGGGCCAGGACGAACGGTAGTTCGCCCGAATGCGGGAGGCCGGTGCTGAGAAACTCCTGAATGGCCTCCAGGAATTGCACTCGCCCGGGCCCATCGCGAAAGTCCATCTCGGAGACGTCGATCGCGAGCACATCGAGGTCGTACTTCCGCCGCGCGACTTGCTCAAACGTGTCGTAGTAGGCGTTCAGCCCCCGCAGGAACTCGCTGCCAATGCCCCGTTCTTCCTCGCGCCCGCGTTCTGCGATGCGTCGTAGGAGCACGTTCACGTTCGGCGTGTACAGCAGGATGACCTTGTCCGGCTGCCGCAGGTTCTCGTTGAACCGCCGAAAATAGTCGAAGTACAGGTCGAGTTCGGCATCGGTCATGTGTCCGAGCCCGTGGAGGTACTTCGCGAAAACCTCGGGGTCTTCGATCAGAGTTCGGTCCTGAACACAACCGCTCTGCAAGCGCTCAATCCGTCCGTGATGCTCGATTCGCTTGAGCAGGAACTCCATCTGCAGCGTGAAGCTCCAGCGACGCATGTCGGCGTAGTACTGTTTGAGGAAACGATTCTCGACGACCGGCTCGTGAAACACCTCGAAGCCGAAGTGCCGCGCGATGATCTTCGATGCGGTGCTCTTCCCCGTCCCGATGTTTCCGGCGAGCCCTACGAACAGTTTCTTGCTCATCATCCTACCGCGACCATGCCTCAGCGTTCGGTGGATTCTACGTCAGATCGCGGGGGCGTGGCCACGCCGTTTTAGGGGCCGGCGCTGCGCGTCAAGCACCGTGGCTTGACACGAGCGGGGCGACAATGGAGCTTGTGCGGTCTTGTCAGGAGGTCGCAGTTGCCAAACGTATTGAAGTGGTTCGTCGTCGTCGTGCTCAGCGTGCTGGCAGCCGCGTGCGTCGAGGAGAACGCGGACCCCGAGGGTCTGGCGACAGCTACCGCCTCCGGCGGACCCAAGATCGTGTGGGACCTCGATGCGCGGCCGTTCCCCGAGATCCCGTTCCCCAACGACCTCGCCACGCGTCCCGATCCGACGAGTCCCACCGGTCGTTTCGTGAACGTCTCGCTGGAGGGCGCCTCGATGGCCGAGGAAGAGGTCCGGGCGAAGATCAACAAGATGAACGGCTTTGGGATGGTCTCCGCGACGTGGGTCCGATTCCGGGCCCCCCTCGATCTGCAAAACCTTCTCGATCGCCACGCTGAACTGGTCCCGAATCAAAACGACGACGCGGTGTACGTGGTGAACGTGGACCCGGACAGCCCCAAGTACGGCGAACTGATCCTGGTCGACATCGGGCGCGGCAACTACCCGATCTTGCACTCGCGGCCCGGTTCGTTCTTCGCCAATGACCCCCGAGCGGAGGGGACGAACCTGTTGTACGAGAGCTACGCGGAGCTGGACGTCAACGGCAACGGCGAGCTCGATCCCATGGAAGACACCGACGACGATGGCGTGTGGGATCAACCGAACCTGCTCGACCTCGACTCGGACAAGTACGCCCCCGGGAACACGCTGGAGTTCTACGAGCGCGAGACGAATACGCTCATCATCCGCACGGTGATGCCGCTCGATCCCGGGACCACGTACGCGGTCGTGCTCACCTCCGCGGTCACCGGCCTCGATGGGCTACCGATCGACAGCCCGTTCGGCACGATCAATCACACCCGACAGACCGAAGCGTTGCGTCCGCTGCGCACCATTCTTCCGAAGGCCCTCCCGGAGCGCTTCGACCAGAACTTGTCTGAGGTACGCTTTGCGTGGACGTTCTCCACCCAAGACGCCGTGGGCGAGATGCTGGCCGTGCGTGCCGGACTGTACGGCGAGGGCGTGCTAAGCCGCCTCGAGCGCGAGTTCCCGCCGGAGTTGGAGATGATCCACAACGGCAAGCGCGCCGACGCCGAACAACCGATGACGTTCGATCTCGGCCCGCTGCTGGACATCCTCGTGCCGCTGCTCACGCAGTCGCAGGGCGTCGACATGCGCGCGGCGGCGCTACTGGAGGAGTCCTTCGACAACATCGACTACATCGTCTCGGGGAGCTTCCTGTCGCCATACTTCCTGGCCGACGACGACGGACACGCGACGACCGACCCGGTCCTGCTCGCGGGGTTGCAGGGCAACCCGGCCGACGACGACGAGACGTTTGATATCGACCTGCATACCGGCGAGGCCCGCGTCGGCGAGGACGAAGTCACGCTAATGTGCACGGTGCCCAAGACGATCCCAGGCGTCCGCGAGCCGCCGTTCAACACGATCATCTACTCGCACGCCATCTCATCGACGCGCCTCGAGGTCATCCTCTTGTTCGGCGGCTCGATGGCAAAGTTTGGGTTCGCGATGTGTGCGATCGACGCGGTGGGCCACGGCGTGGCCATCCCCGCTGAATTCCAGAGCCTCATCGGACGATTCACCGCGCTGCTCGACATTCCGTACTTTGCGGGTGTGGTCGACCACCATCGCGCGCGCGACCTGACGAACAACGGGATTCCCGATTCCGGTGGCAAGTACTTCACGAGCGACATCCTGCATTCGCGCGACAACATGCGGCAGACTGCGATCGACCAGATGCAGCTGATCCGCATCCTGCGTTCCTGGGACGGCGTGAAGCGCTTCCCGGACGCCGTCAACGAAGACAGCCCCTACGTCACTGCACGCCGCGAGATCGTGGCCGGCTGGGATCAGGACGGGGACGGCAAATCGGAGATCGCGGGCGACTTCAACGCGGATGGGATTCCGGACTTCGGCGGCAACGTGTCGTACGCGGCGTTCGGGACGTCGCTCGGCGGGATTCAGTCGGCGATTCTTGCCGGCATCGAACCGACCGTACGCAACGTAGCCTCGAACGCGGGCGGGGGCATCCTCGGCGAGATCGCGATTCGCACCGAGATTTCCAATGTGCGCAACGGCGTACAGCTCCGGATGTTCGGCCCGCTGTTGCTCGCCGACCCGATCCTGGACGACAACGGCTTTACCGGTTCGATGAACATGCGGTGGGTTCTCGCCTCGGCCGACGAGTCCGTCAACGTGCCCTTCGGGCGCCTCGACGGTGTCGAGGAAGGCGACCGCATCGTGCTGCGTAACCCGAATCGTGAGGTGCGTGACGCCGTCCCGGACGACGAGAAACAGTCCGCCGTCCATGTTCGCAACGGACGAATTCGCGTGGGCATCTCGGCCGACGCGCTGGGGGCCACGGCGCGCCGCGGCCTGCTGAACTTCGACCCGCGGATCTCGACCGTCAATCACATCATGGGGTGCGGCGCCAAGCCGCGGTGCGGCGAAACGATGTGCCCGGAGAACGGCGACTACGCGTGCGCCGCGAACGACGAGTGCATCCCCGTTCTTCAGTGCATCTGGGACTTCGAGGCCGCCGATGCCGAAACGCGTGAAGTACGGGCGAACGACAACTTCCCCGACGGCTTAACCGGGTTGCAGCTCGGCGCCGAGCTGGCGCGCCGCACCGTGGGAATCGACAGCACGTACGGACCGACGGACATGGGCGATCCGCTGAAGATTGAGGTCTGGTCGGCCGACGGTCAGCTCAAGCAGGTTGTTGACACGTTTCCGGAGAACCTGGTCTTCGAGAACATCTTCTATCCCAAAGGGTCGCCGCTAGCGGCGCTCGCGCAGGGCTGGGGTCTCAAACGCCAGACCCCGAACTTCCGGAAGTTCGTCGCGGTCGCTCAGCTGCTCCTCGAGGCCGCCGATCCGGCCATCTGGGCCCGGCACTACTTCATGCACCCGCTGAACTTCCCCTACGAGGACGAGCGCTTCCGCGTCGGAAACACGAACTTGCTCATGGTGGGCACGGTGGGCGACCAGACGGTCCCGATCAACTCGAGCATCAACATCGCTCGCGCGGCGGGTGTCTTGGACGTGATGGGCCACGACTCGCGCTACGGGATGACGGAGAACCAGTACCTGATCCAGAACTTCGTCTACGAAGGCATCCCGTGGCTGAACCGGTTCCCCGAATACCCCGGCGTCTTGTTTGACGCGGACGACATGGACTCGGGGCAGTTCGGGATGGTCGGCGATCTCGACAACCTGGACCCGAACCCTGACGCGCGATTGCCGGTGCGGGCGACGATCTCCACCAATGGGAACGGCATCAGCGCCCTGCGTTTGCCGTACCTGAACACGAAGGGCGAGCACACGTTCAACGCCCCCAACCCCTCCTCGCGATGGGACGTGCCGAGCTACATGACTAACCAGGTCGGCTGGTACCTGGTGACATCGGGCAAAGAACTCATCGACGACGAGTGCCTCGAGTCGCTGCCGATGAAGGATTGCGACTTCTACGACACCCAAACGTTCTCCCCACCGATCCTGGAATGATCCACCCGCTGAATACTCGACCCGAACGAGAGATCTTCTGTAATCGAACGCTGAATCTGCGTTCGATCCAGGCGATCGGCTACGACATGGACTACACGCTCGTGCACTACAATGTGCGCGAGTGGGAGGGTACGGCCTACCAGTACATCAAGGACCGCTTGGCCACGATGGGGTTCCCGGTCGCGGACCTCGACTTTCAACCCGCGTTGGTGAACCGCGGCCTCGTGATCGACCGCCAGCAGGGCCACATCGTCAAAGCGAACCGGTTCGGGTACGTGAAGGCGGCGATGCACGGCACGCGGATGCTCGACTTCCGCGAGACTCGCCGGGCCTATGCGCGGGTGCTTATCGACCTCAACGACCCGCGCTTCGTGTTTCTGAACACGCTGTTTTCGATTTCGGAAGCCTGCATGTTCGCCCAACTCGTGGACCTCTCCGACGCCGGAAAGCTGGCCGCGAAGTATCACTACACCGAGTTGCACGACGCGGTGAGGTTCGCGCTGGACGCCGCCCATGTCGAAGGCGCGATGAAGCGCAACATCATGGATGCGCCCGATCGATACGTGGAGAGCGAGCCGGAGACCGCCGAAGCGCTGCTCGATCAGAAACACGCGGGCAAGCGCCTGCTCCTGATCACGAACTCGGAGTGGGAGTACACGAGCTTCATGATGCGCCACGCTTTCGACCCGCATTTGCCGGACGGAATGGGCTGGCGGGACCTCTTCGATCTCGTGGTCGTTTCCGCCCGAAAGCCGGCGTTTTTCACGCAGTCCGACCCGATCTTCGAGGTCGTCAACGATGAGGGGCTCCTGCGACCCGTCGTGGGCCTTCCGCGACGCGGCGGCGCATATCTGGGCGGACACGCCACCCTCATCGAAGATGCGCTGAAACTCGATGGCGAGAAGATCCTCTACGTCGGTGACCACATCTACGGCGACGTCAACGTCTCCAAGCAGATCTGCCGCTGGCGGACGGCGTTGATCCTGCGCGAACTCGAGCGCGAAGTCACCGCGATCGGCAAGGACGCCGCCAACCGGCAGACGATCACGGACTTGATGGAGAAGAAGACGCTCATGGAGCACGACATGAGCGCGCTCCGACTGCGGGTACAGCGTGCGCGCCGGGGGTATCTGACCAACGGCGACGACCCCGACGCGCTCGAAGCGGAGTTACTGGCGCTGCGCGAGCAGGTCGTCAAGATCGACGACCAGATCGGCCCGCTGGTCGGTGAGGATGGCCGCGCGTTCAGCAAGCTGTGGGGCTATCTGCTGCGGGCCGGAAACGACAAGAGCCACCTGACGCGCCAGATCGAGCGCTACGCCGACATCTACACCTCGCGGGTCTCGAACTTCCTCCCGTACACGCCGTTCACGTACTTTCGGTCGCCGCGCGGCAGCCTGCCCCACGATCCGGGCGTCTGAGCGGTCAGTCCGGCTGGCGCTTGTAGGCCCCGATTCCCCGTGTGAGTGCCAGGTGCACCAACCCTGGGGCGTGTCTTCCGAGGAAGCCCGCCGCCTTGCCGTGTGCCGTGAACGTGAACTCGCGGGCTCGGCGTGCGACGGCGTCGACGGCGGTCCGCGCCGCCCTATCCGTGGGCCACATCAGCCGGGAGGGCCGGCGGTCATCCCACTCCGGATGGTGCTGCCCGTCGTTGTCCACGCGCGCGATCTCGCTCTCGACAAAACCGGGGTGGATCGTGGTGCAGGTGACGCCGCTACCGGCGAGCTCCATCGAGAGGACCTGGCCGATGGCGCGAACGGCGTACTTCGAGGCGTGGTACGGCCCCACGCCCGGCGAAGCGATGTAGGAAGCCACGCTTCCGATGAGCACCATCCGCCCTTTGGACTCGCGTAGGTGCGGCATCGCCCATCGAATCGTACTCGCGACGCCCACCACGTTGACATCGAACTGTCGCCGCCACTGATCGGCGGGCACCTCCTCGACCCGGCCCGAGACGGAGAAGCCGGCGTTGGCCACCGCGACGTCCAGCGACCCGAAGTGCTCGACCACCTGCGCGGCGGCGGCTCGGACCGCATCGTCATCGGTGACGTCGCAGGTCACGGCGAGAGCGCTCCCGCCCGCGGCCTCGATCTTTGCGACCGCATGCTCCAAGGGCTCGAGCCGACGGCCGGACACCGCGACCCGCGCACCGCGGCTCACGAACTCGAGCGCCATCGCCAAGCCGATGCCCGTGCCACCACCAGTAATCCACACCGTCTGGTTATCGAATCGCTTTGACATGCCGTCTCCTCTGGGTCACCTCAGAGTGTCTGATACCCCGATGCCGACAGAGCTCCAAGTGGCGACGTACGCCCGCCCACATCCCGTCCGCTTTCTGAGCCTCGCGTGGCGAGCGATCCGTCGCGTTCCAGACGTCTGGGTCGCTCGGCTGAGCTTCGACCTCTTCGCCTACGCGTTCCGATTCGTGGTTCTGTTCGCCGTGGGGCTGGGGTTCGTTCTGCACCTCGGTATCCACGTTCGTTCCGGCCTCCCGCTGTCCGGATGGCCGACCGCCCTGCTCGCCAGCGCTGGCCGCCCAGGGGTCGTCGTCGGCCTGGGCGGGATGGTGTTCGTGACCTGGTTGTTCATGTTCGCCGTGGAAGCGTTTGTCTTCGCGGGGATCTGGTCCGCGACGCGCACGTCACTGCTGGACGGGGACCTGCGGCGATGGCGTGCGGTTTGGGATGGTGCGGTCGCGTCGTTCCCTCAAGCACTCGCTGTGCGTGTCCTGGTCCGCGCGTCCGAGGTGGTCCTGCTCGTCGCGACAGTCGGTTCCGTCGTCCTGATCTGGCGGACCGCGAGTTTCGTCGCCGCGGCGTCGGGGTCGGCGTTCGTTGCGCCGGCCGCGACGTGGGCGCTGCTGCTCACGATTGGAACTTGCGCGGCGATCGTCCTGCGATTGACCGCCGAGTTCGTCGCCGCGGCCGTATACATCGACGGCGTGGGGCTCGGCGAAGCGATCCTCCGCGCCGCGACGACGGTCCTCGCGCACCCGGTGTACGTGTATCGACTCTTCATCATGGCCGCCGCGGTGCTCATCGGGCCATTGCTGGTGGCGTGGGCGGCGGCGACAGCACAAAACCTGCTGATGCTTACGGCTTCGGGCGAAGCGCTGGCGTGGGTCCTCCGGTTCGCGGCGGAGTTCGCGATCATCGCTGGGTTGGGCGCATTCTCGGTGATGCGACATGGTACCTTCTTCGCGTACTATGCCTGGGAGCACGACCGAATCGAGCGATCCCGAGTGGCCAAGCCGAAACCGACGATCCGCCTCGCCGACCTCCTCCCGCCGAGCTACGACCACATCGTCGATGTGTCCGAAATCCTGCGGCCGTGGACGGCGGACGAGATCTTGCCGGTCGACGACGACGCGCCGCTTGCCGCGACCCCGCACCCCGTCGGCGCCTACGATTTGGGCGCGATCTTGGGCACCCGCGATGAGGAAGAGTGATGTTTGAATCCTTCCGCGCGCTCCGGCGTTCTAAGTGACGTGGGGAAAACTCGACCGTGCCCCACGAATTTGTAGAATCAAGGTGTCGCTGGACCTACGTTCAGCCCACGAGGAGACAATCCCATGTTGGTCATCCCGGATTACCTCATCTATGACGAACTGCAGCGCCGCGAGGAAGCCGAGCGCGATGACGGACTGCAGCCCCTCTACCTTCCGCTATACGCGCCGGAGATGGAGGAAGCACCACGTCAGCGCGAGGAGACCGATGACTCGGCACCGTCCCGCGGCGTCGTCATTATCGACATGAACAACTGGGAAATCATCGAACCCTGAGCCGGTTGTCGTATCCCGCTTCACCGACAAGCCTCCCACCCCTGGGGGGCTTTCGCTTTTTGGGGCTTGCTGGAGTCGAACAGCCGAGTCTACTTTGCGGTATGCCCCCTGACGGAGCGCGCGTGTCGAACTGGAGAGAAGCTCTCGATTTGCTGGAAATCGCGCACACCGGCGCCGCCGGACCGGCCGGTGCCGCTGGCGACTGGTTCCAACTCACGGCCGCGTTTGGCACGCGCGGCTTCTTGCGGGCGCTGACCGACGGCGAGGTGCTGGCGTTGGAGTGCGCACCACCGGGTGACGCGATGGCCGCGCGCGCCGCCTTGGCGGCGGCCGGCTGGCACGTCGAGGGGGCCGAAGCGCCGTTTGTGGCGACGCAGGCGTTTCCAGACGAAGCCGACGCGTTGCGGGTCGTCTGGGTCTGCATCCTGAAGTTGGCCGACGCGACGCGCGCCGAGGACGCCCCGGCGTTCCTCGAGGCCCTCGTCGCGCGCCCGCCGGCCGCGATCGATGACGGCCCGCGCGAGGCCGCGAGTGCTCCGAGCAGCTCCGCAGCCGCATTCGAGTCGATTGGCGAGTCCGAACGTCCGGCGATGACGGGCCCGTTCGCCTTCGCGGTCGCCAAGGCGCAGGACGCTGTCGAGGTCACGCTCGGCTTCTCTGAAGTCTTGGAGCGCGCGTCGTACGATGAGCTCGAACGCCGCCTCATCGGCAATCTTCGTGGAAAGTACGACGTCACGGTGGCGATCGTCGGGGCCCATGAGGTCGGGGCAACGCTCGACGTCGACCCGCGAACGCGGGTCGCGCTGCGCGTGCGACCGGACGGCTCTGCGCTGTCGCTCGCCGAAGTTGAGCGCGCCGTGGGCAGCTACTTCGAGACCCTGGCGGGCCTCGCGTCGTCCGGCATCGACCCGCTGGTCTTCCTCGGCGCGCGAGCGTCCAAGCGCGCCACCGGGGGCTTTGAAGCGATCGGCGCTGTGAAGAAGTCGTCAGCGCCCGAGGACGAACCGACGCACTCGGTGCTCGTCGCGGATGACGACGAGGTCGGTCCTGCCCCTGAAGAAGAAGATGCCGTCGTGTTCGCGGGCGCGACGGTGCTCGACGATGATGCCCCGCTTCAGGCGGGCCTCTTCGAAGATCAACGTCTGAAGCGCTCTGACGCGACGTCTGCACTGGTCGATGTCGTGCTGCGCCATCCCGGCTACTCGGACCGCAGCATGGGTCAGGTGATGTCGATCCTGCTTTCGCTGGACTACTCGTCGTGCCTGGAGATCTCGGCGCGAGCGCCCACGGTCGTGGCCTGGGGCGTGGCTCGCGATCGGGCCCTCACGATGAAGACCGTGATCGAGGGCGCGGGCGGCAAGGTGCTGCTCGTCGAGCCCGGAACGTTCGGCGAAGTTTGATCTCGCGCTGACTACCTTGTCCTACATTGTGCGACATCCTTGCTTTTGCGGCGTGGATTCGTTACCTATCCACGCCTTCGGGTTTGGGTAAAAACGCGAAATCACAAGACTTCACGCGGCTTATCGGGCATGAACTGCACCTACTGCGGCTACTTTAACGAAGAACAGACCCACGCATGTCGGCGTTGCGGTTCGGGTCTGCCGGAGCCGCAGTGCCAGGAGTGCGCGCAGAACGTGGTGTGGGGGCAGGTCATTTGCGACCGCTGTCAGCGGTTGGCCAAGAGCGCCGACCGCACGCCCTGCCCGTCCTGCAGCACGCTGAATCTCGTGAGCGCGGAGTACTGCACCGCCTGTGGCACGCCGATGGCGGTCATCACGCGGGTCATGATGCTGAGCCGGGCGCGCGAACGCGAGCCGCTCGAGACGTGGCGGGTGTACGGTATCGAGACGCGGCTCGTTGGCCGAGAGCGCGAGCTCGCGACACTCGATGCGCAGTACAAGGCGGTGCTGGAGTCCGGACAGCCGCGGATCGTGACGCTCACCGGATCGATGGGCCTCGGCAAGAGTCGGCTGTTCGACGAGTTCGGACGTCGGCTCAACGAGTCGTTCAGCGCGACGCACGCGCTGCACGCCGCCAGCCGTGATGATGCGGGCGGCCCGTACTCGATGTTTGGACGTCTGATCCGCGATCGTTTCTACATCGCCGAGAAGGAGCATCCCGAATCGGCGCGCCGCAAGCTACTCGACGCCGTGAAGTCGTTGGTCGACGGCAAGGACGCGGAGCGCCTCGCCCATCTCGTCGGCCAACTCCTCGACCTGAGCTTCGAGGATTCTCCGTACTTGCCCACGATTCGTGATTCCGAGGGAGCCCACGAGCTCGATCGGCGCAGCTACGAAGCGCTCGCCGAGATCTTGCGCGCCGACGCGTCGAGCGACCCGATCGTGGTGTTCCTCGAAGACCTGCAGTACGCGACGAACCGGTCGCTGGACCTGATCGACTACCTGACCCGACACCTGCACGACTGCCCGATCCTGTTCATTCTGTCGTGGAACCCGGACGAAGTGGTCAGTGATCGGGTGCTTTACCAGCTCGCGCCGGATGCCGCGCTCGAGCTCACGCCGCTCAGCGACGCCGAGGTCGAGGCGTTCGTGCGCGACACGCTGCACAAGGCCGACGAGATTCCAACGGGGCTCGTGGAGAAAATTACGGAATCCGCGCACGGGATTCCGCTCTCCGTCGAAGAAGTTCTGCGAATTCTGATCTCGCAAGGCATTGTCGACACGCGGCGCTCCACCTGGGTGATCGACGAAGCGAAGATCTCCGACATCGTCTTGCCGTCGACAATCGAGGGGACCGTGCAGGCCCGCGTCTCGACGCTGACGCCCGAAGAGCGAGACGTCCTCGAAATGGCGGCGTGTGTCGGCACGGTGTTCTGGCCGGAGGCCGTGCGCTGCCTGAATCACCTGCGTCAGGAGCACGCGGGCGAGGACAAGCTCTACTGGCAGGACGCCGACCTCGATCGGCGCTGCGACGAGATCTTGGAGAGCCTCGAGCGCAAGGACATGATCCGGCGCAGCAAAGACGCGGGTGTGCTCGAGGAGATGTACTTCAAACACCGCCTCGAGCGTCGGCAGCTGTACGACGCGATGGCCGGTCAGGACAAGCAACGCTACCACCGATTGTTGGCTCAGTGGATTGAGCGCACCGTCGACCCCGAGGACGAGAAGACCGCAGAGATGGTCGCGTCGCACTTTGATCGCGCGCGCTGTCTGGACCAGGCTGCGCGGCGCTACGTCACCGCCGCCAATGCCGCGCGCGTGCGGTACGCCAACGAGAAGGCGATCGAGTTGTACCTCAAGGGGCTGTCGTACCTGAGCGATGCGGACGTCGAGTTGAAGGTCGAGACCTTTCTTCAGCTTGGCAACGTCTATGACATGGTCGGCGAGTACGACCAGGCCCTGGCCTACTATCGAGAGATGCTGCGATACGCGTGGCTGGTCGGCGATGAGTCCAAGGGCGGCGTTGCGTACAACAAGATCGGTCGCTCGTATTCGAGTCTCGGTGAGTACGACATGGCGCTCGAGCACCTCGAGCGGGCGATGGAGCTGTTCCGGACGCGCTCGGACGAACGCGGGATCGCGTCGACGATGGACGAGCTCGGCAAGATTCACATGGCGCGGGGGAACTTCGGTGAAGCGGAGGCGTTCTACGCCGGCGCGCTGCACCTGCGTCGCGAGATCGGAGACAAGCGCTCGATCGCGCTCAGTCTCAGCCACATCGGGGCCCTCAAGCTTCAGCGCGGCGAGATTCAGACCGCGATGGTCGACTTCCGAGAGGCGCTCGAGCTGCGTCGACAGGTCGGAGACCAGCAAGGCGTCGTCGACAGCTTCAACAACCTCGCAATTCTGTGCCTCGAGCGCGGCCAACGCGACCACGCCCTCACGCTGTTCGGCGAGGCGCTCGATCTCGCGCGGCGAATCGGCTACCGCGGCTCCCTCGCGTTCGTGCTCAACAACATCGGGGAGACACACCTCATCATCGGCGATATCCGCAAAGCTGAGGAGTACCTGCAAGAGGCGATGCAGGTCGCCGAGGACTCCGGCGAGCGTCGGGCGCTGTTCGACATCCTGAAGAACCTCGGGCGTGTGGCGCAACGGCGGTCCGACCGCGACCTCGCGTTCGAACGGATCAACGAGGCGCTGCACATCGCAAACCAACTCGACTCGCAGATCTTGTTGGCCGTCGGCATGGAATCGCTGGCCGAGCTGCATGCCCACTACGTCTTCAACGACCAGTACCGCGACGAGAGCATTCGCCTCGCCGAGGAGTGCTACCGGGATGCCATCGCCCTGCTTCGCGCCGTCGGCAACGAAGGCGAGCTGGGGCGCTGCCTCTCGAGCTACGGCCGGTTCCTGGTGGAGCGCGGCGACGCGGACAGCGGCCGCGAGCAGCTCGAGCAGGCCAAAGAGATCTTCGAGCGACTCGACATGAAGGGCCTCTGGGCGCAGAACCAAGAAGTCATCGGCGCGCTGTAGGTGTAAACTCGCCCCGTGCGTGTCCTGATCCTCGACAACCGCGACTCGTTCGTCTTCAACCTGCAGCACCGGTTTCACGAGATCGGCGTTGGCGCCGATGTGGTGTCGAGCGACCTCGCCGACATCGAGCTTGCGAGGCGTGCGGACGCGATCTGCCTGTCACCGGGTCCCGGGCACCCCAACGACGCGGGGTGTTGCGTCGAGGTCGTCCGCCAACTCTCGGGCGTCGTCCCGATCCTGGGCGTGTGCCTCGGCCACCAGGCGATTGGCGTGGCGTTTGGCGGCATCGTTTCGCGCGACGGTCGCCCCTGTCACGGGCGGGCTACCGCGATGGTTCATCATGGTCATGCGCTGTTCGATGGCATCGAGCCGCAGTTCGAGGCGGGGCGATATCATTCGCTCGCGATCGAAGAGCCCCTGCCGGCGTCGCTGACCGAGATCGCCCGTGGCGACGGCCTCGTGATGGCGGTCGCACATGAAGTTCATCCGACCTACGGCGTTCAGTTTCACCCGGAGAGCATTCTCACCCCGGACGGGACGCGGCTCCTCGCGAATTTCGTCGCGCTCGCTCAGCGTCGTGTGAAGAGCCGCGGATAGAGCTGACTCGCCGCGGCGTAGATCACCCGCACACCGTCGGGCGTGTTGACGACACCGATACCGCGCAAGCCCTGCACTCCGGGCGCGCTACCGAGGTCGACGATCGCCGTTCGGCCGCTCAGATTGCCGGGGCGCACGATGCGGACGCCGTCAGGGTCGACCGCGAACAGAACGTCCTGGGTGCCGACGAGTGTCGCAGCTTCGGCGTCAAACGCGACGCCGAGGTCCGGAAAGCGCGGGACGAGGTTCGGTCCGAGGACGCGGAAAAAACCCGTAGAGTGCACGAGGGTCAAATCGGCGGGCGCGACGAGCCCTTTCACGAACCGCGGACCGCCGCTGACGGTGGGATCGAAGAGGGTCTCTCTTCGACGCGCTGAGCCGTCGGCGACGCTGACGACGACGATCCCGCGCGTCGTCACGACACCGAGCTCCATCGCTGAAAGCGCGACGAGGTCCACGATCTCGAACCGCGGACAGCCTGAGGGGTCGCATCCGGCACAGACGGTGTCGTCGAAACTGGGATCGCGGCATTGCTCACGCCCCCAGCACTCGGCCGGCAGCGCGGAGGCGCAGCTGTCGCAGCTCGCCAGTTCGGGCGGCATGAACGGAGACGCCGCCTCGTGGTACTCGGCGAGCCCGAACACGGGTTGCAGACAGGCGCCTTCGGGACACTCCGTGTCCACGCGAAACACTTCGAACTGCGTCGCGACGTAGGCGTCGGACGCGGCGAGAAAACGGCGAGCAACTGCGGCGGGGTCACACGTGGCCGGAAGGAAGAACGTCGTCTGGTCCGCCAATCGTCGAAGCGACACGCCGTCGGACCACACGACGCGCTCGTAGTCGGCATCGCGGCGGACGTCGACGGCCCTTGCGAGGCCGCGCGCTTCCGGCCAGACGGTCGTCTGCGGGATGACACCCAATGTGACCGAGACCCGTTCGTTGGCTACGCCGCCGGCGACCACGAACTCCTCGTCCCAAGCCATCGCCTCGATCTCGAGGTCTACCGGAGCGAGCGTGAAGGGTGATTCCCAGGCCCCCGACCACTCACAGCCGTTCGTCGTGTCGTTGTCGAGCTCGAAGCGGTCGATCGGACAGACCAAGCCGGCGGCGCAGGCATATCCGCCCGGCCCCACGAGGCAACCCTGCCCCTCGGCGCACACGACCCCGCAAGACCCGCAGCTCCCGGGTTGGGACAGCAGCGTCTCGCAGCCGACCGCGCGCGTGCAGTCCCCGAATCCGGACTCGCAGGCGACCAGTACACATCGCTGCTCGACGCACACGCCGCGCGCACCGGGGAGCTCGCAACTCGCGCCATCGAGTTCGCCCTCACAGTACTCGTCGGGATCCACCGGGGTGCCGAGGTCTCGAACATCGGACCCCAGGTCCACGGGCGGCTCGAAAGTCACGGGCGAGACCTCGCGCGAGCGATCGTTGCACGCGAGCAGAAACGCGGCGGCAACGACGACGATCGCGCGGATCAATGAACGACCACGAGGCTGGCGCCCGCGCCGGGACCCGGTTGCAGGCGGAATGTGGTCTTGGACGCGGAGGGGGCGCGCATCATGCGGCCCTCCCCGTCGAAGCGGCGCCAGTAGGCAAAGTTCGCCAGGCCCAAGCCCACCGCGGTCCCGACGAGCACGTCGGTGACATGATGGCGCCCGTCTTCGAGCCGCGACCCCGCGATGAACGTCGCCGCGCCGAGGAACGACATCTGTGCGACGAGCCCCAGCGAGCGGCTCACGCGCGTCGCGTTGGCGCCCCAGACCCAACGGCCACCCGTCACCAACGTCGCGTACATGAACGTGCTGATGGCGAGTGAACTGTGACCGGACCAAAAGCTCTTCCGCCCGTCCTCGAGGAGGCGTTTGGCGCGCTCGGGGTCGCTGTCCAACGGTCGACCTTCGTACGGCGTGCAGTCGAACCCCGCCGGTGGCGGACCGGTGTTGCAGTGATGGCGCGCCGCGCGATCCTGAAAATCGGGTCTCAGCCGTCCGACGAACGTCTTCGAAAACTCAGTCGCTCCCGCCGTCAGCGCCTGCGCCTCGGCGTATCCAACGAGGACTTCGTGAAACTGCTGCGCCGAGCCCTGTTCGGACCACGCCCACAGCATCCCCTCCTGAATGGCAAGCGCCGCCCCGAGCCCCGCCGCGATCCCGACCAGATGTGGCACAGGTACCGTTTCGCCGGAGTTTTCGACAAACGGGCGACCAATTCGAGGTTCGTGGGCGGGATCGAGAACAGCCACCGGGTTTGCCGGGTCGTACACCGGCCCAAACAGGGCGTGGTCGCGCGGTTTCAACCCGCTCGCGACGACATAGGTCGTCACGCCCGCCGCGATTAGCGAGTAATCGATGATGTAGGACGCACTCCACCAACCTGGTTTCTGAGGCGGCGGTGCGGACTCTTGAGCCCACGCCGAGCCGGAAAGACCGAGCGTCAGTAGGACCGCGAAAACATGGTGGTTGCGCAACACGGCCGCCTACATCGCGCGACGATACTGGCCGCCGACTTCGTACAGGGTACTCGTGATCTGTCCGAGGCTCGCCGACCGCACCGTCTGCATGAGTTCGGCGAAGATGTTGCCGCCCTGGAGCGCGACCTCGCGCAAGGACTCCAGCGCTGCGGCGCTGGATGCGGCGTGGGCGGCCTGAAACTGGGCGAGGTTCGCGAGCTGCATCTGCTTTTCGTCCTCGGTGGACCGGATGAGATCCACTTTGACGGCCGGTCGGTCGGCGTCATCGTCCTTCAGGAAGGTATTGACGCCAATGATCGGGATCTCGCCGTTGTGCTTCTTGATCTCGTACAGGATCGACTCGTCCTGAATCTTGGACCGCTGATACTGCGTCTCCATCGCACCAAGGACGCCGCCGCGAGAGCTGATCGCCTCGAACTCCTGCAGGACGGCCTCCTCGACGAGGTCGGTGAGCTCGCGCATGATGAAGGCCCCTTGATTGGGGTTCTCGTTCTTGGCGACGCCGAACTCGCGGGCGATGATGAGCTGGATCGCCATCGCGCGGCGCACGCTGGACTCGGTCGGCGTGGTAATCGCCTCGTCGAACGCGTTCGTGTGGAGGCTGTTGCAGTTGTCGTAGTACGCCAGCAGCGCCTGCAGCGTGGTGCGGATGTCATTGAAGTCTACTTCCTGCGCGTGCAGCGAGCGGCCGGAAGTCTGAATGTGATACTTCAGCTTCTGCGAGCGCGCGTTGGCACCGTACTTCTCGCGCATCGCGACGGCCCAGATTCGGCGGGCGACGGCTCCGAGGACCGCGTACTCGGGGTCCATCCCGTTGGAGAAGAAGAACGAGAGATTGCCCGCGAAGTCGTCGATGTTCATCCCACGCGCGAGGTAGTACTCGACGTAGGTGAAGCCGTTCGACAGCGTAAACGCAGTCTGGGATATCGGATTCGCGCCGGCTTCAGCGATGTGATAGCCGCTGATACTCACCGAATAGTAGTTGCGGACAGACTTCTCGACGAAGAACTGCTGGATGTCGCCCATCATCTTGAGCGCGAAGTCCGTGGAGAAGATGCAGGTATTCTGAGCCTGGTCTTCCTTGAGGATATCGGCTTGCACGGTCCCGCGGACGACCGCGAGCGTGCGATCGGTGATCTCCTGGGCCTCGGCGGCGGATGGCGGCCGCTGGTGCTCGGCTTCGAATTGCTCCACCTGTTGATCGATCGCGGTGTTGAGGAACATCGCGAGGATGATCGGCGCGGGCCCGTTGATCGTCATGGAGACCGAGGTCGCCGCGTCGCACAGGTCAAAGCCCGCGTACAACCGCTTCATGTCGTCCAGCGTACATACTGAGACGCCGGAGTTGCCGACCTTTCCGTAAATGTCGGGTCGAATGTGGGGGTCCTCGCCGTACAGCGTGACGCTATCGAACGCGGTCGAAAGCCGGTTCGCCTCTTCGCCCTCACACAGGTAGTGAAAGCGCTTGTTCGTGCGATCCGGGGTGCCCTCCCCTGCGAACATCCGCTTGGGGTCCTCGCTCTCGCGCTTGAACTCGAAGACGCCGGCGGTGAACGGGAACAACCCCGGCAGGTTCTCGAGCATCCGCCACTCGAGAATGTCGCCCCAATCGCGAAACTTGGGGAGCGCCACTTTGGGCACCTGGGTCCCGGACAGACTGGTCGTGTAGAGCTCGCGCACGAACTCTCGGCCCCGCACCGACTGCACGAACGTCTCTTCGCGGTAGCGCGTCTCGACCGCGGGCCATCCTTCAACCAGTTCTTGAGCTTCCCGGCTGAGCTCGTCGCGCGCTTTCGCGATCGCGGCGTCCAGCGCGTCGCTCGCCCCGAGAACCTCACGAGCACACGTCAGCGCGTACCAGCGACTCGCCGCGTCGGCCTCTCGGACCGCGCGGCCGCGATAGGTGCGGCACGCCTCGGCGATCTCCGCCAGGTATCGGGTGCGTTCCGCGGGAATGATCGTGTTTTGCTTGGTGGAAACGGGCCCCGCGGCGGCGAACCGCGACTGAGGGATCGTCCAGCCGATCGCGGCCATCACGGCGTGAAAGAACGCGTTGACGCCGCTGTCGTTGAACTGGCTCGCGATCGTGCCGAACACCGGGAGGTCCTCATCGGCTACGTCGTACCCGATTGCCTTGTTGCGGCGCACCTGCTTGCGGACCGCGCGCAGTGCGTCCTCGCTACCGGGCTTCTCGAACTTGTTCACGACGACGAAGCGCGCGAAATCGAGCATGTCGATCTTTTCGAGCTGCGAGTGGGCGCCGAATTCCGCGGTCATGACGTACATCGGGATGTCGCAATGCTCGACGATGTCCGCGTCGCCCTGGCCGATGCCGCTGGTTTCGATGATGACGAGGTCAAACCCGGCCGATTGAACGACCTCAATCGCCTCGTCGATCGCCTCGGACAGTTCGCCCTTGGCGCCACGTGTCGCGAGGGACCGCATGTACACGCGGTCGTTGGTGATCGCGTTCATTCTGATTCGATCACCGAGCAGTGCCCCACCCCCGCGCCGTCGCGAGGGGTCGACGGAGAGCATCGCGATGCTTCGGTCGGGATAGTCGAGTAGCACCCGACGGATGAACTCGTCGGTGAGGCTGGATTTGCCGGCACCACCCGTGCCGGTGACACCCAGTACGGGAGCGCGGGTGTCGCGTTTCGGCAGTTCGATTTCGTCGAGCCGTCCGAGCTCCGCGAACGTGATGGCCCGCGCGACCGCGGATGGCACGCGCGCGGCGAGCTGGTCGAGGTTGACGCCCCCACCTTCGGTCGGGTCGTAGTCCGTGGCCCGAAGCATGCTGTTGATCATGCCCTGCAGTCCCATCGACCGACCGTCGGCGGGGCTGAAGATCTTGGTAATCCCGTGCGCCTCGAGTTCGGCGATCTCGGACGGCACGATCACCCCGCCCCCGCCACCGTAGATCAGGATGTGGCCGGCCCCGCGCTCGTTCAGCAAGTCGTGCATGTACTTGAAGAACTCAATGTGGCCGCCCTGGTAGGACGAGATCGCGATCCCCTGGGCGTCCTCTTCGATCGCGGCGTCTACGATCTCCTGAACCGAGCGGTTGTGGCCGAGGTGGATCACCTCGGCACCGCTGCGCTGCAGGATGCGTCGCATGACGTTGATCGCGGCATCGTGGCCGTCGAACAGACTCGCGGCCGTCACAAACCTCACGTGATGCTCGAGGGCAGACGGCTCTTCGGGGGCGTATGCGTCTTTGAAGCTCACACTCATGATCGACCGCTTGCGACGGGGCTTGGCGAGGGTCGGTCAGCTATACCGAACGGTCGCCTCCGAGGCAACGACCGTGACGCAGGTGCCGAGGTGCCGGCCGCTGCGCGCCACGATGGACGACTATCGCCGACGCCGCCGCGCGAGTATTGTCGCCGCACTCCGTTGAGATTTGAAGATGAACGAGTTCCAAACCCGAGAGCAGAAGCTCGCGGCCGGCTTGCTGAAGGCGGGCAGTGCTGCCACTCAGCAAGTGGACAGTGAAGAGCGCCGTCTCATTCTGCAGGCGCTCGTGGTCGGCGTGGTGGTCTGGGCGCTCGTGATGCTGCTGAAGCTCGCCGCGCACTGGGGCTTTCACGGCCTCGTGAGCGTGATGGACCACGCGCCGCACGTGGCGCTGATCGCGGTGCCGCTGCTGCTCGGAGCGGTCGCGGTCGCAACGATCGCGCACTTTGGGCGCGCGGTGGTCTACTACCGCGACGACAAGGGCGGGGTTCACGAACTCAATGCTGTGGAGGGCGACGGTCTGGAGCGAGCGATCGCGTTGTACTTTTCGTCGGAGCCATCCACCGAGCGCGCATTGCTGGGCGTCGATGGCGTTCGTGCGCGCTGGCAGCAGCCGACCATCACGCTCGCCCTCAAGAAGGTCGTCGCGACGTTTATCACGTTGTGCACGGGCGGCAGCGGTGGCCTCGAGGCCAGTGTGACTCTCATCGGCGAGTCGACGTCGGCGGCGCTGTTCAAGCCGCGCCCCTTTCTCACTGCCGCGACGCGTCCGGTGCGCGCCCTGGAACGGATCACCCAGTGGTGGCAGGGGGCCCGTCCCGAGGACCTGCAGGCGGCGCAGCTGTGCGGAATCGCGGCCGCGATCGCGACGCTGCTCGGGACACCGTTTTTCGCGGCGTTCTTCGCGATCGAGGTGATGTACCGGCGCCGACCGATCATCGACAAGCTCATCTACGCCCTGATCTCGGCCCTCGTCGCGTTCTTCCTCACGCATATGACCGGCGGCGAGTCGCCGTTTCATGCGCACCCCGTCGCATTCACGATGTTGTACGACCCGACGTACTACGCGGCGCTGCTGACGCTGGCCGTGAGTATCTCGATCGTGGGGCTCGTGTTCACGAAGTCCCGCGCGGCACTCGACCACGCGTTTCACCGCGCGTTGCCCAACATCTGGGCACGCCATGCGGTGGGTGCGGTGATGACGGCCGTGGTCGCGGTGGCCACCGCGTGGCTGCTCTCGGCCCTCGACCTGCAGTTTGGCGATGGTGGCCCCGGCAGTATCGTGTCGCTGGTCCTGGGGTCCGGCGAAGCCGTCATCGAGGCCGCGTTGCTCGGCAAGCTCGGAGCGACGGTCGCGATCGTCGCGCTGGTCGCCAAGCTGCTCGCCACGCTCTCCACGATCACGTCCGGTGGGTCAGCGGGCCTGCTGTTTCCCACCATGTTCTTCGGGACGACGATCGCTGTCGCGTGGTCTGTGGCGTTCGGGTTTGCCGATCCCATCGTGTTGATCGCGCCCGCGCTGACGGCGAGCCTCGTCTCGATCGCAAACGTCCCCCTCGCCGCGATTTTTGTGGTGGTCGAGCTGTTCGGCGCCACCTGGATCGTGCCGGCGCTGGTGATGGTCGTCACCGTGTCGATCTTGCGGCACGACAACTCGATCTACCGAACTCAACACGACACGTTCGACCGGCACGAAATCCTGCCTGGGATCGCCGTGCACCATCTGCATCTACCGGCGGCATGTGTCGGAAAAACACTCGCCGAGCTCGATATCCGGCGCGCCTTCGGGTTGACGGTGATTGCGATCGTGCAGCGCGCACCGGAGCATAGCCTCGAATCTGAACTCGACCTGAACCCCAGCCCCGACCGGGTGCTGCGCGCCGCGGAAATGCTGGTTGCGGTCGGTGACGACGACGCGTTTGCCCTGTGGGACGCTCAGCTCACGTCACCGGAACGCGACGGGTAGATGCTCCGGCAACTCGCCGTTTTGGCGGTCGGAGGCCCGCGCCGCGAGGGACTGTTCGAGGTGGAACACGGCCCGCGCGCCGCTGCTCTGCGGCGGTAGCTGCATCACCTGCAACGCCTGGCGGAGTGCCTCGATGTCGACCAGCGATTCGTGGGTCGTGGCCAACTCCAGGAACGCACGCTCCACTGTGAGGGTCAGCTTGAGGAAGGGGTCCGTCCCCTCGAGGACCGCGGCTTTATCGAGCTGGACGCGCGCGTCCTCGAACAGCCCGAGGCGCCGGTGGAGCTTCGCGATTTCGAGATGGATGTAGGGCTCCAGCGGCGAGTACGGGAGCGCGCGATGAATGCTGAGCGCTTGAACGTAGTGGTCCATCGCCGGCGAGAACTCTTTGCGCACGGCGTGCGCCTCGCCGGCGTAGCCGCGCGCGATCGCCAGCTGCATGCGGTCCTCGCTGCGGTCGAGGACCTCGATCGCGCCTTCGAGTTCGACGAGCGCTTCGGTCGGCAGTTCGGCGGCGAGCAGCGCGTGGCCGAGGGCCGACTGCGCGGTAGCCGCACCGCGCTGGTCACCTGCCGCCTGACGCAGCGCGACGACCTCGCGAAACGCTTCGACACCCTCGTGCGGTCGTCCGCGGTCGACTTGACAGACCGCCAGATTGAACAGCGCGTCGGCGAGTCGGTGTGGCGTCTGGAGCTGCCTGAACTTCGCAGCGGCGCGCGTCAAGAAGTCGGCCGCCGCGTCATATCGCCGGCTCGAGATCCAGGTCGCACCGACGCTCGCCAACGCGATCGCGACGCCTTCGTCGTCCGAGAGCGCTTTCGCACGGTCGTGAATCTCGGTGAACACCAACCGACCGGACTCGAGATCGCCGACGCGACAGTGCGCGTTTCCGATTTCCACGGCGACGTTGCGCTCGTCGACCCATTCGTCGATCGACGCGAACAGCTCTCGGGCGAGTTGCAGCGAGACCATCGAGGCCGACGGGTCGAATCCGCGAATGAGCAGTCCCTTGGCGCGTGCGAGTTCGGCTCGGGCGAGGGGCTCGGCGTCCGCGGTGCACGCGGCCTCGGCCCTCGCGAGCGCACCGGCGGCCGCGTCGGGGTCGTTGTGGCGCCAATTCAGAATCCCGATCCGCGCCCAGCCAATCACCTCCGATGTCGCGTTTCGAAAGCCGAGGTCCGCGACCGCGTGGTAGCGGCGCTGCGCCTCGACCCATTCGCCGGCGTCGAACGCCGCGTCGGCCGCGCGAAAGAGCCGCGCTCGCGCTTCGTCCCGCCATCCCGACAAGGCGAGGTGGTGTGCGATCTCGACCACTGGCGCGCCGACGGCCTCCAGAATCGCGGCCGCGCGTACGTGAAGCTCTGCACGAGGTCGTTCCCCGAGGCACCCTTTGGCGACGGCGTGAAGCTCGGGCGATGCGAATTGGACGCCGCCCCGTCCGGACTCGATCAGGACGCCATCGGTGATGAGGTCATCGAGCGCGCCGTGCTCCGATTCGCCCAGATGCGCCAGGACCTCCGGACGTAGCAGCGGCCCCATCACGGCCGCGAGATCGAGCAGCGCGCGGTGTTCGTTCTCCAGCGACACGATGCGTTTGGCGAGCAGGTCTTCGAAGGAGATCGTGGCCGTGATCGTATCGTGGATGTCGGCGTCCTCGATCGGCACGCCCTCGAAGCGCCAGCGGCCATTCTGCCGGACCAAGGCCCCGCGGCCGACCGCTGCGGCCAGCCACTGTGCCGCCCGCGATGCGAGGCCGTGTGCATCGATCTTCAGGGCCGCGAAGAACTCGGGCGGAACCTCGTCGACGCCGGTCATGGACTCGACCATCTGCGCGAGCGCGGCGTCGGGGAGCGGCCCGACATCAAAGACGATGGCGTCATCCACGCCAGCGAACCGCTGCAGCACGTCGGCCCCCTCGTCGATCCGCGCGACGAGGATCAACACGACGGCGGAGCGCTCCCACGGGCGCTGCACGAGCACGCGATCGAGCCACACACGCGTGAGCGGGTCGGCCCACTGCACGTCATCCAGGGCGAGGACGAGCGGACGCTGCTCGGACATCCGTTCGAGGGTCGCCGTGACGGCATCGAGCGTCGATTGCTCGAGCAGATCGGGATTCACGAGCGACGGCGCGGCGGCGAGGATTCCCGGCACGCTCGCGAGTACCGGCAGATGGCGGGCCAGCAAACCACCTTCGGCGCCCAGAATCTTCTCCGCGAACCGCGCACCGCGCTCGGCGCAAATGTCCGCGATCTCCTCGAAGGCCGAACGCAGCGACGCCAACGGCGCCGACGTCTCGCTGTTGGGGCTCTGAGCGACGAGCACCTCGAGATACTCATCGGTCCGCGCCTGAACCCGGCGCATCAGCTCGATCGCGACACGGCTCTTGCCACCCCCGGCCGGACCCCGAATCACCACCACCCCGCCCTGCCCCGCGAGCGGCCAGTTCGCGACAGCCTCGAACCGCTCGTCGAGGTCGTCGCGCCCCACGAATTTGGGACGATGGAGGTACGTTCGTGGGGTCGGTTTGCGGGTTGCCTCACCGACATCGCCCAGTTGCGCGAGCGCCGTCCGCACGTCGCTCGCGTACCCGGGGCGGTCCTGCGGCTGTTTCTCCAGCAGCGCGTAGATCAGTTCGGCGAGCTGGGGCGGTACGAGCGCCAGCGCCTCGTCGGGGATGACGGGCTGCTCGTTGACGTGCTTGAGCATTCCGACGAACGGCACGTCCGCGGCAAACGGGGGGCGGCCCACGACGGCCTCGTACAGCATGCAGCCCAGCGCGTAGAGGTCCGTCCGCGGATCGACGTCGCCCTGACGAACCTGCTCCGGGGAGATGTACTGCGGGGTGCCCGCGACCTCCGAGCGCTTGTAGATCTGTTCGCGTCCGATTCCGCCGGCGGAGACCGTCGCGAGGCCGAAATCGACGACCACCGCCTCACCCACGACCGTGTGCGAGGTGCGCAAGACGACATTTCCGGGCTTCAGGTCGCGGTGTACGAGCCCGAGCCCATGCACGTACGCGAGGCCGTCGCAGATATCGGCAAAGGCCCCGAGATAGGTGACCCAGCGGCGCTCCAGCGGCACCACGCTCCAGTGTTTGTTGAGCGGCAGCCCGTCGATGAGCTCCATGGCGTACCACGGCGGGCTCGCGTTGATGTCGGCGTCGCAAATGCGAACGACATTGGGGTGTTCAAGCGTTTGGAGGGCGCGAATCTCGCGTCGCAACCCGCGAAGGTTCGCCCGGACGGCATGACCGACGGTCTTGAGTGCCACGACCTCGCCAGTGGTGGTGTGGCGGGCGCGATGCAACTCGCCCATCGCCCCCTGCGTGAGCGAGTCCTGTACGATGTACGGGCCGACCACCTGGCCTGGTTTCACGACGTCCCCTTACTCGCCGAACTCGTCTTCGTAGTCGGCAACGGCGGCATCGATCACCTGGATCGCGTGCTCGCGGCCGTACACGCGGGTGATCTCCACGGGCTGGGGGCTGTCCGCGCGCAGATGTTTGTAGGTCATGAAGTAGTGCTGGAGGCGCTCCACCACGATCGGCGGGAGCTCGGCGATGTCTCGCGCATGCCCCCACATGTGATCGTTCTCGAGGACCGCGACGATTTTGTCATCCGCTTCCTCGTCGTCGACCATCTGCAGTCCACCGACCACCACGGCGTTGAGCAGGATCTCCGCGCGGTTGATCGGCCGTTCAGAGACCACGCAGATATCCAGCGGATCGGCGTCGCCGCGCTTCGCGTCGGGCGAGAGCGCGCCCACGCGTTCGCCGCAATAGGTGCGCGGGATGAAGCCGTACAACGTCGGGGGCTGCGAGGACGTGCGTTGGGGCCGATCGACCCGCAGATATCCGGTCTCCTTGTCGACTTCGAACTTCACGGAGTCGAACGTCGTCAACTCGATGTAGGCGTGCACGACCTCTGGAGCGCTTGGTCCCACGGCGAGGCCGTGCCAGGGGTGCGGACGCCAGCGATAGAATGCTTTTGGAAATTTCATGTGCGGCTCCCAATGATCCCCTTCGTATCGCAAGCCATCAGCCGGGGGAACCCCCTTGCTCGGCGACGATGAAGACGTTCGCCCCGAACACGCCGCACTGGCGCTGATCGCGCCAGAAGTTCCAGTGCACGTAGACCCGCCCGTTGGGACTCACGAGTTCAGGTGGCGCGTTGGGATGCGGGCCGATGCTGTGCGCGATCGACAGCGCCTGGGCGTCGAAACGCAGTTGGCCGGACGACCGCACGATGTTGACCGACTCGAGCTCACCGTCGTCGGCCCGGATCACGAACTCCAGCAGCGTGTTCAGCGTCGGATCGTTCATCGGCGAGCCCGACGGCTCGTGCACATCGAGATCCATCAGGTAGCCGTTCGCCCAGCGGGCGTGGATCTTGTGGTGAATCATGCCGACGTAGCTGCCATAGGCGTTCGATTGCGGGTCGACGCCGGTGTGGTTCCCCGGTTTCACGTCGTGGCCGAAGCTGGTGAGGGAGTCCTTGATTCCCTGCGATGTCCGCTCGTAGTTGCGGAACAAGCGCTTCCCTTTCGACAAGTCGCGCGCACGCTCCTTGGCAGTGACGTCGGCGTCGGCGAACACCTCGTCGTACGCCGCCATACTGGGCATGAAGAGTGAGCGCGCCGGGGGTGGGCGCTTCACGATGACCGGGGACTGCTCCTCGAGTGGCGCGGGCAATCCGGCCTCGACCGGCTCAGGGGGCGCAACCTCGGCCGGCGCCGGGCTCGGCGGGGGTTCGACGCTCGCGATCGCGGGGGCTTGTTGCGGGACGGCGTCTTCGATCTCAGCCTTCAACTTCACGGGCGGCACGGGCCGCGGCGGCGATGGAGCGACGGTTGGGGCCGGCGGCGCAGCGGCATGTTTTACGGGTGGTTCGGGTGGTTCGGGCGCATAGACGGCCTCGATCTCGAGCTCGCGCGGGGGCGGCGCGACGGGTTCTTCGGCGAGCTTTTCCAGCCACGGCGGCACGAAAATCGCGATCATCAACAGGTGGCTGAGCACCGAGATCCCGAGCGCGACGATGCCAGCGTTGCGGATCGCCCGTCGGCGCTCGATCTTTCGCGTGATTGTCATGATCGTCGCGGGGCGCTACAACGTTCGCCACGCCCGTCCGGATGAAGAGCGCGCTCACACAGGTAGAAGCTAGCATGTTGCGGACCCACTTCCCAAAGCTCACTGCGTTCTGTTTCGCCTCGCTGCTCTGCGCATGTGCGCCGCATGTTGGGGACTCCTGCGAAACGAGCGCCGAGTGTCCTTCCGGGGCGATCTGCGACGTCACCGCGCCCGGCGGCTACTGCACCATCAACGGCTGCGACGCCGAATCGTGTCCCGATGGCACCGTCTGCATCGAGTTCAACAGTGAGGAGTCGTTCTGCCTCAAGTATTGCGAGGATACCTCGGAGTGCCGGACGGGCTACACCTGCCGCAGCGATATCGGCGCGGCGAACTTCTGCTACGTCGCCCGCTGAGCGCCATCGACGCGGGCGCGCGAGCGCCGTTTGTCCGCCGCCAGCGCATCGCCTATCGTCTCGTGGTGCGCACCCTGCTTTCATCGATCGCCCTGCTATTCGTTGCCCTGTTCTGCATGGGGTGCCCGATCGAGATCACGTGCGAGGACACGGGCTGCCCCGGCACCGAGACCTGCAACGTCCAGAGCGGCGCCTGCGAGAAAGCGGACCGGGACTGCCGGACTTCGGCCATCTGTCGCGCCGGTGAGGTCTGCGACGACGAGACCGGAGCGTGCCGACCCGAGCGCCTGCGCTGTACCCAAAGTTTCACGTGTCCACAGGGACAGAGCTGTAACGCGTCGTCGGGATTTTGCGAGCCCGCCTTCCGTTGTCAGTCCAACACCGACTGTGGGATCGCCGAGCAGTGCAACACCACTTCGCAGGAGTGCGAGGCGCGCGCCTGCCAGGACGACCTCGAATGTCCCGTCGCGTTCGTCTGTGACGGCGAAGACCAGTGCGCCGCAGGCTGCCGCCCGATGGGCGGTCGTGGGTGCCCAACCCGCCAGTTTTGCGCCGTCCTCGCCGGAGATTCGATCGGTTCGTGCGTGCCGAATTGCCGCGAGGATGTGGACTGCCCGTTCGGCCAGTTCTGCGACCTCGCCGCGATGCCGGACTCGAGCTGCGTCGCCGAGAGACCATGTAGCGTCGATGCCGACTGCAGGTTCGACGAGATCTGCTCCGACACCGCGTGCATCCAACCACCGTGCGGGTCGGATACCGATTGTCAGGAGGCGCAGGTCTGCGAGGAGGCGACGCGAACCTGCCGACCCGCAGCCTGCACCGAAGACAACTTTGGCGCGGGCCCCACGCCGAACCACGCGCAGCAGGCGGCCTTCACGCTCGATTTCGGCACCTACACCCAGCTGGTGTTGTGTGGCGGACGGTCGGACTGGTTCGCACTCCCGGTGCGCAGCACAGACTTGGTGCGGATCCGCCTCGCCCAGCACGCCGACGTCGATTTCGACATCTACGTCTACGACGAGGCCGGTAGTGTGCTGGTGTCGAACCAACGCGTGGGGGTGACGTCGTCGGTGAAATTCGCGGCGGGGCGCGATCAGCTTGTCTACATCGAGATTCGGGGAACACGCTTCGGTAGCGGGACGTACGATCTCACCCTGGTCCGAGAAGTGTGCGCCAACGACGCGTTTGAGGAGAATGACTCGCTGGAGACCGCGACCGTGGTGCCCTCGACGATCGGCGTGCCATCAGAGCTCGCGTTGCGGGCGTGTGGCTTCGACGAAGACTGGTTCCGGATTCGTCACAACGACCCCAACGCCGGGCTGCGCGTCGAACGGGTGACGTCGACCGCGGATCTGCGCGTCGAGGTGCTGACGCCGGGCGGTCAACGCATCCTCGTCGGCAACAACCAGCCGCTGCGGATGCTGCGGGCCGGCGTCACCGGGAGCACCTACGTTCGCGCCCTCGGCGCCCTGGGTCAGACCGGCGACTATCGGCTCGCGTTCGAGATCCTCAGCCCCTGGCAATGCCCGGCGGCCGGCGCGCACGTGACGCCGACGACGGCCGTGTTGGCGTCCCAACAAGCGGTGCTGAACGAGATCTTCTGTCCCATGGCCGGGTCATGGGAGGTGGACTGGGTCGAACTCGCGGTCAATCGACCAGGCGTTCTCGACCTCGTCCTGCGCCCCACGGGCGATGCGCCCGCGCTGGAGGTCGTGCTGTGGACCGGCGACGGGGTCGACAATACGCTGGTGAGAAGCGCCGTGCTGGTGGATGGCGCGTGGGCGCTGCAGGCCGCCGTGGCCGAGGACTCCCGCTGGTTTGTGCGCGTGAGTTCCTCCGCGAACGTCGGCCAGGTCATCGGCGAGCCCGGCTACGAGCTCGAGTACATGATCCGCTAGCTCGCTAGGGTTCGGGGCGCCGGTCCGCAAAGCTCAAGATCTCTTTGAACACCCCGAACCAGATCGCGACCTCGCGTCGGTCGAGCTGCGCTCGGTTGAACACGCTGCGGACGCTGCGCATGACGTGCTCGCCGTCTCCGTACTTGAAGAACCCCGTGCGCGCGATCGCGGTCTCGGCGGTCTCAAAGAGTCGCTCGAGCTGGGCACGCTCCACGGCTTCGAACTCCGTCCGCACGAGCTCTGTCACCGGCATCGGATCGTGGCCGAGCTCCCGCGCCCGAAAGATCTCCCAGAGGTGGATCAGGACGGCTTGCCCCAGATTCAGCGACCGGTAGTCGGGCGCGGTCGGAATCATCACTTCGACGTCGCACCGGTCGAGCGCCTCGTTGGGCAGGCCGTGGTCTTCGCGTCCGAACAACAGCGCGATGTTGCCCGACGGCGACAGCGTCGCGGAGGCGACCTGCGTGGGGTCCATCACGACACGTGCAGCCTTGCGGGCCCGCGAGGTCGCACCGAATACACGCACGCAGTCCCGCAGTGCCTCATCCAACGTCTCGTATCGTTCGAGCGCCGCGACGGCCTCTGGCGCGTTGGGGGCGCTGATGAGCACCCGAGCGGGATCGGCCGTCGCCGGCCGAACGAGCCGAATGTTGCGGACACCGTAGTTGCCGCACGCGCGCACCACCGTGCCGATGTTGATGTCGTCCTGCGGCTCGTAGAGCACAACGATTACGTCATCCATCGAACCTCCAAATAGAAAGGCTCCCGTCATCGACAGGAGCCCTGGTACCGCGTCTGGATCGACTCAGTAGATGATGAGGTCGTCCGAACCCTTCGACTCGATCTTCGAGAAGTCGGGGGCGTCCTTCTTCTTGCGGACTTTCTTGGTCTTCTTGGCTTTCGGCTTCGCCTTCTTGCTGTCGTCCTTCTCATCGGCATCGACGACATTGCCTTCCTCGTCGAAGCGCTTGTCGGCGTCATCCTTGGGACGGCCAGCCTTGAAGTCAATCGAGGTCCGCGCGCCGGTGATGTCGTCGACCACACCCCGGTTGCCGTCCCCCTCCGAGCTCGCCATCAGGTCCTGGACCTGCGACGAGAGCTCATCGCCGTCTTTGTCGCTGCCACCGAGGCGGCCCTTCTTACCCTGCAGGCGCTTCAGCGTCTGACGATCAGTGAACGCCATCGTGTAGGTGTCGAAGAGCTCCTTCTTGTTCTTCACGGACAGCGAGGTCTCGGGGTCTTCCCACGCGACAAGCGCGAGCTGCTCCTCGCCGCGAATGTCGTCATACTCGGCGGTCGTCGGGCGACCGTACTTGCGGGCCGACATGGCGACGAAGGACTCGAAGTCCGTCTGTCGCAGGTACGACGAGTTGTAGGCGACGACGAGCTTGTAGAACCCACCATCGATGAAGAAGTAGAACCGCTGCGCGACGGAGTCCTTCACGCGAATGAACGACTCGCCGTTGTTGGAGGAGAACTCGTCGGCGATCACGCTGACTTCGTAGCCGGTGTTGTCGCCTTCGAGGCGCGTGTACGACTTCTCGGCTTTCTTGTGGCGATCGATCGCGCCCTTGCGGGCTTTCTGCATCAGGAGCGGGTCCTTTTTGACCTTGGCGTCCTTCTTGGCCTCCACCATGAGCTGAGACTTCATCTTGGCGAGCACGACGTCCTTGGAGTCTCCCCACTTCACGTCGCCGAGCACCGTGGCGAGCTCGCTCTTCTTGCGCGTCGACTTGGCAAACGCGTTCGGCGCCGCGAAAAACGTGAAGCTCAACATCACCATGAGCGTAAGTAGAAAGCGTCTCTGAAGAGTCATGTCGCGTCTCCGTAGAAAAGCGCGCAAGTGGGCGCAGTTTTCGTCTCTAAAGCAGTGCACAGCGTAGCGGACGAGGACCGTTCGCTCAACCTGATGTGTTCAACGCGCGCGGGCGCGCGTGGATTCAATCTCACGGACAACTGCTGCGCAGATCTTTGACGTCGGGGATCGGCACGAGCGCCGCAAACCACTCCCCTTGATACTTCGCCAACATCGAGATCATGCCGGCGTCGGCGTAGAACCACGTGGGATTCATCCGCTGCGCGTCGCTGTAGCCGTCGCCCAGCAGGTTCTCGACCCAACTCGCGTCGATCTGAAAGCCCCAGTTGAACACGGCGAGCTTGTCGCGATCCGCGCCGTGGATCACGGCGATGGGTGGCCGTCCGCTGGACGTGGGCGTGGTGGGGATATTCTTGAACGCCATCACCTCCGCGGCGTCCGCCAGCGCGAACTCCAGAAAGTCGTTGTTCAGGAAACCCCCGGGGCGAGAGAACACGAGACTTGCGCCGTCCTGGCCGATTCCGACGTAGCCCAGATTGACGGTCCCCGGCGTGACATCGAGCCGAAGCAGCAAATACACGATCGCGATCTCGACGTCGTATCCGTCGGCGAAGGTGAACGTTCCGTGAGTCGGTGACAAGCGGTCGCTCAAGCTCCAGTCGCCGCGGCTATCGTCGGCCTCGTAGCGACTGGCATTGATGTTCGCGGACTTGAGGACTCGGGGTGCCAGCGGCCCCTCATCTACCCGCGCCAGCGTCATGATGAGCGGGAACCCGAAGCTCGAATCGTCGGCGCCGAAGGCGCCTCGTTCAGCGAAGATCTCAGAGTCGGCACTCTTGGTCGCGACCGCATCCGAAAGGTTGACGGTACTGAAGGCCCCCTCGGGGTTGTTGTTGCGCAGCGCGCCCAGCGCCTCGCCCTCGCCGCTGCCCCCCGAGACCAGCGCGAGGACATCGGACTTCGCGAGGCTCAGGTGGTACTTGCCGCTGTTGTCCGGTGCGGGCGTCAGAATCGGGATCGGGTCCACGCGCTCGGGCTTGGGCACCCCTGCCGAAGCGAC
>JBFIHF010000030.1:0-33044 GCA_041601915.1 Bradymonadaceae bacterium
CCTTCCGAAGTCGATGGAGCGTACGCTTTCGGCGACGGACGGCGGCGCGGTGCGCTTCGTCTCGACCTTCCGCGACGACCAGGGGCGCGTGCGCCTCGAGGCCGAGCTCGGCGGGTCCGCGACCGAAGTGGTCCGGCAGCAAGGCGACACGCTGGTGTGGGAGTTCGCTCCGTCTGTGCATCAGCAGTTGGCCTGGAATCACCCCGATGCGCAGACTCGCCCCAGTGAAGGCGATGCGTACACGGCGGCGCCTCCCGGCTACCCGCGCGTGGTCGCCGATCCGACGCAGGTCTCGTCCGTTCCTGGGATGAGCCGCAAACGCATGACGATCGACCTTCGCGAAGCGGACATTCAGAACGTGCTGCGACTGCTCGCCAAAGAGGGCGGTGTCAACATCGTCTCCGGTGCGGGTGTGAGTGGGACGGTGACGTTGCGCTTGCGCAGTGTGCCGCTCGACGAGGTGTTCCTGACCGTGCTGCAGTCGCGGGGCCTGGGCTTCGAGAAGCGCGGCAACGTGATTCGCGTCGCGCCGCAAGACACGCTTCGTGCCGAAGAGCAGGCGCGCGCCGAACAGCGCGTGGCTAACGCGCGGCAGAAGCCGCTCGAACTGACGCTGCTGCCGATCAACTACGCCGCAGCTGGCGAGCTGTCGCCGCAAGTCGAGGGGCTGCTTTCCCCGCGCGGCACAGTGACGGTCGACGAGCGTACCAATACGCTCATCATTCGTGACATCGCCGAGAATCTCGCCGCGGTGCGCGCCCTCGTCGGTAGCCTTGATTCGGAGGTGCCGCAGGTGCTCATCGAAGCGCGGATCGTGGAGACGAACGACACGTTCCAGCAGCAGTTCGGTATCCAGTGGGGCGGTGATCTCACCTTCTCGCAGGCGAACGGCAATCCCACGGGTCTCATCTTCCCCAACGTGCTCGGCCTTGCTGGCGGCGCGACGGACGGACAGACGCCGACCGCGGGTACCGATTCGAGCCCGAACTTCGCGGTGAACCTTCCGGCACCGGCTGGTACCGGTTCCGGTGGTGCACTCGGCCTGACGCTGGGTTCCGTCGGTGGCGCGCTCAACATCAACTTGCGCCTGTCCGCTCTCGAAGCGGCCGGTCACGCCAAGATCGTCAGCTCGCCGAAGATCCTGACCCTCGACAACAAAGAGGCCACGATCTCGCAGGGCACCAGTATCCCGATCAGCGTCGTTTCCGCCGCCGGTGTGCAGACGGTGTTCGTCGACGCGACCCTCGAGCTGTCGGTTCGGCCGCATGTCACGCCGGACGGCAACGTGCAGTTGACCATCACCGCGAACAAGAACGAGCCGGACTTCCAGAACACCGGTTCACGGGGTGACCCCACGATCATTCGTAAGCAGGCCGAGACGGAGCTGTTGATCCGGGACGGCGACACGACGGTCATCGGCGGGATCTACACGCGGAACTCTGGCTCGGCCTACTCGGCGGTCCCGTTCCTGCACAAGATTCCGATCCTGGGCTACTTCTTCCGCACCACGACGGAGAGCGATCGACGCACGGAGCTGCTGATCTTCATCACCCCGAAGATCGTCAACCGCGCACGAGCGCTGGCCGGCACGACAGGCGGTGCCGAATGAAATTCATGCAATCAGCTCGCGATTCTGCCATCATGAAATCAACAACGTTCGTGACAACTCAGCAGGAGACCCGCATGAAGCGGCTATCGGTCCTATTTTTAGGCTCCATCTTGTTCGTCGGGTCGGCCTGTGCGGACCCCGACAGTTCGATCCTCGTCACGGGCCACGCACCACTCGTCGGCACCGTGGATGACGAGACGGGCCTCTTGGAGGACTGCAAAATTCCCGACCAGATCGGTGAAGGGGTCTACTTTCAAGACCTGTTCATCAATCTCGCGGATGCCGAGGACACCGGATTCGCGCTCGGCCTGCTGATGGAGAATCAGCTCGTGAACTCCGCGAGCTACGCTCCGATCGGCGAAAGCCAGAATCACCGCATCAACCAGAACCACATCGAAGTCCAGGGCTACGAAGTCGTGTTCGACTCCGGGGAAGCAGGATTCGATACGTTGGGGTCCAACGGGGACATTCGCTACGAAGCGACGGGTATCCTGCCCACCGACGGCACACTGTGGGCCGGGGTCGTGCTGTTCTACCCGAACGAAGTCGGCGATTGGCGCAACGCGTTCAACATCGCCGCAGGCGGCCAGGGGAACGCGATCGTGCCGACCTTTGCCGAGGTTCAGGTCGTCGGTCGCACCGTGGGTGGCGCGAACGTGGAATCGAACAAGCTGACGATTCCGATTCAGGTCTGTGACGGCTGTGCGCGTTCGTCGACGCCGCTGTGTGTGCCTGAGTAACGCATTCGCAGGCACGCGGTAGTACCGGCCCCAATTTGGGGCCTTTCTTTTGCCCGGCGCTTGCTACGCGGGTTTCTATCAAAAAATACAGAAACCGTTGCGGGCGGTGTGACGCACCGCTACTCTCGTGGTGAGGTTGCATGAGTCGCGACGATGATATTGAAGCGCAGGAGCTGCGCGAGCGCGTGCTGTACGCGCTGATGGAACCGGCGGGCCGCCTGGCCCGCGTCTTCCGGACACCTCTGACGTCGTTTCGTGATTACGCCGAGGTGGCGTACTACCACGAGACGAAGCGGCACGGGATGAAGATGAAGGACGTCGCCGGCCTCATGGATGTCTCCATGAGCAAGGTGGCGCTTCTGTCTCGGGCGCTGAAGGGGAACTTCCTGACCGACGACGCGTCGGCGTCATTGCCGCGGCGCATCGAGTTCATGCTCTGGGCGCAACCGCTCACGCTGGCCAAGATCAAGCAGGTCCTGACGGACGCGAAGGCCCAAGAGGTCAATCGCGCGATCCGGGAGCTCGTCGAGCAAGGGCGGGTGCGCAAGGAGCGGCGCGACGCGAACACGGTGTATGCGCTACAGATCACCTCGGACCGCCGTGTCTGGGATTCGTGGATCGCCCGTGTCGACGGCTTGCAGAACGCGGTGCGCAATGTCGCCGACGCCGTCTACGCGCGGTTCTTCCTGCCCCCCAATGACGCCGCGTTTGCCCGAACGCTGACGTTTCGTGCACGACCGGAGGACCTCGGTCGACTGCGCGCATTCTACGAAGAACGGCTATTCGAGCTGGTGACTCAACTCGATACGGCCGCGGAAGACGATCCGGAAAACTCGGTGGCGATCAGTCTGTCGGTGTTTTGGGCACCGTACGACCTGGCCGGCAGCGTGCACACACAGGAAGAGGAATGAGGAACTCGCTGACCGTCGTACTTCTGGCCGCAGCACTAACTGCGTGCAACTCGCATCCTGTCGCGGAGCCGGTGTGCGGCACCGATGGTATCGACGTCCGACTTCCGAGCGAGCGGAACTTGTGCGTGTATCGCCACGAGATCGTGATCGAGACCGGGTTTCTGTGCCCGAAGGAGCGTACCGATCTCTTTGTGGCGGCTCCGCACTTTGGCACGTGCTCGAGCTTTGGGCCGCCGATCGGCATCGATCGCGACTTTCTGTTCGACCGATACGGGGTCGCCGGGCGCCCGTGGCCGACGGCCGAGCCGAGCCGTGACGAGCTGCCTCGTACGCAGTCGCTCGACCTGCTGTGGGTGATCGATAACAGCGGGTCGATGTGCCAGGAGCAGGCCCAGTTGCGCGCGAACTTCGAGGGGTTGATCGCGGGTCTCGCCGCCGACGGCACCGACTTCCACATGGCGGTGACGACCACGGACATGAACCCCGACTACGCGCTGGAGCCGGTGGCTCGGCCCGGTGTCATCCAGTCCCGGCCGCAGCCCGTACCGGGTTTCGATCGGTCGTGTCACACGGCGACCGATGAGATGGGCATGCAGATCGACGGGGACTACTCCCCGATTCGGCAGAGCCTCGAGATCGCGGTCGGGTGTATGGCGGACCCGGACCCGGCGCTGCTCGAGGCGACGAACGCCGAGATCGAGTGCGCGCTGTATGCCTCGCCGCAGGGTTGCGTGATCGCGCGGGCGGGCTGTGGCGGCGCAGGTCCGCCGTGTACGCCGGAGCACCTGTTCCCGGACCCCGACTCCTATCGCAGGATTCCGAAGGTGCTGCGCTCCGAGGAGTACCGCGCGAACGGCGAGCTCGATGTCGCGGCGGTCACGGCGGACTTCGGGTGCGCGTCCCTGGTGGGGACGCGCGGCTACGGGATCGAGAAGGGGCTCGCGGCGGCCGCGGCGGCCGTCGCTCCCGAGACCATCGAAGCGGACAACGACGGGTTTCTGCGCGACGCGGCTCGCTTCGCCGTGATGTTCGTCAGCGACGAGAACGACTGCACCCACGACGGCACGCTACGCGAGGACACCGCGTGCGGAGGCGATGTGTGCGAGTACTGGAATCGCGAGGAACTGCTGGGCGGGCCGCTGGTTCCGGTCGCCCAGATCAAGGCGCAGCTGCTCGGCAATCTGTCGACTTCGAAGGGGCGAGTCGTCTCGGAGGCCGAAGTGTTCGTAGGGTCGATCCACGGTCAGTCACGCCGCTACATGGGCGAGATGCCGACGGAGAGCCAGTGTGGAGCACCGGAGTATTCGGGCCTCGAGCCGTCGTGCGCAACGGCGCTGGGTGTTGCGTATTCGGGGGATCGCTACGACCGGTTCGTCGCACAGTTCCGCGACGCGTTTCCCCGCCCCACGGCGGACGGCTCCACCGCCGGATTGCTGTGCCGGGGCGACTTCTCGCCGGCGCTGACCGCGCTCGCCGACTGGTTCGGCGCAGCGATCGAGTGAGCTTCAGCGGCCGTCCTCGGCGTACAGCGCCTCGAGTTGGGCCCCGTAGGCCTCGGTGACCTTGCGGCGTTTCACTTTCAGCGACGGCGTCAGCATCTCGTTCTCGGTCGAGAACTCCTCCGTGATCAGCACGAAGCGGCGCGGCTTCTCGTAGCCCTTGAAACTCGCCCCGACTCGGTCGATCTCAGCGCGGATCGCGGCCTCGTACTCCGAAGACTTCAGCGCCGCATCGACGGACATCTCGTGTTTGGATGCCCACGCGGCGAGCGTCTCGGTGTCGACGACGATCAGCGCGACGTTGAACGGCTTGTTCGTGCCTTCGATCATCACCTGATTGATGTAGGGCGACAGCTTCATCTGCTCTTCGAGGGGGGCCGGCACTACGTACTTGCCGTTCTCGAGTTTGTACTGCTCTTTGACGCGCCCGATGATGTACAGGAACCCGTCCTCATCGAGTTTGCCGAGGTCTCCGGTGTGGAACTTGCCGTCGGCGTCGATGACTTCCGCCGTCGCCTCGGGCAGGTTGTGGTACCCCTTCATGACGTTGGGCCCGCGGACGCAGATCTCTCCGACGTTGGCGTCGGGGTAGCCTTCCACGGGCTCGAGCACGACCTCGACATCGCGGATCGGCTTGCCGACCGAGCCGATGCGGCGGGCGCCGGGGCGGTTGCAGGTGACGATCGGCGAGGTCTCGGTCAGTCCGTAGCCCTCGTAGACGGTGATATGCAGGTTGTCGATGAACCGCGCCACATCGGGGGACAGCGCCGCACCGCCGGAGAAGGCGTAGCGCAGGTTGCCGCCGAAGCGTTCCCGGATCTTACTGAACACGACGGTGTCGTACATCGTGTCTTTCAGCTTCGTGAAGAAGCTCGCGCCACCGGCTTCGGTCTCCGCGCGCAGGGTGTCGGAGTTCTGCAGCGCGGCGAGGAACAGCTTCCGCGTGACGCCGCCCTCGGCATCCATCTTCTTGTGCACACCGTCGTAGATGCGGTTGAAGATCCGCGGCACGCTGAAGAGCAGCGTCGGCTTCACCTCCGCGAGGTTCGCCACGATCGTCTGCACGCTTTCGGCGAGCCCCAGCGCGGCCCCCATCGACAACAGACCGTGAAGCTCGACCGTCTGGCCGAAGCTGTGTGCCCACGGCAAGAACGACAACGAGACATCGGTCGGACCGATGTCGAGCATGTCGTGGATCGCGTTCACGTTCGAACACAGGTTGTAGTGCGAGAGCAGCACACCCTTGGGGTTGCCGGTGGTGCCGGACGTGTAGATGAACCCGCAGATGTCGTCGGGTTCGACGTGCTCGACGTCGCGCGGTGCGCCGCGCCCCGCCTCCAGCAGTGTCGCCCAGCTATCGGCGTGGTCGGCCGGTCCGTCGAAGTAGACGACGCGCTCCAGCGCCCCCACGTTGCCCACGAACTCCAGCGTCGTCTTGTGGATCGCCTGATTCGCGGCCAGCAACACCTTGGCGCCGCCATCGGCGAGGATAAACTTCCAATCCTTGGGCAGCTGCGCCTCGTACATCGGGCAGAACTTCGCGCCCAGCCCGTAGACGGCATACGCCGCGACCGCCCACTCCACGCGGTTGTTCGCAATGATCGCGACGGTGTCACCCTTCCCGACGCCCATCCCGGCGAGCCCGGCCCGTGCCGCATCGACCATCTCGCCGAACTGGGCGTAGGTGATCCACTGGTAGACCCCCTCGGTCCTGGTGCCGAACACCCGGTTCTTGGGGTACCGCGCGACCGCGTCCTGATACAGCTCATTGAGGGTCTGATAGTCTTTCGACATGGCGATTCCCCGAGGCTAAGTTGCGGAAATGAGGCCCGAACGTAATCCGCTGTCCGAGAACGCGCAAGGTATCCTGCCGAGAGCCATCCAGAACAGATGCACTCCGCTCATGTAGAACATCGGTTGTCGGATCAGGCCCTGTTGCCAGAGGAAGAGCGGGATCAACATCCGTCCGAACCTGCCGTTCCCATCGAGGAAGGGGTGCCGGGCCTCGAACTCCGCGTGCAAGACAGCGAGCTGAACGAGGCGGTCCGGCGCATCGGCATCGATGTAGGTCTTCTATGCGCCGAGAGCGGTCGGGAGCTTGTCCGCGTTGTTTCTCATGTATGCAGGACAAACCTGGTTGTCACTCATGAATCGCGTTTCATTAGCGACAAATCGGTTTGTTACTCACCTGTGAGCGACAACGCGATTTGTCACTCAGGCGTGAGCGACAACGCGACTTGACACTCACATGAGCAGCAACTTCCGTAAAACGGATGGGTCGAGAGACGGCGCATTCCTTGCATCCGAGTCGACAGGCCAGACGGATCCGTCGATGGTGTACGAGTGACCAATCAGGACATTGTCAACGCGCGGTGGGGGCCGGTGCCCCGACGAGAGTCCCTCTGGGTTGGGGGGCTGGTCGTCGTGACGTTCGCGTTGATCGCGGGATTGCTGGTCTGGGCGCTGCAGGAGGACCGCGACGCGATGGTCGCGACCGTGGAACAACAACGCATGCAGCAAGTGGATACGGTGGTCGACCTCGTGACGCAGGACGTCAACGATGTCGTCGACGACCTCAAGTTCATCGTGCGCATCGCGGCGGCGGGCCCCGAAAGGACGCGCCACGACGCGGTCGAGGCGCTGCTCGCCGGGATTCCGGCCTACCGGGCCGCGGTGGTGTGGACGTCTGACGACTCCGCGGCCCTCAGCGTCGTCGATCCCCGAAACGAGCCACCGAGCGCCGCGCTGATGGAGGTGATGCTCTCGGAGGCCCGGCGGTTGGGTGATGACTTGGCCCAGCTGACGGTGTCGCCGGTCATCGAGGTCGACGGCGCGACGTACCGGGTGTTCGGGTATCGACCCCGGGGCGGTTCGCCCGCCGTGCTCGCCGTCGAGACGAACGCCTGGCTGTCGGGCCTGCGTCTGGTGTCCTCGGACCCGTCCAATCGCATCCTCGTCTTGGGTCCCGGCGGCCGTGTCTCACCGGCCACCGACCGAGAACTCGCCTCGCATCTGACGGCCTCGAACCATCCGGACCTCGAAGCCGTCCTCGCCCGCATGCGATCGGGAACTCGTGGAACGGATCGACTCAGTGCCGCCGCTGCGGCCACGCTGGGCCTCGACGACGCGCAGGTCGTCGTCGCCTACGCTCCGATTCGCCTCCAAGACGGCGAGTTCTGGTCCATCGCGACGCTCACGTCCGTCGCGAGCCTCGAGGCCCAGGAGAACGCCCTCACGCGACGGTTCGCCCTCGCGATGGGGGGCATCCTGCTGCTGTTCGTGGGGTTCGGTGCGCATGTCGTGACGACGACGCGGCGCACGGCGCTGCTGCGGGAGCGGCTCGAGCACGCCGCGCAGCTCGCCGACGTCAACGCGCAGCTGCTTCACGCCGAGAAGCTCGCCACGGTGGGTGGCGTCTCGGCGGGCATCGCACACGAAGTCGGGACGCCGCTCGGCGTGATTCGCGGCCGCGCCGAGTATGTGTTGCGCAAGCTGGGCGAGGATCATCCCCAGGCGCCCAGTCTGCACACGATCGTCGAGCAGATCGATCGCGTGACGCGAATCATCCGTGAGCTGCTCGATTACTCGCAGCCGCGGCCGACCTCCGGCAAGGCCACCGATCTGGCCGAGGTCGTCGAGAAGACCGTCGGATTCCTGGCGATGGAGTTCGAGAAAGCGGGCGTTGCGGTCGATATCGCGCTCGACGACAACCTCCCGCCGTTGCAGGCCGACCCCGACCACCTCCAACAGGTGCTGGTGAACCTGCTCGTCAACGCCCGCGACGCGTGTGGTCCGGACCACCGCGTCCGGATTCTCGGTAGCGCCGTCGACAGGGGAATTCGGATCGAGGTAACAGATGATGGACCGGGCATCCCGGAGAGCTACGTGAACCAGATTTTCGACCCGTTCTTCACGACCAAAAAGCGCGGTCATGGCACGGGTCTCGGACTGGCGGTCGTCTCACAGATCATCCGCAGCCATGGCGGTGATGTCGAGATCGAGTCTATGGAGGGCAAGGGTACGACGGTGCGGATCTACTGGCCGAGGGCGACATGAAGGCACGTTCACGAATCATGGTTGTCGATGACCACGCGGAGATGGTCGACCTGCTCGCCGACGAGCTGCGCGACGTCGGGTTCGACATCGCGTCCGCAAACTCGGTGCGGGAGGCCGTCGCCCAACTCGACGTCCGCCCGGCGGACCTCGTGTTGACGGACCTGCGCATGCGTGGCGCCGATGGGTTCGATCTGCTCGATCACGTCCGCGAGTCCTCCCCGGACACGCCCGTGATCTTGATGACGGCATTTGGCGGGGTCGACGCCGCGGTCGAGGCGATGAAGCGGGGCGCCTATCACTACGTGTCGAAGCCCTTCAAGACCGACGAGGTGATCGTGTTGATCCGGCGCGCGCTGGAGACGCGTCGACTGCGCGCCGAGAATGAACGGCTCAAGACCGCGATCGGCGAGCGCTCCGAGATCGACGCGATCGTGGGCGCCAGTGCCCCGATGGTCCAGCTCCGCGAACGCACGCTTCGCCTGGCGGCCGTCGATGCGCCGGTCTTGATTCGCGGCGAGTCGGGGACCGGCAAGGAGCTCGTGGCACGGGCGCTGCACTTTTGCGGCCCGCGCGCGGCCCGCGCGTTTGTGGCGCTCAACTGCACCGCGATCCCGCGCGACTTGCTCGAGAGCGAGTTGTTTGGCCACCTCCGCGGCGCGTTCACCGGGGCGACGGGGGTGCGCAAAGGTCTGTTCGTGGAGGCCGACGGTGGCACGCTGTTCCTCGACGAGGTCGGCGATATGCCGCTCGAGCTCCAGGCGAAACTCTTGCGGGTGCTTCAGGCCGGCGAGGTGCGCGCCATCGGGTCCAACGAGGTGCAGCATGTCGACGTCCGTGTCATCGCCGCGACGCATCAACCGCTGGAGCAACGCGTGACGGAAGGCACGTTCCGCGAAGATCTGTTGTACCGGCTCGATGTGCTGCCGCTCCAGGTGCCGTCGTTGGCCGAGCGGCGCGAGGATATCGGGCTGTTGGTGGAGCACTTCGTCGCCGGGCTGCGCCGTCGATACCCGATCTACGCCGACCGTCGCTTGCCCGCCGAGGTCGTCGCCCGGTTGTACGAGCGCCCGTGGCCCGGCAACGTCCGCGAGCTCGAGAACGTCGTCCAGCGGATGTTCTTGCTCGGCGACGAAGAAGACACCGCGCGCGGTGCTCGCGCCGCGGCGTTCGACACCGAACCGGAGGTCTTGTTGCCGCTGCACGAGATCGAGCAGCGCTACATCGGCTGGGTCCTCGATCGTTGCGGCAACAACAAGACCCGCGCCGCCGAGATCCTCGGCCTCGATCCCTCGACGCTCCACCGCCGCCTGAAGTGACGCATTTTGCAACGGGAGGTGTTGCAAAGTGCAAGACCTCGGTGCTTGCATCAGGGGTGTAGTGTAGCAAATTCATCATGTTACGCCATTGGCCCGGCTGTTGCTCTGCTGTGGTCCAACGGAGGTCACATGGAATTCCTCGATTACGCATCGCCCGAAATCTTCCCCACCGACCGGCCCCGCCGGCACGTCGCAACACCGAACGTCCTCGTGGTCGACGACGACACGGCGTTCCGGGAGCTGTTGGTCGAGTTCCTCTGGGAAGCAGGCTACCGAGTTCAGGCCGCGTGTGACGGACTCGACGCGTTTCGACACGTCGATCCGCGCATCGAGGACGAAGGAGTCGTGAGCGACATCGACCTCGTGCTGCTCGACATGTCGATGCCCCGGATGACCGGCTTGCAGTTCGCCGCACACCTACGGGCGTGGTCACTGACCACCCCGGTGATCACGATGACCGCGTTCCCCGGGTCCGCGTTTTACAGAAACAGTTGGGAGCTCGGCTGCGTCGCAGCGTTCGCCAAGCCCTTTTCGTTCGTTAACCTACTCGCCTTTGCAGACGACTTTTTCGACCGCTGACGCGCCGGCATACGCGCGTCACTCAGGAGCTAACCATGAAAGCCCAATTCGCCGTCGTACTTCTTCTGGCCCTCGGATTCAGCGCGTGCGCCAAGAAGCAGAAGGCCGTAATGCTCAACGATGCATTCACCGAGCAGGCCGTGGCGTCAAGCGAGGGCACCGCGGCAGCCGCGGCAGCAGAAGCGGACGAACGCTCGACCGTCGAACGCAATCCGATCTACTTCGACTACAACTCGTCGGAGCTCAGCGACGCGTCGCGCAATCACCTGACGAAGCTCGCGCAGGCGATGAATCGGGACGGGGCCGCCACGGTACGGATCGAGGGCAATACCGACGCCCGCGGCAGCACCGAGTTCAACCTCGCGCTCGGTGAGCGGCGGGCGAGCGCCGCGCGAGACTACCTCAAGCGACTCGGCGTGGATTCCAAGCGGGTGAGCCTGGTGTCCTACGGCGAGGAGCGACCAGCAGTGCCGGGTGACGACGAAGCGGCGTGGTCGCGGAATCGTCGCGACGAGTTCCTTCTGTCGAAGTAACTCGAACGGTCCTACCAGGCCGGCAGCGGAGGCACCCGGCTCGGGACAGCCGACTCCTTCTCCGCTACCGCTGCCGGCCTTTTACCTCACGCGCAGCCCCACGGTAGGCCGTGCACGCGCGCTTGAAAGCCGGCGCCCATACCAAAAACGTATGCTTTCGACCGGTCCGCGGGTTGAATCGCCGCCTTGCGTGAGGAGCTTCGGTCCATCACCAAGGAGAAGCCGGTGCAAGAGTTCGTCGGATGGTTCCTCGCGTCCGCCCCAAACATCTGGGTTGGTCTGGTGGCGCTGGCGGCGCTCCGAACGCTGGTGCCGTTCCTGTTTCGGCTGTGGACCGAGCCTGGAATCAAAAGGCGCGATGCGGAGCGGAAGCAGACGCTGGCGGCGGCGAAGCCGGACCGCGACCTTTCGGAGCTCTCCGAGGAGGAGCGCGCAGAAGCGGCCGGCAAGCTCGTGGGAGCACTGGCCGGCGCGCTGCTCCCTGTGTTCGCGCGATTCGTGGCGATTTCCGCACTCGTCGGGACCACGATCTGGCTCTTCTTCGCCGTCTGGGCGGTCACCGCAGAGCTCTCCGGCATCTGGGGCGAGTCGATCTGGTGGCTCGGCGTACTGCTCGAGGCCGTGACGGCCAGCGTGGGCTTCGTTCTGATCCGACGCCTCGCGGACGGATATCCGAAGGGACGTCGTCCGCTGTACGCGATGTGGGCGGCGATTACGCTGGTCTTTCTGGTGCTGTACGCCTTCGCGCCGCTCGGCTGCCTGTTCTACGCGGCGGTCACCTCGGTTCTGACCTGGGTCTTCAAGAAGATCGGGGACCTACGAACGCCCGACTCCCCTCCCAGCATCACGATGGTCTTCACAGGGATGGTATGACCTCCAGGTTGTCCGGTCGGTGACGCTCCGATAGCCTCCACCGCTCCGTGCGCTTGGAATAACGACAAGGGTAGGGTAGTTGAACCGGCCCTCTGTTCGTGATTCATCCGATGGCACTGCAGCATGACATACGACGGGCCGCGGAGCTCTTGCGGCCGGAGCGGTGGCGCTATGCCGCCGGCCTGGGGGCGCTCCTGGGCGTGAATGTCTCCGATGTCATCGCGCCCTTGTTTCTGGCCGTCGCCGTCGAGCTCGCCGAGTCGCAGCTCGCAGGCACGCTCCCCTCGACGCCGCCACCGCTGGCGCTGGTGGGGCTCGAGACGCAGATGTTCGGCATCGTCGCGGCCGTGGCCGTCTATCTCGGCCTGCAGGTCGTGGCGAACATCCTGCGCTATCCGATGCTGATGTGGACGGCGGTGCCCTCGCACCGCATCACCCAGGGCGTGCGGCGCTCGATCACGAATCAGCTGCTCGCGCAGTCGCAACCCTTCTACGACAGCGCGAAGTCCGGCGACCTGATGTCGATCGCGACGGCCGACGTCAACGCGATCCGCATGATGCTCGGGCCTGCGATCCTCGTCGGGGCGGACACACTGATGCTGGTGTCGCTGGTGTTGTGCGTGATGTTCCTGCTGTCCTGGCAGCTCGCGCTCGTGACTCTGATCCCGCTGCCGATCATCTACTTCGTCACCAATCGCCTCACGCATATGGAGTACAAGGGGTTCGAAGCGGTGCAGGCCGACCTGTCCGAGATGACGGAGCGGGTGCGCGAGAGCTACGCCGGGATTCGCATCATTCAGGGGTACGCGCGCGAGGCGTTCGACCGCGATCGCTTTCGCGACTACTCGCTCCGGCACTACACGAAGAACCTCGTACTGGCGCGGGTCCGCGCCGCGTTCGACCCCACGCTGGACTTCATGCTCGGCGTCTCGAACGTCCTCGTGTTGGTGTTCGGCGGCATCTGGGTCGCCTCGGGGCAGATCGCGGTCGGTACGTTCGTCGCGTTCCTGTTCCTCGTGCGGTACCTCGCCGGGCCGATGATCGGCTTCGGCTGGTCGATCTCGTTGGTTCAGCGCGGGCGCGCTTCGCTCGAGCGGCTCCGCGTCCTCCTCGAGGCGCCGATCGAGATCTACGACGAGCCGGACGCGGCGCCGATCGACGCGCAGGGGCGCATCGAGGTCCGCGATCTGACGTTCGAATACGCGGCCAAAGCCGACGAGCCCGGCGTGCGCCCGGGGCTTCATCGTGTGTCGTTGACTGTGGAGCCCGGCGAGTCGCTGGGGGTCTTCGGGCCCGTGGGGGCGGGGAAGACGACGCTCGCGCGCCTTCTCACGCGACTGTACGAGCCGCCGCGCGGGACGGTGTTCCTCGACGGCGTCGACGTCCGCGACATCACCCTGGATTCGCTGCGCGAACAGATCGTGCTCGCCCCTCAGGAGACGTTTCTCTTCAGCTCCACCGTGGAACGCAACGTCGCGCTCGCTCTGGAGTCCGTCCCATCACGAGCCGAAATCGAACAGTTCTCGCGCCTCGCGCACCTGCACGACGAGGTGCTGGGATTCGACGCCGGGTACGAGACGATGTTGGGCGAACGCGGCGTCAACCTGTCCGGGGGGCAGCGTCAACGACTCGCGATCGCCCGCGCGATTGCGGCCGATCCGCGTGTTCTGATCCTCGATGATTGCCTCAGTGCGGTCGACGCGCAGACCGAAGACGCGATCCTGCGAAGTCTCCGCACGGTGTTTGCCGGCCGAACCGGCATCCTCGTCTCGCACCGCATCCGAGCGGTACGTGACTGCGACAAGATCGTCGTGGTGGAGGCGGGCGTCGTCACGGGCTACGGGACCCACGCCGAACTTCTGGAGGCGGGCGGGTACTACGCGCAGATTGCGACTCAGCAGTTACGTCAGGAAGAGGAAGACGTCGCCGCCCAGGATGCGTCATGAAAGCGACCGCATCCCAGATCGAGCGGACCGCGATCGAACTCGCGAACGATCCGATCCTCGCCGCGATGTTGGAGGAGGAGCGGATCGAGAGCGAGGACCTCGATCTCACGCTCCTCTGGAAGCTCGCCCGCTACGTCCGCCCCCACCGCAACATCGCCATCGCCGGCGTCGTGTTGTCGGTCGCCGACTCCTTGCTCATGACGCTGCCGGCCTACATCACCGGGCTCGCGCTGGACCGCATCACGAGCGGCGAACGCGCACCGGAGGCCGTCAGTCGCGGGATCGATGCGATCGCGGCACTGGTGATCGGCGCCGACCCCACGCCGACCGCGATGCTGATCTACCTCGGTGCGGTGATCGGCCTCGCGTGGTTCGCGCGGTGGCTGTTCGCGATGGCGACGACCTACCTCGTGCAGAAGCTCGGCCAGCTCGTGGTTCACGATCTGCGCGTGGACGTCTACCAGCACCTCACCGCGATGGGGCTCGACTACTTCCACAAGAACCCGGTCGGGCGCCTCGTCAATCGCACGACGTTTGACGTCCAGGCGCTGTCGGAGCTGTTCTCGGACGCGTTCGCTCAGGGGCTGCGCGATCTCGTGTTCATCGTCGTACTGACCGCGGTCATGTTTGCGCTCGACGTGCCGCTGGCGCTGATTCTCGTCGCGTCGTTCCCGGCCCTCATCGGCGTCGCCTACGCCTACCGGGCGCTCGCGCGCGGGTCGATGCGCACGATGCAGGCCGTGCAGTCGCGCATGAACTCATGGCTCGCGGAGAACCTCACTGGCATGCGCGAGAATCAGCTGTACCGCCGCGAGAACCGCCGCCGCGCGGAGTACCACGCGCTGACCGACGCGCACCAAGCCTCGATCACCCGCGTCATTCAGGCCTGGAGCATCATGCGGCCCGGGATGATGATCACGACCGCGGTCGCGACGGCCGTCGTGTTACTCACCGGGTACGACCGCGTCCTGGCGGGCATCATCACCGTCGGCGTGCTGCTGACGTTTCTGGAGTACGCCGCCCGCCTGTGGGTGCCGATCCGCAATCTGACGGAGAAGATCAACGTCATCCAGAACGCCCTCACCGCCGGTGAGCGCGTGTTCGACGTGCTCGAGACGTCGTCGACGATGACCGATCTGCCGCAGTCGGACCCCGCGCGCCACGTCGAACGCGGCGAGCTGTCGTTCGAGAACGTCCACTTTCGGTACGCGCCACAGGCCGATGACGTGCTCCGCGGCATCTCGTTCGAGGTCCAGGGGGGACAGATGGTCGCCCTCGTTGGGGATACCGGCGCCGGCAAGACCACGATCGTCAGCCTCATCTCACGCTTCTACGACGCCACGTCCGGCCTGGTGCGCGTCGACGGTCGCGATGTCCGCGACTACACGATGGCGAACCTGCGCCGCGCGATCGCGCTGGTGCCTCAGGACGTCGTCGTCTTCGCCGGAACCCTTCGCGACAATGTGACGCTGGGGATCGAGATCGACGACGCGCAGATCATGGCCCACCTGCGCGCCGTCTGTGCCGAAGACCTCGTCAACCGCTTCGAAAACGGGCTCGATCACGTCCTCGAGGAAGCCGGCCGCACCTTGTCGGCCGGCGAGCGTCAGCTGCTGAGCTTCGCACGGGCGCTGGTCGCCGACCCGCCGATCCTCATCTTGGACGAGGCGACCGCGTCGATCGACACCCGCACCGAGGTCAAGATCCAGACCGCGTTGGCCGAATTGACCCGGGGTCGCACGACGATTGTCATCGCGCATCGACTCTCCACGATCCGGCATGCGGACCTGATTCTCGCCCTGCGGGATGGCGAGATCACCGAGCGCGGAACCCATGAGCAGCTCCTGAAACTGGACGGAGAGTACGCGCGTCTGCATCAGAAGTACACCTCCTGATAGGCCAATGGGCTACGGCGGCGCTCGTCAGTCGACCTCGGCAAACCCGCACAGCGCGGTGTCGCCGCGCGCACAGGCCTCCGTCATCAGCGCGGTGGCGCACCCCCAATCGCCGGCCCGCGCAAACGCGCGAGCACCCGCCGCGCACTCCGTGGAACGGCCTTCGGAGCAGGCGAGCGTCGCGCGACTGAGATCCGCAGCGGCCGGTTCTTCCACGCGCACGATGTAGCGGGGGTCCACCTGGAGGCCACCGGCGCGGACCGCGCAGCCAAACGCGTCGTTTGCCGCGCATTGCGTCGCCGCTTCCAGCGCGGTGGGTCGAGCCTGGGCGCTCGTACACGCCCACCACAGTGGCTTGTTGGCTTCGTCGAGCGTCAACGTACGGGCGAGCTTCAGGCATGCGACGGCGTCGCCGCGGGTCACGCAGGCGTCGCGGTACGTCTCCACGCTCGAGGGCACAAACACCGCGACTTCCTTGCGGCATCCCTCGGAGGAGCCGAGCGCGCACGCGCGAGCGTACAGACGTTCCGCCGCGCTCGCGTGGTCCGGCCCCACCGAGGGTCCAAGCGCGACAATGCTCCGGTCCGCGGCGTCGAGACAGGCCGCCGGTACCTCGAGGTCGCAGGCCCGCGATAGGGCGTCGGGCGGCCCGCCTCCCCACTTCGCCCACACCCAGCACAGGACCCCCTCACCCTCGTCGCATCCGCGCTGAGTGACCTCGGTCAGTGTCGCCGGGTCCGGCGCCGCCCAGGCCGTGCTGCTTTGAGCGCAGGCCTCGTCGACGCGCCCCTCGTCTTGCGGCAGAGCGTCGCGAAGGCGTTCGATCAGTGGCTGGCGCCGCCCCTCGTACCCCGCGGCCAGTTCCAGGAATTCGCGCGTGCGTTCGATCGACGCGAACGCGCTTCGATCGAGGACATCATTGATGATCCCCTGTTGAGAGTCCGACAGCTGGCGCGGCGGCTGCAATGCCGCGGTCTCACACCCCAGATTCAGATACGCCACCGCCAGGCGCAGCAGCGCGAACTCTGCGACGTCCGGGTCCGCGTTGCGCGTGAGCGCGGCCTCGAAGGGCGTCGTCGCCGTCATCACGGACCGCGACTTCCAGCGAATCATCCCCGCCAGCACATCCTCGCTGCGCTGCGCGTCTTCGGGAATCATCCCCAGCTGACTGAGCCGCAACTGTTCGCGCAGCGCGGCATCGGCCGCGGCGAGCGACGCCGGTGTGCGGGGCGAAGCGTGGGTGGAGTCCACCAGTTCGCCCGAGGGTGGCGGCGCCGGCGTCTTGCACGACCACCCGACGAGGGCGACGCAACAGAGCGTGACAACACGAGCATTCATGCACGCACACATACCATGGTTGCTTGAATTGCCGCATCGCATGATAGTGCCGACATGACGCCTTCGAGCCGAAACTGGCTGCTCATCATGATCGCCACACCTGTGGTCGCGCTGCTCGTCGCCGGCGGTGCGTGGATGTGGCATCTCGAGACCGAACGCGCGGCGCAGGTCGAGCATGCGCGCGTCGTGTTCGAGCCGGCCCAAAAGGCGCTCCGGCCCGCGGACGATGTCGAGGTCGACATCGACAAGACGATCCGCGTCATCCATGCGCTCGATGTCGCCGTGAACGAGCGTGGAGACCTCCAGGAGTTCCTCAAGACCCTCGCCTCCGCAGACTACCGCGGCGTGGCCCCGGACGTCTTACGCGCCCGTGAGAAGATGCTCGACGTGTTGATGCGGCTCTACGCCCAGCAGACGCGCGTCGAGAACCAGGAGGCGACGTTCACCGTCACACGGACCGTGTTGTCCGCGATGTCGCTCATGGAAGTCGATCTCACGACCGCCGCGGCGGGCGGCCCACCGGGGCTGGACCCCGCGCAGGCACGGTCGATTTTGACCGACCTGCGCCGCGACCAACAAGATCGCGAAGAGCTTCTCAATGGCCTCAACACCATCGAGGTCGAGCTCATCAGTGCGATGACCAGTTACAGCGCCGTCTACTACAAGTGGGTCGGCGAATGGGACAAGGTCGTCGTGCGCCGTGATCGCGCCTACCTCGCCGCGTCGACCGGCAACTGGGCCGCGACCGAGGCTGCCGCGACCGAGGCGATCGCGCTCGCCCCGCACGACACGGAAGCCCACCTGCTCAAAGCACTCGCGATGATCGAACTGAGCACCGCGAACCCCGAGACCGACCGCATTCCCGAGGCGCTGGCGCTCCTCGACGACTACATCGCCAAGCATCCCGACCGCACCGCACCGGCGCTGCTGCTGCGTGGCGTCGCCGCGGCGCGACAAGGGCGCGCCGACGAAGCGGCGCTGAGCTTCGAGCAGTCGTCGGCGTACTACCCGCGCCAGGCCGATGTGCTCATCGACATGCTCGACCCCTATGAGGCGCGCACGTATCTGCGACGCTCGCGAGAGGGGCAGCGCATCGTCGACCTCTACCGCGCCACGATGCTCGGTGCCGGCGCATTCAGCCCCGACCTGCAGCACGCGCGGATGCTGTATCGTCTGGGACGCGTGGACGAGGCGCGAAAGAAGGTGCTCGACCACTTTTCGCGCCGCCGAAACCAGAACCGCTGGGACCTCATCCTCGCCGACGTCGAATTCTGCACCGGCTTCTTCGGCGCGGAGTTCGAGTCGATCTACGAGGAGGACTCCCACCTGTTTCTGCAGGTCACCCCCACGCTGATCGGCAGCAAGCTCGATGTGCGCGTCGAAAACGGCTCCCCGCGCCAGCTGTTCAACGCGACGCTGTTGCTCGCGGTCCGCTTCACGGACATGCACCGCGAGGACTTCGAGGTCTTCAAAGTCGGCGAGACAGTGCCCGTCGTGGCCGCGAACGACAAGACGTCGTTCGGCACCATCGAAATCAAGCACACCTTTCTCGGGGCCGAGAAGAACGTCGACGACATCGTCCTGCATCGCGCGATCATCGTCGCCGACGACGCCGTCGCGTGGGTCGACACTGATGAGTATCGGCTGGCGCTCGCGCGAACCGATGCGGCGACGGTCGACGCCCGCACGGAGTGGTTCTCGCGCATGAACACCTCACCGAAGTTGCTTACGGAGCAGATCAACCGCGCCTCGAAAGTAGAGCTCAATCTGGGTCTCGGCGCGGACGACGTGTCGATGCAGCTCCCGCGAGAGCTCGCGATCCTCAATCCCGTGTTCCGGCTGCGCCGCGACGGCGAGGAGAGCGCCCCCGCCACGAACAGCCTCGGGCCCGAGGGGATCAAGCTGCAATTTGGCGATGTCGCGAACTTCGACAGCGCGGACACTTCCGGTGACGCGACGCTCGTAATCACGAGCCGCTGGGGCAATTTCGAACTCGATCTCGACCTGCGAAAGCGCTCGCTGACCGCGGTCAATTACGTCCCTTGAACTGGTCCCGTGCTCCGCTGGTCCTGTGCTCCGCTCCGCCGGTCCGCTGGTCCGCTGGTCCGCTGGTCTGCTGGTCAACTTCAAACTGGGACCCGCGCTCCAACCATCGAACCACCACGCGAAGCGTCGAGCTCCGCCGCGGAACGGGCCGACCCGCGAGGCGCCGGCTGCTCGGCGCTTCGCGTGGTGGCTCAGTCGCCTGAGTGCGGGTCCTAGTTTGAAATTGACCCGCGGACCAGCAGACCAGCAGACCAGCGGAGCACGAGTCCGAGGCGTCTAGCGACAGCCGCCGGGAGTTGGGGCCACGCCAAGGTTGCTGCCGGACCCCACGCTCCAGCTCGTGACCTTGAACCAGTCCTCGGTCGCGTAGAAGTGGCGACCGTCATTCGGCTCGAGCTTACAGCGCTGCAGACGAACGTCGTTCCACGGCGAGTTTGACGGTCGGTACGAGAACCGGCCCAGCGCGTCGAGCACCTCGTCGTCATCGACGGAGAACACACCGTCGGCGTTCGTGTCTCGCACCAGCGCGAGCCGGTCGTCGCCGGAGAAGATCGCCGTCGAGCCGATCTCCACTTCGCAGGCGTCGGCGATCCAGACCTCGGGGTTCTTCCACTGCCCGACGCGCTGTCGACACAACGTGATCGTCCCGTTCGGCGGTAGCTCCCGCTCCCCGAGCGACGTCGACAGCGTGCAGTCCTTGTCGTCGTTGCGGATGAGACAGATCGCGACCGTGGACAGATCGATCGGCGCCGTCCCGCAGTTGTGCAACTCGACGGCCTTGTTCTTGTCTGTTTTGCCTTCGATGTACTCGGAGATGATGAAGCAGTCCGGCGCCGGAGCGACGAGGTTGTGGTCCCGCACATACTGCCGAAGCAGCGTGAACGCCCAGGTCCCCACCCATGCGATGGCATCGAGCTCATCGAGGGAGGCGATGTCGCCGGCCCGTCGTGCCCGCACGATGTTGGCGGCTGCCCGGGAGTCGAGACGCACGTCGTCATCGAGCACCGTCTGACTCGCGCTGTTGACGAGGGCCAGAATTGCGGTCGCCTCGGCCGGTGTCACACCGAGCCCATCGGCAGATCCATCTGCCACTATCGCATCACCCCCGAAGCTCTCATCGTGGCCTTCGAGTGACGCATCACCGCATGCGGCGGCCAGAATCATCATGATCAGTACGAGTTTTCGCATCGTGCACCTCCGTCGAACGGCGCCCAGTCTGCAAGACGCCGGCCAAGCACACGCGTTCCGAAAAACGGCAGATGGCGAAACGGCTTACGGCGCATCGGCCCGCGCGACGTGGTGGCTGTTCGAGCTTCCGCTCGAAGGTCGACTGGCCATGCGCGTCTTTGGCGGAAATTTGAACGCGGTGGACCCGTGGCCCAACGGGCCATGAGATGGCGCGTTAGACGTTGCGAGGAGCCGTCCACGAGCGCGTGGCCGTTTCAGTAGGGAAAACCCGATGGGTTAGTTCTTCGGTAGGTCGGCCAGTCGTTTCGCGACCGCGCCGGGAGACTCGATCAAGCAAAATTGGCCCGGTTTGGCTTGATCGGGCGCCGGCACCCAGCCGCCGGACGTTCGCGCTTCGAAGTCCATGCGTGTGCGAATGTCGAGCGCGTCGGCGTTGGCGGCGCCGTAACAGTGGACCAGTGGATCAGGGCTCGTGGGGTCCGACAGGGCGACGTTGCCGGCCGCCACGTCCAACGCCTGAACGTCGGACTTCACGCCCTTCACGCTTTCCATGTTCAGATACAGCGCGATGGCGACGGTCAGCACGAGGCTGAGAATGAGGGACTTGCCGATTGATTTCATGGTGCCACCGATCCGGGGGGAATATTCCCTCTGCGGCCCGGGCCGCCCCAACGAGACGTCTCCTCGGTCCGCATCTTCTCGTACTCCGCGAACTCATCCTCGTCGAGCAGTTCCCGCGCCCTGGCATCGGTGGCGGCGCGCAGCGTCGCCACCTTGTCCCGCGCTTCATCCCAGGAGAAGTCTTCGCGCGCCTGACGAAAGATGTCCGATGCCTCGGTTTGCTCGACGACCAACAGATCGGTCAACTGCTCGGTGACGATCTCGTCCATTTCGGTCTTCTGGGCGAGGTCCTGAAGTTGGGTCCGCAATCGCGCCTCGCGCTGCTGAGCGCGTTGGTCCCAGCGCTCCTCGCGCAACGACTCCTGCTCCTCGGCGATCACCTCACGCAGCTGCCCGCGCACGGTGGGGTCGGCGGGGTCGAACGTCGGCGGTGGCGGCAAGACGGCCTGCGTCCGGTGGTCCGCGTGGCCCGATGCAGGTTCGGCGAGCAGTTTCGGCACGACCGCGACCGTGACCGCCTCCGCCGGGTGCGTATCGTCGATGGCGGGTTGCACGGCGGCGCGTCGCACCGAGGGGCGTCCTGACTCCGCGGCGTCGACCCGCGCCTGCATAAGGTGTAGCGCCTCACCGAGTTCGTCGAGTTGACGGTGCTGCGCCCAGGCCACCGCGGCCATCCCGGCCAGTCCGAGCACCACCACGACGTCGACGATTCTACGATCCACGGACTCCTCCTTTGCTGCGGGGCATCCTTCCGATTTTGCCACGAAACGTCAATTTCGACCCGCTTTCGGCCGTCGCAGCCGCTGAATTCGCGCCACCGGGCGCTCAACACGCGGTCGGAGTGGAAATCCGGAACGGGGATCTGGTAAAAGCGGCGTCTTCATGAGGTGCACGATGGCGCGGTCGCTGAGAAATCGAACGAATTGGGTGGTCGTATGTGTAGCATTGGCGTTCGCGACGAGCTGTGGCTCCGACGATGCGCCGGCCGTTCAGACGCAGGACACGTCCGTCCGCGTCGAGCCGACGCGGCCCGACATGAGTACGCCGTGTACCGGTTGTCTGGGCGATGAGGGCGCTTGCCTGCCGGGCGACGAATCGACGGCCTGCGGAGCTGGCGGTGCCGCGTGCGTGACCTGCAACGCGGCCGAAATGTGCCAGGAGGACGGCACTTGCTCGACGACGCCGATCACCGAACCCTGTGGGCCCGACAATTGCGACGGTTGCTGTGACAGCGAGGGGACCTGCGCCGCCGGAAGCACCGCCGCTGCCTGTGGAGCGGCCGGCGACGCCTGCACGACGTGTGGCGATGGCATGTCCTGCGCTGCGGGGGTCTGCGGAGACGATCGGCCGCCCGCCTGCGGACCCGCGAACTGTAACGGGTGCTGCGACGGCACCGGCGCATGTATCGCGGGGACGGCCGACAGCGCGTGTGGTCTCGGCGGCGGCGCGTGTGCGAACTGCAGTGCCACCGCGGCGACCTGTGACGCCGGAGCCTGCACCGCGGCGCCGGCGTGCGCCGACACCTGCCAGGGATGCTGCGCCGGCCAGACCTGTGTGACGGCGCCGACCGCCGCCCAATGCGGGGCCGCGGGAGCGATGTGCATGGCGTGCGGGGCCGACGAGACGTGCACCAACGGCGCATGTGCGCCCAACGTCGTGACGCCCTCGGGCCTCTGGAACATTACGTTGGTGTCCGCGAGCATCCCCTCCACAAAACTCAACGGATCCTCGTGGGATCCGGGGGGCGGCCTGCCCGATCCGTTCCTCGAGATCGCGACCGTCGATTCCGTGGCACAGCTCGGCTGGTACAACTTCAGCAGCGTATACACCAACACCTTGAACCCCGTGTGGAACGAAGAGGTGCTGGGTGACGTGACGAGTCAGGCGATCATCGAAGGCGTCGAGTTCTGGTTCCAGGACGACGAGGCCTTCACCGACGATATCTGCCACGAGATCCTCGCCGGCGATCCGGCGCTGTACTCCGGCCGCGATCTGGTTCAGGTCTGCGCCGACGACCCCGACATGACCTACACGTGGCGCATCGATCCGGCACCGTGATTCGATCGATAGCCCGATGGGTTGGTTGGGTGGAAGCGTGACGAACTGCCGCTATTCGCGGGAGTCCGGTACGTCGATCTTGGGCCGTGGCGACGAGGCGCACCCATTGGGCCATGCGTCTGGCCGAGGCGGACAGGCGAGCTGAACGTCGGACCCCACGAACACCACTGCATCAAACCCACTCAGATCGGGGCCTCGACTCGCCGCGGCGGCGGCCGCCTCCGGCGCCGTCATCGAACAGGCGAGCACCAACGTGCGTCCGCCCGTCGACGCGCTGCCGACCGTGCAGCCGGGGATGTTGAGCGTCGCGGTTCCCAGGGCCTGGGCCCGCGCTCCCGCGTCCTCGAGCTCCGCCAGATCTCGGCGTTCGAGCAGGTACATCCCGCCCAGCAGGACCGCCGCGATCGCGAGAAACGTCGAGAGTGGATCATCGCGCCAGCGGCGCCTGGCCGCCGGTGGCGGTCCGTCGACCGGGGGGGCATCCGACGTGGTCTGTGGCTCACTCATAGATTCTTCGCGTCGAGGAGGCGATCGTAGATCGTCAGCAACTGCTCGTCGATCTGAGTGCGGTCGAACCGCTGCTCGGCCCGTGCGCGCGCGCGAATACTCATGTCCGCCATGCGCTTGGGGTCCCCGAGCACTTCGCTGATCGCCTTCGCGACCGCATCGGGTTGTGCGATCCGCCCCGTCTCGTGATCGACGATCACGGTGCGTGCCGCCGCGGACTCGACCGCCACCGCAATGATGCGCATCGCCGCAGCAGCCATCAAGTCCGTCCCCACCGCGTCGGTGGAATCGAGACTGACGAACGCGTCCATCGTGGCCAGCATGGGCGCGGTGACGGGGCCTTCGACGTCGAGCCAACCGACGCCCGGGTGCGCGCGCGCGACCTGTCGCTTCACCGCTTCGAGGCCGGCGGAGGGGCGTCCACCGAGCACGACCCGGGCGCGTGGCGGACGCGGCACCGGCACCAGTTCCTCGTCGTCGGGGGCGAACGCGTGCAGATCGATGCCGCGACCCCCGAGCAGCAGCTCGACCTGGTGGCGCGACGCGACCTCGCGATCGAGGAGCTCGCGCAGATCCGCCTCGTGGTGCACCACGTACCCGTGAAGCCACTGGGCGAGCTTGCGGTAGGACCGCACCCGAATCGGCCGGGAAAAGTCGTGGTCTTCGATCGTCGCGAGCACCGCCGGCACGCTGGCGCGATGAGCCGCGTACGCCGCGATCCAGGCCCACGGGGCTCCGAATCCGTGGACCAGCGCCGGGCGGTCTTCCAGAAACTGGGCCTGCAGGATCGGGTAGGCGGCCAGCTGCCCGGCCACGTTCCATCGATCGCGTCCCGGCAGCGGTCGCACTTCGAATCCGTGCCCGGCGAAGTCGTCCAGAGCTGGCGTGTGCGGGGTCGCGATGCACACCGCGAATCCCTCGTCGCGCAGCCTCGTCAGCCGCGGCAGGCACTCCGCGAGGAGGTCCTCGGCCCGCGGGGCAACGTACACGAGCGGGTGGCGCCGGGGCCGCGACGGGTTCATCGGGTGAGCAGGGCGGCGAGCATCACGTGGTACGTCGCCGGATGCAGGTTGACCGCCGCGAGCCGGTCGAGACGGTACCCCAGCGACAGGAGCACGGCGAGGTCTTCGGAGGCCGGGGCCGCCGAGGGGCCGAGGTACAGCACCCGCTTCGCTTCCAGGCGCGGCAGGTAGGCCAACGGTCGGCGACCCAGCGGATCGCGCATCGGGTTGATCACGACCGTCTCGAAGCGATCGCCAGCAAGGGTCAGCTTGCGAAACGCGTTCTCCCATCCTCCACAGATGAACCGGACGTCGAGCTCGTTCACCATCGCGTTGAGCTCCGCGGTCTCCACCGACGCGGGATTGACGTCGAACCCGACCACGTCGGCGCCCGCCGCCGCGCACACCAGCCCGATCGTGCCGACGCCGCAGCCGGCGTCCAAGACCCGCTCGCCGGGTTGAATGTCCAGCCACTCCCGGATCGCGTCGTACAGCACTTCGGCCGGGGCGAGCGTCGCGTGAAACCAGTCGTCGAAACCGACCTCCAGTCGCAGATCCCCCATCGGGAGACGAATTCGCGTCGGCCCGCGCACGTGTCGACGCACGCGATGGGCGTCCACGATCGCCAAGCCAAACTGCGGTGGAAAGCGGGCGTCGAGCTCCGCGAGGAGCGCGTCGTATCCCTCGTCGACCTCCACCTCGAGTTCTACGTAGCCGTGGCCGTGCACCGGCGCCGCGATCCGGGCCAGACGGATCGCCGGGGGCGTGCTCGGTCGAAAAGCCGCGAGCGCATCTTCGAACCGCGCGATCGACCGGCGGGTCGAGTCCGCGAGCGCCGGACACGCCACCATCGCCACGAGTTCGTCGTCGGCCCGCAGACCGACATCCCACCGCCCGTCGACCCATCGCACGGTCAGATTCGTGCGGACTCGAAACGGATCGGCGCGCGCGGCCCCCGGCACCGTGATCGTCTCGATCAACGGCTGCTCGGCCGCCGGAACACCCGCATACTTCTCCACGCACTCCGCGATCGTGGCGCTCTTCAGCGCGAGCTCGTCGAGCACCGACATGTGGCGAAGCTGGCAACCCCGGCAGGTCGGAAACTTGGAGCAGTGCGGGTCACCGCGCCGCTCCGACGGGGTGACCACGCGAACCAACGACCCCCAGATTCTGCGCGAACGACGGCGCGGAGGATCGACCTGGACCACGACCCGCTCACCGGGCAGGGTGCCGCGGACCGACAACCACCCGTCGTCGAGACGTGCCCAGCCTTCGCCGCGATAGCCAAAGCCGTCGATCGTGACCTCGACTCGTCCTTCTGCGATGGCTTGGTCTAGCGTTAACACGATGCCGTAGCGACCGGCAGGCGGGCGCGCTCACAGGGGAGGCGGGGTGGTGCTACGATGCGGCCGCGGCGGAGCCTTCGCTCTGCACGAGAACTTCGGCCATCATCAACTCCTCCAGCTCACGCGCGGCCTCGAGGTCCGTCTTCGGGCAGGCGTGGATCAGGATGTCGATCGTCGTTGCCTTGATCAGCCCTTCCAACAGCGGCTGTATCGCGGAGTTTTCCGGCAGCGGGGTCTCCTCGACCTTCGCCGTGAGGCTCACCGGCACGGGGTCCGCGGGGAGCTTCCGGCGCGTCAGCGGGAACTCGTCGGCCTCTTGGACCGCCTGAAGGATCGCGTTGGCGAGATTTTCGAACGCCGAGGACCGTCGCCCGCTGACGCTGTCGAGCGCCACGAACCGAAACCCGCCGCCGAGCTCTCGCATCGACCGGTAGAATGCCTTGCGATTCTTGAGACCACGCGGACCGCGGGTGTTCACCAGTTCGCCTTTCGCGAAGCTGAAGATGTAGTCCCCTTCCTCGACCTCGACGTGCAACCGTCCCGTCTGCGCATTCTGGTGCAGGTTCATGAGCAGGTCCGGCAAGTTCATGTAATCGAGGTTTCCGGAGAACCCGATCGTCTCCCCGTCTTCGCCCGGGATCGGCGTGTCCTCGGCCACGGGTGCCGGCGCGGCCGCAGCCGCGGCGTCCGCCATACGCTGCGCCAGCCGCACCACCCGTTTGATCCGCGCGATCAGCTCGGCGAGGTCGAACGGCTTGACGACGTACTCCTCCATGTCGCGCTCCAGACACTTCGCGATCCGTTCGCCGTCCGGGGTGTCGCTGAGCAGCAGGAAGCCAGGCCGCGGGGCCGGCGCGCTCTCCACGAGGGCGTCGAACACCATCATCCCGTCGAGCTCGCCGGGGTGTTCGTCGCACAACACCGCGTCGAACCGCGGATCGGCGAGCTGCTCCTCGATCGCGGAGGCGTCCGAGACCGCGACCACACGAAACCCGGCGTCGGACAAGATCTCGTCCAACAACTCCAGCATTTCGGGTTCGGGCCCGATGAGGAGCAGTTCTGTCTGGCTACTACCTTTCGCCAAGGGTCTCGACTCCATGGGCTCTGGTTCGACGGAACCTTCGCCAGCCAGCATTCTAGGGATACGGTCGGAAATTGCCTACCCGATTATGCCGCCATTCGCTCGCCCTTGCAATGCGCCAGCTTTTCGCACCTCGTGCACGCGAGGGGATCCGCCAGTCCGCGCGGTCGCGAACGGGCCGTCGAGGCGCCGATTCTTCGACTCGATGCGGCGGGGCTCGACTCCGCAGATTGGCCCCGCTATACTGCGCGCTCGTTTTGAGCGTCAGGAGGCTGCATTGGATTTGTTGGAAGTGATGTCGAAGGCGGAAGAGCTCGGAGGACCCGAGCGCAAGGATGCATTGAAGCAGACGATCATCCGCGCCCGCGATCTGGGATGCGACACCACGCCCGGTGGCGGAAAAATCGGTGGCGTGAACATTCGGTACGGATCGCTGAAGTACGCGGTGATGGACATCAACACCCGTGGTGAGGTGTTCGTGCACATCAAACATCACCCCAACAAAGAGATCGATCCCGAGGATCAGATCGCTGCGAACGAGTTCCTCACCCAGCTCAAGGGTCTGGACATCAAGAACGCGCCCGTCAACCACTACGGCCAGTGCGAGGCCCCGATCGAAGAGATCGCCGCCGAGGCCCTCGAGCAGTTCCTCGAGTTTGCCGTGAGCCGCATTCGCAAGCAGTTCTACGACCCTCACCTCGAGAGCTGATCGATCGCGAGGGGGAGCGCCACTTCAAACGTGCTCCCGCCCATCATCCCGCTGTGCACCGCGATCGTGCCCCCCAGGCGCCGCACAATCTGGTTCGCGATCCACAGACCCAGTCCGAGCCCCGCGGTGCGCTCCGCGTTCGAGGCGCGCTCGAACCGGTTGAAGATCCGTTCGATCGATTGCTCGGGCACCCCGATCCCGTCGTCGCTGACCCGGATGATCGCGAGGCCGTCCTGTTCCTCGACCACGATCCGAATTTCGCCGTCGCGGCTGTACTTGATCGCGTTGGACAGCAGGTTCGAGATCACCTGATCGAGTCGGTCGGCATCCCAGGTGCCGATCACCGATGTCGCCTGCAGCGCCAGGAACAGCCCGCTCTGCTCCGCGAGCGGGCGAAAGCGCTCCACCACCTCCTGGGTCAGCGGCAGCAGGTCGACCTCGCGCAGCTCCAGCGCCAGCTCTCCCTCCGTCAGCTGCGTGGTGTCCAGCAGGCGTCCCACCAGGCGGTTGAGCCGATCGACCTGCCGACGCATCGCTTCGACGTTGCGCTCCAACCCCATCGCCGCCTCGAGCGGCAGCGCCGCCAGCTCGCGCCGGACGATCTCGACCTGAAGGGCCAGCGTGCTCAGCGGTGTCTTCAGTTCGTGGGCCGCGGCCCCGATGAACTCGTCGCGGACCCGAACCGCGCGCCCCAGCGCTTCAGCCTTTTGCTGCAGCTGTTGATTCTTGGCCCGCAGGTCGCGGTGCAGCCGGCCCGTCTCCAGTTTCATCGTCACGTGCGACGCGATCCACTGCAGCAGGGCCCGATCGGCATCGTCGTAGGGTCGCGTCGTCGCATGCCGAGCCGTCACGATCGTGCCGAACGGCTCTCCGCGCGACGTTTGTAGCCGGCTCACGAGCAGCGAGTGCGCGCGCAGTCGCAACGACGGATCGGTCCGCGATTCGAACTGCGCCCCGTCGCTCAGCTCCGTCACCCCGATCCGCTCCAGCGCGGCGAGATGTCGGGGCGCCAGCTTCAGCCCCACCAGGTCGTCCGCAAACAGCTCCTGGACCCGCGCCCCCAGCACCTCATTGACGTCGTAGGCCGAGACCAGCGCCAGCCCGCCATCGGCGGTGTACAGATGGATCGCGCACAGATCGAACATCACACTCGCGATCGCTTCGCACAGCTGCGCGACGAGATCGGGATCGTCGGGGTCGACCGCCGCCATCGCCTGGTAGAAGCGAATGCGGATGTCCTTGTCGCTGAGCTCCTCGAGCTCCTCGGATCGATCTTCGAGACCCGTGTACACCTCCGGGATGAACGGAATCGCTTCGTCCATATCGTAGCGCTTCACCAGGTCTCGGCTGGGAACAGGATTGTGCCGACCCGACACATCAGTCGGCGTTCGGCGGCGAGGAGCTCGTCGACGATCACGCCGAGCGCGCACACACTATGGGTCGTGGGGGCGCCGCGGCGCCCTTCGAATTCGGCCCGGATCTCTTGGGTGATCTGGAACATCGTGTCCAACAGCGGCGGCAGCACACGTGCTTCCTCGAGGTTCCCCAGGATCCCGCGCGCCGTCTGCACGAGCTCGGTGACGACGTCGGCGTGCGCCACGATCGCAAGGCGCAGTTCGAGCACGATCGAGTGCAGCGTCGGCCCTCCCAAGCCGGACTGGAAGTCATGATTTAACGCGTCCAAACTGTGCTGCAAACGCGCTGCGGAGCGGGTGATTTCTTCGGTTCGCACGTGAACTCCTGGGCCTGACGCGTTCAGACCAGCAAGTTCCACGCCACGTGCTTTCGCCCCCCCCATACGTCGAATTCGGCCCTTTTCACTGAAAAGTCTGCAGACCTGCGCTGACGCGACTGCAAGCTTTGCAGCTTTGCGGGGTCCGAACGCCCCAATATGTCCACAAATCGCGCTGGCACAAGCCTTGGATCGCGTACAGACAGAGGAGGGCCACATGAACCTGTTGTACGAACTGAAGCCGCGTCCGCTGAGGGACCCCAAGTTAATCCTCGTCGCCGAGGATGATCTGAGCCTGCGCCTGTCGTTGATGAGCATGATTCGGCGCCTGGGACTCGCCGTGGTCGGGGCGTCCACCGGCGATGAACTGCTGGGGTGGGTGGAGCCGCTGCTGCTGCTCGAGGACCATGGTCGCTCCCCCGATGCGATCATCACCGACATCCGGATGCCCGGGATCGAGGCGCTCGAGATCGTCGAAGGACTCGCTCACGTCGGACGCCACGTCCCCGTCATCGTCGTCTCCGGGGTCGCCGACACCACGACCCGCGATCGCGTCGCCGACCTCGGCTACCCGTGGGTGGACAAACCCATCGTTCCGCGGCAGCTGGAGCGCGCCATCCGACAGGCCCTTGCCGCCTCCTACCGGAGGGCTACCATGACGTGAGTCAGGTGGAGGACCCATGGTCGTTGACCCCGCGAAACAGCCGTTTGTCGTCCTCCTTGGACTGCAGACGGTGCCTGATCTCGGCTCCGCGCCGGTCGGCTGCGGGGTCGTGATCTTGGATGATCTCAAGCAGTATCGCGCCCGCGAAGCGAATGGCGGGTTCGAAGTCGTCGTGTTCGAAGAAGCCGCCGCCTTCGCCGATGAGCTCGTCGAAGAGATCCGCGCCCGCGAAGGCGCCGCGATCATGATCGCGGACTCCGACGCCCAGCGGGCGTTCGCGCGGGTCCTCGAACTCGGGGCCGACGCGTTTCTGTGCCAGCCCGTCGATGGCGGGCAGCTCGCTCGCGTCGCCGCTCAGGAGATTCGAGCCGTCCGGCGACATCCCAAACGCCAGGGTCAACCGGTTCCCGTGACCCGCTTCGTGGGGCGCAGCCAGTCGATCAGTGACGTGTGTGCGCAGCTGGGGTTCATGGCTCCCTCCAATGCGCCGGTGCTCATCACCGGGGAGTCCGGCACCGGCAAGGACCTTGTTGCGCGGGCCCTGCATCGCCTCTCACCGCGGCGGCGGCAGTCCATGATCGCGGTCAACTGCGGCGCGATCCCCTCCGATCTGATCGAGTCGCAACTGTTCGGCCACGAGAAGGGCGCCTTCACGGGGGCCGACGGACGACAGCTCGGCTGCTTTGAAGCCGCCGACGGCGGCACGCTGTTTCTCGACGAGATCGGCGAACTCGCCGCCGACGTGCAGGTCAAGCTGCTGCGCGCCCTGCAGGACGGGGGCATCACCCGCGTCGGCGGCACGCAGCGCATTCAGGTCGACGTCCGCATCATCGCGGCGACGAACTCCGACCTCGCCGGCGATCTGGTGAGCGGAGCATTTCGCGAGGATCTGTACTATCGGCTCAACGTGCTGCATCTGCATCTGCCGGCGCTGCGGGAGCGGCGCAGCGATGTCCAGATGCTCTGGGAACACTTCGTGGAGACCGCCGCGCTCGAGGAGGGCACCGAACCGCCCGAGACCACGGACGACGTGCTCGAAGTCCTCGAAGTCCACGATTGGCCCGGCAACGTCCGCGAGCTCGAGAACACCGCCCGTCGCGCCGTCGCGTTACGGCCGGCACGGTCCCTGACGCCGCTCGCCCTGCCGTCGCAGTTGCGAGGCCCGGTTCGCATCGACGAAGACGAGATTCGCATCCCCGGCATGACGCTCGACGACCTCGAGCGCGTCGCAATTCGCAAGACCTACGATGCCACCGGCTCCGTGAAGCGCACCGCCGAGATCCTCGGCGTCTCCGAGCGCAAGATCTTCTATCGCCTCAAACAGTATCGCGAAGCGGAGTCCGAGGGAGCCTTCGACGATCGTACCCATCTGGCGCTCGTCGAGGACGACGGCGACCTCCGAGTCGCGATGCGGGAACTCCTGTCGCGATCCTACCTCGTCTCCGAGTTTGCCTCCGTCGAGGAGTTGCTCAATAGCCTCGCCGTCGAGTTGCCCGATGTGATCGTGACCGATGTGCGGATGCCCAATCAGACCGGCCTCGATCTGCTCGATGAGCTCCACGAACGGCACATCGAAGTGCCCGTGATCTTGATGAGCGCCTACGCCGACGCCGAAACGCGCTCCAAGGGATTCGCCAAGGGCGCGCTCGCGTTCCTGGAGAAGCCGATCGACGCGATCTCGCTCGGCCGTCATCTCGAGCGAGCCATGAGCCCCGCGCCCGGCTGACCGCGTCATCGCGATGACAGATTGTCACGAGCAACTCCGCCGCGCCCCGTGGATTGACAAATTGGCAGAAAATCGCCCGATCGCGCCGCGGCGAAGTCCGTAACGTGTTGTAAAATAACACCGTTACGATCTGGCAGGGTTCTTGCTTCACCACCTCCCGCCTGACGATCAAATCGTCGAACGAGGAGCGGATGGAGTCGAAGCTGCAAAAATGGGGGTGGGTCGCGCACCTGCTGATTATCGGTGTCGCCGCCGTGTTGCTTGGTAGCTCCGCGACGCAGTACGTCGCGATTCAGCTCGCCCCGCTCACGGTGCCCGAGCTGCCGAAGTTCGCCAAGGCGCCCCCGGCGACGGGCAAGGCCGCCCCCGCTAAGCCGCGGGCCAAGAGCTTTTCGCAGGCCATCGTACAGCGCTGCTTGTTCGGCTGTGAAGAGGCACCCGTGGTGCCGACCGACTGCCCGGACGGCTGTCCCGAAGGTCAGATCTGCGAGGCCGGCAGTTGTGTCGAATCGACGCAGGAGCCGCCGTCGCAGCTGATGGTCGCCAGCGATATCGGCGCGAAGCTGCTCGGGGCGATGGTCGCCGACGATCCCCAGTTTTCCGTCGCATTGTTCTCCGATGCCAACGCCAAAGCGACCTACATCGTCGGCGTCGGCGAGCTGCTCATGGGGCAGGCCGATGTCGTCGATATTCGTCGCGACCGCGTCATCATCCGGCGCAGCGGTCGTCTGGAGTACATTCGCCTCGAGAACTCGCTAAGCGGGGCGCCCACCCTGACGAGCACCGTCGCGAACTTGCCGCCCGGCGCCACCGACATCAAGCGCACGACCCCCAACATGATCGCCAACGCCGCCCGCGGGAAGTTGACCACCGCGCCGAATCAACCGGCACCACCCGCGCAAAAGGCGGAGCGAGTCAACGAAGTCAGCGACGGCGTCTTCGAACTCAACGGCGAAGCCGTGAACGCCGAACTCGACAACGTCGAAAAGATCGCCAAGGCCGCCAAAGTCGTCCCCAACTATGTCGACGGCAAGTCCGCCGGCATCAAGCTCATCGGGGTTCGCAGTGAC
>JBFIHF010000031.1:0-32833 GCA_041601915.1 Bradymonadaceae bacterium
AGCATCGTCGAGCGCGCCCTGAGCAGGCTTGCCTGCGAAGAAGTACTCTTGGGGTGAAGGCGACGAAGACGTCGCGCCGGCGAGCCGCCCAGACGCCGACGCGAGTTTTCCCGCAGCGTGCTAGGTGGCTGCGCAGGAGCATCGTTGCGCGGGGCGGCCCCGCCGCGTATGAATGAGTTCTTCCCGCGGGTGACACGTGTCCAGCATCTTTGAGCCAACACCGCGTTTCTCCAAGGGCGTTCACAAGACGCTCGAGGTCGATAGCGCTCGACTCGACGCGACCCTCAAAGCCCTCGATGTGGCCCGACAGCTGGGTGAAGCGGCACCGATCGTGTCACTCATCAAGGCGTACGCTGGCGTCTCTCTCGACGCGGCCCAGTTCTTCACCGCCGAAGACGGCTACCCGGCGTCCGGGAACCTGGCGCACTACATTCCCCAGATTCTGCGCGCCGAAGGCACGCACACGTTTGGCTTGGACTTGCTCGGCGAGATCTACGCCGGCAACCTGCAGGCCGGCCGCGAGCTCATCGACCGGTCGAAGCCCGAGTCGCCGGCCTGGCTCCACTCGGATATCGAGCTGCCGTTCCGCTACTGCCCGGCCGCCGAGCTGTTGGGCGCGATCGATTTCTCCGCCGGTATCGACCAAGAGGCGGTCGGAGCCGCGACCGAAGCGTTCGACATGGGCGAGCTCGGTGACGACATCTCGGGCGTCGGCGACTTCCAGGTCGACGCCCTCGACGACTGGGCGGCGCGCCTGCGCAATGCGTTGGCCGACTTCAAGTTTGCCCTCGAGGACATCGTGGCTCGCGATGGCGTTGTGCTGACGTGGTACGACCGCGTCTGATCCTGCTCGCCATCGGCGCCTGCGCGGCATGCTCCGTGCCGCAGCCCGTCATCGTTCCCACTTCAACACTCACACCAACTGCAACTGCACCCGCACCGTGCGTGGCCGCTGCCACGCTCATCGAGTGTGCGCCGCCGACCACGAAGTCGGTCGTCCTGAGTCCCACGACTGAAGATTACGCGGCGTCCTGCACGGCCCAGTGCCTGCGCGGCGACGCGCCCGATGGCGCTTATCTGAGCATCGATGTCAGCAGTGGGCACCGGCGGTCAGGCGACTACGTGCTCGGCGAGCGGACAGGGCCCTGGGAGACCTGGTCGAGCCACCCCACGACACTCGAGCCCGTCCGGGTCGTGCTCGAGCACTACGCGGGCGGCGCCTTACACGGCGATTACCGCACCTGGCATCCGACTGGCGAACGGCTCGCCGAGGGGCAGTACGTCGATGGACTCGCCGATGGCGATTGGCGCCGCCACGCGCAAGACGGCTCGGTGCGGTTCGAGGGCACCTTCGATCGCGGGACCCCCATCGGCCTACACATCGAGCGCTACCTCAACGGGCAGCTGGCCACGCAGCGATCCTACGATGTGCTCGGTCGGCCGCACGGCGAATGGTGCTTCTGGCTGTCCGACGGCAGCGTGATCGACTGCTACCCGATCGAATCCGGAAACGGGGTGCTCAAAGAGTACGACGAGAGTGGCCGGCTCGCTTCGCAGGTCGAAGTGCGCGACGGGGCGAAGCACGGACTGCTCGTCGAAGAGGTGTTTGGCGTCAATCGTTACGAAGCGATGTACCGCGAAGGACAGCAACACGGCGCGGAACGGCTGCTTCGCGGGGACTGTGTCGAACGCGAAGGCCACTTCGTCGCCGGCAAGGAAGACGGGCCCTACTTCGAGCAAGCGTGCGACGTCGATCCGCCGCTGCGCACCGTCGAAGGTCGCCATTGCGCCGGCGAACGCTGCGGTCGCTGGACGATTCGGGACCGCGGGACCGGCCGCGTGCGCGAGCTCGCCGAGTACGCGCCAAGCGGCGAACTCCTCGGCCAGATCGTCTACGACGAGCAGGGCGAGATCGAAGACTTCTGGGGCAGCGCGTCCCCCGCGGCCCCCTGACGATCCTACTCGAACACGTTTGCGGACCACGGGATCAGCGCCTTCAGCTCGCTCGCGCGAGCGCGGGCCAGCGGCACGCCGAGCTCGTCGTTCCGATCGAGCACCAGCCGGTAGGTGCCTGCGCCCCACGGCGCGATGGACTGAATCGCATCCAGCCGCACGATGTACGAGCGATGACACCGGAAGAAGACCTCCGGATCGAGGTTCGTCTCCAGGAACTTGAGCGAGAAGTCCGTGATGTAGCGCTCACTGGTGCTCGTCTGCACGACCACGATGCCGTCCTCGGACTCGAAGAACAGCACGTCGTCGAGCGACAGCACGCGATACACGCCGCGGTGGTCCACCGAGATGCGCGTGAGCGGACGAGCAGGGCGTTCCGACGCTTCCGACCGCGTGCCCAGTCGTTGGCGGACCTTGTCGATGGCGCGCTGCAGGCGCTCCAACCGCACCGGCTTGAGCAGATAGTCCGTCGCGTCGACCCCGAAGGCCTCGACGGCGTGATTGTCGTACGCGGTCACGAACACGATCGCCGGGCCAAAGTCCGGATCGTCGCGCAGGCGCTCGGCGAGGCGCATGCCGCCGATCCCAGGCATGTCGATGTCGAGGAACACGACGTCGACCGGCACATCGACCACCGATTGCAGCGCGGCCTCAGCCGTCGCGGCCTGGCTCGCCACTTCGACACCGTCACACTGTTCGAGCAGCCAGATCAGCTCCTCGCGGGCGGGCCGTTCATCGTCGACAACGAGAGCCTTCATAGGATCACCTTCTCAATTCTGCGCCGCGCCTCGGCGGCCAGTCCGCCTTGTTCGGTGCCGCTGAGCGGCACGTCGAACTGAGCGCAGGTGCCGCCGTCCGGCGAACGTGCGCTGAGCTCCAGTTCGGCGGGCGAATGATAGAACCGCTCGAGGCGTTCGCGCACGTTCTGCAACCCGACGCCGCCGGGCCGCGGCTCCGCGGCTGGGCCCGGGCCATTGTCGAGCACCCGGATCCGCGCCGTATCACCGCCGTCGTGCTCCACCTCGACGCGCACTGCGACCTTCCCGTCCCGTGCACCGTGGCGGATGGCGTTCTCGACCAACGGCTGCAGGATCAGCGGCGGTACGATGACTCGGGCCGCGAGCTCCTCGGACACCTCGCCGACCTCGAAGACCAGCCCGTCGCCAAACCGCGCGCGCTCGAGTTCGACGTAGCGTCGGATCTGTTTGAGTTCGTCGTACAAGGTCGTCTCTTCGGCAGGCCCAGACAGCGTGTACCGCAGGAACTCGGCGAGTTCGAGGGTCAAGGCTCGCGCTTTCACCGGCTCCGTGCGGATCAGATAGGCCAGTGTGTTCAGCAGGTTGAACAGGAAGTGCGGGCGAACCTGGTATTGCAGCGCCTCGAGCTTCGCAGCGCGGGCCTCGTCCTTGGACGCCAACGCCACATCGCGGGCGCGCTCGAGCTCACGCACGAGGTTCAAGAGCCCCATGAAGAGGATCACGCCGATGACGTTGGCGGTGATCTTCGCGGCATGCAGCGCGATGTTCGAGGCGAGCGAGACCGCCATTTGAAGGTCGATCGCCGCCATCACCGCGCCGACGGTCGCGTGGTAGAGCAGCTGGATCACGATCGTGCCCACGACGATCGATCGTAGCCGTGTGCCGAACTGGCGCGACCACAGGCCGGCAAACGCGCCGACCAGCACACTCGCCAGCAGCACCCAGACCGCGATGTCGCCGACGGAGAGCGCATAGACGAGCCCCGCCGCCGCGCCGACGGTCAAGCCGACGCCGATCCCACCGAGGTATCCCGCCACGATGATGCCGACCATTCGGACGTTGAAGCCGAGACCCCCGATCGAAAAGCCGAGGAACGAGCCCCAGATCGCGAGGGCGCCGAGCACGACGACGAGAAACAGCCGCCGGCGCACCGATGCCTGGGAGCCCGTCTCGCCCAGCCACACGCCCGCGGGCCGAATCATCACGAGCACGAGGACGGAGGCCACCATCACGGAGACCTTTTCCAGTAGCCGGACGACGAGCTCGATCGCTTCCATCGGTTAGTTGCTGCAGGTGGGTTCGCAGGTCCCGTCGGCGGCACTGCCCATCCCGCCCGGACAGCTGCGCGACGCGCACTGCGCGAAGCTCTGACAGGCTGCACCGTCGGACTTGTCGGGCTGACACGTGTCATCGTTCCAGACATCGCAGTGCAGGCCACCGGCGCAGGCTGAGTCTGTGCGGCACGACTCGCCGACCAGGAGCGGAGCGCCACAGACGCCCACGTCGCCGCCTTCGGGAACGCGGCACACGAGACCGGGCTCGCAGCCCGCAGCTCCTTTCCACGAACATGCGTCGCCGCGCGTACCGAACGTCGGTGCGGCGCACGCGCTGTCCTCGCAGACGAGCGACGTCTCGCACGCCAGATCGATGACACAGGCCCGGCCGGCGCCCTGAGCCGCCCACGCCGCGCACGTGCCGCCCTGCACGGTCGTGCAGAAGTTGCCGGTCTGGCACTGACCGTAGTCACAGGTGGAGCCCGCGGCCTTTCGCGGACGACACACTTCCGCCGGGCGCTCGCAGTACTCGGTGTCGGTGTCGCACTCACCGGCTCCGCAGGTCGTGCCGTAGCTGACGCACGTCCGGGTCGCGCAAGGCTGCTGCGTGTCGCAGTAGCCTCCGTCACACTCCCAGAAGCTCGCGCAGGTTTGGCCCGGAGCGACGGTGCCGGACAAGATGCCGGCACAACTCGGGATCCCGCCGAGCACCCGCCCCCAACGCCCGTCGCACATCGCCTGGGCGCTGTCCTCGAGGCACTTCGCCGCGTCGTCCGCATTGTAGGCGATTCGGCCCGCGGCCACGCCCTCCGCGATTCGATAGATCTCGGAGTACGTCACCTCCGCGGACGCCAGACACTCGTCGACTGTCGCGTACCGGCCGACCGCCCTGAGGGCGCTCAATGTCGCCGCGTTGGGGCACGTCTGCGGGACCTCGCAGTAGGTCCGCCGCGCGGTCGCAATGAACTCTTCGACGGTGAGCGGGACGTCTACGATCGTGTTGTTCGGAGCGGTGGTGCCGTTGTTCGTCGCCGCGATCGTCGCGTTGTTCGTCGTCGCGGTATTGTTGACGATGACCACGGCGTTGTTCGGCGCGTTGTCCGCGGGACCGCACGACATTCCCACCAGGCTCAGCAGCAGCGCCAATCGAGTCTTCGTCACGTCGACCTCCGCGTGTGTTCTAGCCGATGATGAACGCGCCGGCTAGCGCCCGCCTCCACCAGATCTGGCGACCCGTATGCTTCGGCCACGATTCGATCCGCCTCCAGTTCGAGCCGGCCCGGCGCCTCGCCGCCGTTCTCCAATGCGTCGCGCGTCGCGTCGACGAGCGCGTGTCCCAGCGCGGCCAATCGTGCGATGACGGGGTCGCTCCAGTCCGGCAGGGGCAGGTTTCGCACATCGCGGACCTGGTAGTGCAGCGTGGGGTTCAGCGCGTTGAGCACTTCTCGCGCAGCCGTCGAGTTCAGCACCACCATCAGCGCCGCGAGCACGTCGAGATCGTCGCTCGCCTCGAAGATCGCGGGGCCCGCCATGTCGAAGACGCACCCGGGAGGCATCCACCTCGCGTTGAAGTGCCGCCCGCCGAAATCGCTGTAGCAGAGCCCCTCGCGAAACCACCACCGTTCGTCGAGCAGGTTCGACGTCGGATTGCCCGCGTAGAATGCGCGCGCGGAGTCGGACCAATCGACCGCCCAATCCCAGTTTCCCCACCACGGGGCGAACCGGCCGCCCTTGGAGTACGGCACCCAGCCCGGGGGCGCATCACCGATCGCGCAGACGTACTGCCGGTTGTCGCCCGTCTTGTTCTGGCTGCCCGGCACCAGTGCGATGTCACCGACCCGCGGCCCCTCGAACGCCCGGATCAGACGTTCAGGCAGCCAGAACGCGAGCGGTGACGCCGGGATCGCGGCAAACGCCGCCACGTCGCGAACCTGCGGCGGGCCTTCGATCGCGGATCGCTTGTCGTCGGCGTCGCGCAGGTCCCAGAACCGCGTCGTCCGGCTTGCGGACCGCGCGGCGTCTGGCTGCCAGGTGAACGCCACCACCGTTGCTTTCTCACCGGACAGCCCATCGAATACACCGTGGCCAAGGTGCGCGAAATCGCACAGCCGGCCCTCCTCGAGCAGCACTTTGCGCGCGGCCTCGAACCGCTTGAGGTACCAGATCGTCTGCTGCGCGAGCACCCCCATCGCGCCATCCGCGAGCGCTGAACAACGCCGAATGAACGCGAGGTAGAGGTCGTGGTGAAACGGCTCGAAGCTGCGCATCGTCGCTTTGAGTGCGGGCGACATCGAGCGCGTTCCCATGTACGGCGGGTTCGTGAGTACGATCGTCGCGCGTTCCGTGGCGTCGAGCAGCCCATCGCCGACCCGAATCTGGGTGTCGATGCGCGCTTCGAGTTCGCCGTCGCGGCCCCCGGCAGCCCGCGCTGCGGCAAGCTTGAGAGATTCGCGGCACGCCCAGACCGCATCTGGATCGAGGTCGATCCCGTGCAGTCGCCCGAACGCCTCCGGCGCGCCCAAACCCCGCGCTATCAACAGATCCGCGGCGGCGAGCAGCATCTGGCCGCCGCCGCACGCCGGATCCAAGACCGTGACGTCGTGGCGGTCGACGAGATCGAGGCAGCGTTGGGCCAGCCAGTCCGCCACCCATCGCGGGGTGTACAGCTGCGTGGTGACGGTCGCGGTGGAGTGCTTGGTTTCGCGCGCCGTGTGGGCCTCGAACGCGCTGCGTCGTTGCGCTTCGCCCAGATACTGCTGGAGCCAGCCCAGCGCGTGGGGTTCGTCGCGCAATGGCAGCGGGAAGTCGCCCTCACCCGTCCACAAGAACGACGCGAGGGCGTCGCGGAGATCGGCCGGCGACAGGTCCGTGTTTCGGACCAGTTCCGCAATCGTGCGCTCGGCTGAAACCACGGGGGTCAGGCGGCCTGCGCGGCGAGGTGGGCGTGCAATCGGCTCACGACGTAGTCGCGCTCGTCGTCCGAGAGCTCCGGGAACACCGGCAGCGCCAGGACCTGGTCGCACGCGGCGTGGGTCTGGGTCAGCTCGCCGGATACACGCGCCTCGTACTCCGCGAAGCAGGGTTGCGCTTCGCAGGACGTCGGGTAGTAGATCTGCGTCTCGATGCCATCCGCCCACATCTGCTCGCGGAACGCGTCGCGATCCGGGACCCGGATCGTGTACTGATGCCAAGCGTGGTCGTTCTCGGTCCCGATTCCGGGACGCACGTGCGCCGGCAGCACCCGATCATAGGCGTCCGCGTGACGTTTGCGCGCCGCGATCCAACCGCTGACGTGGTCGAGCTTCACATCCAGCACTGCGGCCTGCAACGCGTCGAGGCGGAAGTTCCCGCCCAGTCGGTGGTGGACGTACTTCGGCTCGGCACCGTGGTGTCGAATCCGTCGAAGCTCGCCGGCGAGGTCGTCGTCATCGGTGACGATCATGCCGCCGTCCCCGAACGCGCCGAGGGTCTTCGTCGGGAAGAAGCTGAAGCAGCCGATGTCGCCCATCGAGCCAGCGTGGTGCCCCCGATGCCTCGCGCCCACGCCCTGTGCCGCATCTTCTACCACGAACAAGCCGTGAAGCTCCGCCACGGCCATCAACGAGGTCATGTCGGCGGTCTGGCCGAACAGATGGACCGGGATGATCCCCACCGTCCGTGGACCAATCGCTGCCCGCACTGACGCCGGATCGAGCGCGAAGGTCGCGGGATCGATATCGGCGAACACCGGCGTCGCCCCGAGTCGCGCGATGGCCTGGGCTGGCGCGACGAAGCTAAATGCCGATGTGATGACCTCATCGCCGGGGCCCACGCCAAGCGCCATCAGCGACGCCAGCAGCGCATCCGTGCCGCTCGACACCCCGATCGCGTGCTCGCTGCCTACGAATTCGGCGAACCGGTCTTCGAATTGCGCCACCTCGGGGCCGAGCACAAACAGACCGCGATCGATGACTCGCTGCATCGCCGCGTCGACGTGGTCTCGGATGGGGAGGAGCTGACGATCTAGATCAATGAACTTCACTTTCATAGGCGAACAAGCCTAGCGGCCGATCGCCACGACGCAAGTCAAGTGACCTAACTTTCTGACGTTCCAGTCACTCCACCAAGCGCCAGTCCATCGCCGCGTGACGCGGGATCTTGAGCTTTTGGTGCTGTTCGATGAACGCGATCGTCGGATCGCACAGCAGCCCCGTCTCCAAATCGGTGGTCAGGACCGTCCCTTCGGCGTCGTTCATCAGGCAGCCGGGCCCCTTCTGGTGCGGCAAACCCATCATGTGGCCGATCTCGTGATTGACGACCTTCACCGTCCGCCGCAGGGCTGTATGCGGTTTGGTGAGCTTCTTGTGGGTCCGAAAGCTCGAGACGACCGCGACGCGACCGCCGACCTCCCCCAGTCCCAGCACCCCCCAATCCCGGTGCTCGCCCTTTGTCACCGACACATCCGACTTCGTGAGGCCAACGATCCATGAACACTGTGGCGTCTTGGCGAGGAGCTCCGCGCGCATCCATGTCAGCAGTTGATCGGCGCGGTGACGACGACGCGGCGCGTACCAGGTCGACGCGGGCAGCGGCACCGCATCCAACACCTCGACCTTGAAGCCGTAGACGTACGTGATGCCCCGCACCACGGCGGGCAACATCGCCTTCGGATACGGCTCGAACGGCTGAACGCACATCACCGCTGTCGGATTGGTCACCGGCAGCGCCACATCGTCCGCACCACTCGATGCGGGCGCGGCCAGCAACCCCATCACCACCATCGCAAGCGCTCGTCTCATCGAACAACCCTACCAAACGGCGTTGACGAAAGCGCACCCATCGAGTCCAAACGGCGTCGCCGAACCGCACCGACCACGCGTCTGCGTGCGGGGCCGGCGAAGGACGCACCCCGGCGTCGGACGGCGACCGGTGCGGCGGTCGCTGATGCCCTGGTGGCGAAAGCCCCGAGCTTTTTGAGCCCCTCGGCTTCAGTTGGCGCACTTTGAGTGCTCGGGCAACTCGCACCACGCGAACGCCCACCTGCTCATGACCACGGAGTCTGCGGCTCGTGAGCCGCTCGTCCGGTACCCGCGTCAGACCGTCGCGAAGTTCGATCGAAACACCTTCGTGACGGACCGCACGTAATCGGCCGATTGGGCGTTCTGTTGCAGAAAAACGTGTGGGTGCAGTCGCCGGGTTAGGTTTGGTGCGGGTGGGAGGCGGTGCGGGTCTTGGCGCGCTGGTTTGCGAAGGCGGGGCGGTTGCACAGAGATGCCACGCGACAGGGGGCTGAGCCGCGGCTAGAAAGCCAGATGTGAGTACTTCCGATTCAGCGACTGTTTCTGTCGGTGCGGCCTACGCCTACATGTCGGCGACGGTCGTGATCTTTGCCTCGGCCTTTGCGGGCATTCGGTACATGCTGAATGACATGGCCGTGATGCCGTTCACCGCGCTGCGGCTGACGATCGCGGTCGTCGCGCTGGTGGCACTGGGTGCGGCAGTCGGCGTGAAACGGCCGGAGCGCAGCGACCTCGGCCGGATCGTGTTGGCCGGCCTCTGCGGGTTCAGCGGGTATCACGTCGCGCTCAACTTTGGTGCGGCGCTGGTGACGGCGGGGCAGGCGGCGCTCCTCGTGGCGACGATTCCATTGTGGACGGCATTCGGCGCGTGGAAGGCGCTGGGCGAGCAGGTCGCGCCTCGCCACTGGGTCGGCCTGTGTGTGAGCCTTGCGGGTGTCGCGGTGATGAGTCTCGAGCCTGGCGACCTCGCGGTGCCGCTCGGCTCGTTGTTCGTGTTGATTGCGGCGATGTGCGCGGGCGCGAACATCGTGATGCAGAAGGCGCTCGTCCGTCGGTACCGAGCGTTCGACCTCACCGTGATGAGCGCCACCGTCGGTTCGCTCCCGCTGATCTTGTGGCTGCCGACGCAGGGCGATGCCCTGGCGCAGCTCGACGGGGTGCACTGGGTGGTCGTCGTGTACCTGGGGTTGGGGCCGATTACGTTCGGATACTGGCTGAGCACCGTCGCGTTGAGCGCACTTCCGGCCTACCGGATGTCGCAGTTCTTGCTGTTGATCCCGCCCGTCGCGTCGTTCATCGCCTGGGTCGCGCTCGATGAGGTGCCGTCGGGTCGGATGATCGTCGGTGGGCTGGTGGTGTTGCTCGGCGTCGGCGTCACAATCCGCCGGCGCAAGGTCACTCGCCCGCAGCCAATTCTGCCGGGACTGTGAGCCGCCCGGCGATCGCTTCGTAGGCGCGAAACAGGGCCATTCCGCCCGCCATCGCGGCGAGGAAGATCACGGCCGACGACAGCCCGCTGGGCACCGCGGCGATCGCTGCCCCGGGGCAGAAGCCGCTGAGACCCCAGCCGAGTCCAAACAGTGCGGAGCCGCCGATCAATTTGGCGTCGACCGTCTTCTGTTCGGGCAGGTGGAAGCGAAGGTCGAACGCCGGCGCCGGTCGGCGCAGGATCGCGCGAAACACGAAGATGTTGAGGCCCAGCGCTGACCCCATCACGAGGGCGAGGCTCGGATCCCAGGCGCCGAAGAAGTCGAGGAAGCTGAGCACCTTGTTGGGGTTCGTCATCTGAGAGATGCCGAGGCCGAGGCCGAACACGATCCCGGCGGCGAGGCTCGCGAGCAGGCGGAGGCGATTCATGCCGCACCTCCAAGAGCCGCGACGACAGCCGCGCCAATGCCCATGAAGACCAACGTGGCCACGATCGAACGCTTGGAGAGTCGCGCGTTTCCGCAGACTCCGTGTCCACTCGTGCAGCCATTGGACATCTTTGTGCCAAACCCGACCAGCAGTCCGGCGACGACGATGATCCCCGTCGAGCGGTCCAGCGCGATCGCGTGCGGATCGACGCCGGCGAACGTCGCGTAGACCGCGCCGCCGATCAACAGTCCGACGAGGAACGTCCACCGCCAGCCCGTTTCGCCGGAGGACGGAAAAATCGCCCCGTCGAAGATCCCGCTGATGCCGGCTATCCGACCGTTCAGGAACAGCAGCGCCGCCGATGCCAGGCCGATGAGGAGCCCGCCGACGATTGCTGCGAGGGGTGTGAATTCAGTAACCATTTTGTTGTTCTCCCATTGGCGCCTCGGCCAATGCATACCAAACAGGTAGGGATTGTATGTGATTCCGAAAAAAACGCAATCTCGCGCCGGACGCCGTCCGCAATCGAACGGCACCTCGGTTCCATTTCGACGGCGATTGTGCCAGTATTGGACGGCGCAGATTCCTCACAGACGAGTGCGAAAATGGCGGATTCTCAGCCGCGCTTTTCGATCCAGAAGTACGAGAACATCGATTATCACTACGTCTTCCGCATGACGGTCGACGGTGGGGTCCGGTCTTGGGTGGTCCCGAAAGGCCCCTCCCCGGATCCGCGGGTCAAGCGCTTGGCGGTCCCGGTCGAGGACAACACCGACATGGATTTCGAAGGTGTGGTGACGGACGGCGGCAAGGGCAAAGTGATCGTGTGGGATAGCGGAACCTACCGCCCCCTCGATCTCGACGGTGAGCCGCTGTCGATGGCACAGGGTCTGAAGGACGGGCGTATCGACTTCGAAATCGAAGGTGCCAAGTTGAGCGGTGGCTTCACATTGCTGCGCGTCGATGAAGGCGCGAACGTGCGATGGCTGCTGATGAAGATCTCGGACCGCCTCGCCACGCAGCGCCGCGATCCCGTCGTCACCGAGCCGCTGTCCGTGCTCTCCGGTCGCAAAGTGGAGGACGTTTCCGAGACCTCCGAAGACGACGATTGAGCGCACCGATCGAGCTGCACCACAAGCCTCGCCGTGACGAAGTCCTGCGTGTCCTGATCGAAGCGCTCGATGAGAAGGGCGAAGGGCTCGGCTTTGTCCACGCGACGGTCGGGCCGCAGAAGGCGCCGATGCGCTTTGAGGTGCACGTGCGTCGCGCCGTTCCGGGCGACCTCATCGACGTCCAGATCTCGGGCGCCCGTCGCCGTCGCATCGACGGGTGGATTCTCGAACTCATCGAACCGTCGCCGACACGTATCGCGCCACAGTGTGTGCATTTCCCCAGCGACGGCGAACGTCCGGGGTGCGGGGGCTGCAGCCTGCAGCTCTTGTCGCTCGACAGCCAGCGCGCGCTCAAGCTCGACAGGTTGCGGTCCTTGTTCACGGCACAAGACCTGGATCCGGCGCTCGTGGAACCCCTCCGGGGTGTCGGGGACGGATGGCATTATCGAAACAAGATGGAGTTCAGCTTCGCCGGTCGCCCGGGGGAGCTCGGACTGGGCATGCACCCGGGCGGATTCAAGTACGAGGTCATCGACCAGCGTGAATGTTTGATCATGTCCGAATGGGTGTCCGAGGCCATCCCGCGGATCGCGGAGTGGGCGCGCGCGCTGGGCATTCCTGCCTATCGCGGCGAGGCGGGCTTCTGGCGCACGGTCGTCGTCCGCGAGGGCAAGAACACGGGGGAGCGGATGGTGGAGCTGGTCACGTCCCATCTCGATCCCGACGGGACGACCGCCGAGGCCGTCGCGCAGAGTTGGTCGGCCTGGATGACAGCGAACGTGCCCGACGTCAGCTCGCTGTACTGGACACAGATCCGGGCCGTGCGCGGGGAGCGCACGCGTCGCATCGAGCATCATCTGGGTGGTCGCGAGACGCTGCGCGAGGAGCTCACCGTCGGCGGCCGGTCGCTGGTGTTCGAGATCGCACCATCCGCGTTCTTCCAGACGAACACCGCCGGCGCCGAGTTGCTGTACTCCATCGTCGCGGAGCATGCGGCACCCAGCGGGTCCGAAGTGGTGCTCGATCTGTACAGTGGGACCGGCACGATCGGGCTTTGCCTCGCCGAGGGCGCGAAGGCGGTCCTCGGGATCGAGCTCGTCGAGGCTTCCGTCGCCAACGCTCGCCAGAACGCAGCGCTCAACAATATCAGCAACGTGGAGTTCGTCGCCGGAGACGTCGGGCAGGTGCTCGCCGATCGTTCACCGTCCGCCGATGTCGTGGTGCTCGACCCACCTCGGGCGGGCCTGTTGCCCGCCGCCCATGACGAACTCGCCCGGATCGATGCGTCGCGCCTCGTCTACGTGTCGTGCAACCCCGAGGCGCTGGCCCGGGATCTGTCGGCCCTGCAGCCGACGTGGTCGATCGAGCGTGTGCGACCGGTGGACATGTTTCCCCAGACGGCCCACGTGGAGACGGTCGTGAGTCTGCGTCGACGCTGATGGCTACGACAGCGCCAAGATCAGCAGCAGAAACAGCGAAAAGCCGATCGCGCCCGCGACGACGAGCAGGACCACGGGCCAGAACCACGGTTTCTGGGCCGCCGCCTGGTTCGCGAAGTCGTTGAGCATCCGGAACGTGACCGGCAGGTCGGCGTCCAGCGCGGCGGCGGCGGGGGCAGCCACCTTCTTCTTCGGCGCGTCGAGCGCGTCGAGTGCGTCGAGCATGTCCTGGGCCGTCTGGAAGCGATTCTCCGGATTCTTCGCCATCGCCCGCAGGATGATGTTCTCGAGCGCGGGCGCAACGGGGGCGATCTGGCTTGGCGGTGTCGGCTCCTGAAAGGCCTGCATCTCGAGGATCTTCAGATTCGACTTCGCGTCGAACGGGATCTGCCCGGTCACCATCTCGTAGAGCATGCAGCCGAGGCTGTAGAGATCGGCGCGCCGATCGATCTCGAGCGCCTGAGCCTGTTCGGGAGACATGTAGGCGGGCGTGCCATACACGATCCCGGTCTGGGTGAGCTGCTGGTTTGCGTTACTGACCTTGGCGATCCCGAAGTCCAAGATCTTCACGTAGTCCTGCTGGCCCCGCCAGGTGGTCAACAGCACGTTCTCCGGTTTGAGATCGCGATGCATGATCCCCAGATCGTGGGCCTCACCGATTGCTTCGAGGATCTGACGCGTGATGTGGATCGCGCGGCGCTCCTCGAGCGCTTTGCCCCGCACCGCACGCTCGAGCGGCATGCCGTCGACGTGCTCCATCGCCATGTACGAAATGCCGGACGCCGTCTCGCCGAAGATGAACACCCGTACGACATTGGGGTGCGTCATCATCGAGATCACGCGCGCCTCCCGCAGGAATCGCGCGACCGTCTCCTCGTGCGCCGCCGCCTCCTCGTTCAACAGCTTGATCGCGATCCGTTGACCGGTCTGGGACTGCTTCGCGAGGTAGACGTTCCCCATCGCGCCTTCGCCGAGCTTCTCCGTGATCGTGTAGGTCCCGAAGAGCTTCTGACCGATGAGGTCGGCGTCTCTGACTTTATCTGTCGACATTGAGGGTATGGTATCCGGTCATCTCGGTCCTCGCTATCCCGCAGAACCCGGCTAGCGAGTCTCGGATCGAGAGGCTAGGATGCCGGCGCGATGCCTGCGGAGTGAAGTATATGACTGAGATGTCGGAGCAAGATCGGGAGCTCGTCGCCAGGCGCGACGAGATCCATCGCGGCGGAAAACCCAAATATCACGAGAAAGCGAAGGAGGCGGGCAAGCTCTTCGTGCGCGATCGGCTGAACCTGCTGCTCGACGACGGCCTCGAGGTCGAGTCGGGCCGGTGGGCGAACGTCCTCGCCGAGGACCTGCCCGCCGATGGCGTGGTGACCGGCGTCGGAAAAATCGCCGGCCGTCGCGTCGCGGTCATGGCCAACGACTCGACCGTCAAGGCGGGCTCGTGGGGCTGGCGAACCGTCGAGAAGATTATTCGCATTCAGGAGCAAGCGGAGCGCCTGCAGATCCCGCTCGTCTACCTCGTCGACAGCGCTGGCGCGCGCATCACCGACCAGCTCGAAATGTTTCCCGGGCGTCGCGGCGCGGGCAAGATCTTCTACAACGAGGTGCGCCTCTCGGGATTCGTCCCACAGATCTGTCTGCTGTTCGGCCCTTCGGCCGCCGGCGGCGCCTACATCCCCGCGTTCTGTGATGTCGTGGTGATGGTCGACGGAAACGCGTCGATGTACCTCGGCTCCCCGCGGATGGCCGAGATGGTGATCGGCGAGGTCGTGACGCTGGAGGAGATGGGCGGCGCGAAGATGCACACGAGCGTCTCCGGTTGCGGTGATGTGCTCGTGCGCACCGAAGAGGAGGCGATTGACTGGTGCAAGTCGTACCTGTCGTACCTGCCGTCCAACTGCCAGTCGAAGCCGCCGCTCGCGGAGTCGAAACCGCCACAACCGCAGAAGAAGTCGCTCGATGAACTCGTCCCGATCAACCAGAACAAACCCTTCGACATGCGGAAGGTGATTCACCATCTCGTGGATGACTCCGAGTTCCTCGAGATCAAGAAACGGTTTGCCCAGGAGCTGCTGACCGGGTTCGCGCGCATGGGCGGTCAGGTCGTGGGGATCGTGGCGAGTCAGCCCAAGTACAAGGGTGGCGTCTTGTTCGTCGACTCCGCGGACAAAGGCGCCCGTTTCATCAGTCTCTGCGACGCGTTTGGCGTGCCGTTGGTCTTCTTGGCCGACGTCCCGGGGTTCATGATCGGGACAAAGGTCGAGACTCAGGGCATCATTCGGCATGGTGCGAAGATGATCTCGAAGGTGAGCGAGGCGACGGTGCCGAAGTTCTCCGTGATCATCCGCAAGGCCTACGGTGCCGGGCTGTACGCGATGTGTGGCCCGGGCTTCGAACCCGATGCGACGCTCGCGACACCCGAGGCGATGATCGCCGTGATGGGCCCCGAAGCGGCCGTCAACGCGGTGTTCGCGAACAAGATTGCGGCGCTGCCCGAAGACGAGCGCCCCGCCTATATCGAGCAGCTGCGCAACGAGTTCCGCGCCGACATCGATGTCTATCGGCTCGCCAGCGAACTCATCGTCGACGACGTCGTGCCCAAGTCCGAGCTGCGCGAACAGTTGATTCGCCGCCTCGCCGTCGCATCGACCAAGAAGCAGGATTGGCCGGCCAAGAAGCACGGGGTTACGCCCGTCTGATGGTCCGTCGTATCTGCCAGATCCTCCTCGCCCTCGCGCTGTTTGGCGTCGGTTCGACCGCATGGGCGCAGTCCCCGCAGGAGCACCTGCTGCGCGGCGACATGTTCTACTTCGAGGGCGACTACTACCGCGCGATCACCGAGTACAAAGCATTCTTGGTGCTCGCACCCGGGGATGAGCGTCGTTCCCGCGTAGACCTCAAGATCGCCTGGATCTATGCGGTCGCCGGACAGCCCGACGCCTCCGAAGGGCTCCTGCGCAGGCTCGCGCTCGACCAGCGTACCGAGCTCGAAGGCTGGTGGGCGCGGCTCTACGCCGCGAACGTCGCAATGCAGGGTAGCGCGCAGCTGCGCGCTCGTCGGACGTACGAAGAGCTCATCAAGGATTGCGACCCGCTCGTCGCACATCAGGGCACGGCGGCGGGCGTGGAACGCCGGGACTGCCTCGAGCTCACGACCTATGCGCGCCTCGGCCTGGCGCGCTACTGGAACCGAACCGACGACTTCGACCGTGCCGCCGAGCAGCTCAGCTCGATTCCGAAGTCGTCACCACAGGCCCCGGACGCGCGGCGGGTTGCCGCGTATGTGTCCACGCTGAACATCCCGCGCAAGAGCCCCGGGATCGCGGGCTTGTTGTCGATCATCCCGGGCCTCGGCCACTTCTACCTCGAGGAATGGGGGGTCGGCATCGTGGCGATGGTCTGGAATGGCGCGTTCATCTTCGCGACCGTGGATTCTTTCGCCGCTGGTCGGGTCGGTCAGGGCACGTTGCTCGGACTGTTGGAGGTGATCTGGTACTCGGGCACGATCTTCGGCGCGATCTCCGGCGCCCACCGATTCAATCGGGACGCGATGCTGATCGTGCGGCAAGGGCTCGCCAAGGACATCGACCAGATCGCGATCGACACGCCGTGGCCCGCACGCTTCCCGGTGGAGTATCCAACACCGCTACAGCTGCGCGTCGACTTCTGAGATCAGCGTGGGCACTCGTCGGTGGCGTTGTCCACCGACCTCACGACTCCAAAGCACAACTCCACGACCAACGAGCCGCGGCCCATGTTCTGGCAGCCGTCTTCGGGTGTCGAGCGCAGCGGCTCGAGCTTTCCCACCCGTCGGGTGACCTCGGCCTCGGGCATTCCCACCCGCAGGCCGCATGTGGTGCGCCGGCGCGGATCATCGGGTCGGCTGACCCGCTCAGGCTCCGGCCGATCGCTGCACGCGGGGTCTTCGATGCGGTGGCGTCGACAGTGCTCCGCGACGCCGCTCAGCACGAGCCTCTGTTCGGCGAGCAGCTCGCCGACGATCGCGTCGCGCTTCTGACCCAGCGATGCCTTGCCGGACACGGTCAGCTCCATCGGCAACGCGAACGAGGCGAGGTTGGCAGCCTGGCGCCCGTACGCGTCCGCGATCGCGTGTGCCGCGCGGGCCTGGGTCCGCGGATCGCCCCACTCGACGGCGAACGCGGCGAGTTCGCGGACTCGCTCGACGGCATCCTGACTGTCGTTCAACGCCTGTTCGATCGTGGTCGCGTCGTCGTGGATGCGCTCGGCAGCGAGCCTCGCGAGTGCGGCGTACGCGATCGCGGCTCGCCGATTGACCACCGGATTTGTCTGGTCCGAGGTCGCCATGATTTCCTCGACACGCCGCCAGTAGTCGACCGCGTCCTCAGCGGGGAGCGTCGCCGCGCGGTCCATGAGCCCCACGACGAGTTGTGCAGACGGGCGGGTGGCCTCGGGAATGGTCGCGCCGTAGGCGACGCAGGCTGTCTCGTCGACCAACGAGCACCGCTCGAGCTGTGGTGTAGCGACGGGCGTGGTGGCGCAGCCGCCGAGCAGCAGCAGGCTCAGCAGGCGTTTCACTCGACGCCCAGAAACTTGTGCAGCTGGAGGCCGAGTCGTACCGGCAGCCGATCGGCGAGAATCCAGTTCGACAGGGCGTGGGCGTCCATGTCGCCGTGCACCGGCGAGAAGATGACGTCGGCTCGCGCAAACAGGTCGTGCTCCCGACAGGTCGCCACGGACCAGTCGTAGTCGACGCGATCGAGGATCACGAACTTGACCTCATCGGTGGGCTTCAGCGCGTCGATGTTGGCCCACAGGTTCTTGTCGACCTCGCCGGAACCCGGCGGTTTGAGGTCCATGATCACGCGGACTCGCGTATCGATCGGCGCAATGTCCAGCGATCCCGACGTCTCGATGAGGACTTCGTACCCTTCGTCGCAGAGCCTCGTCATCAGTGCATGAACCGGTGCCTGCAGCAGCGGCTCTCCACCCGTGATCTCCACCAGCTTGCAGTCGAACGACGCGACTTCGCTCACGATGTCGTCCAGGGCGCGCAGCTGCCCGCCCGTAAACGAGTACGTGGTGTCACACCACGTGCACCGCAGATTGCAGCGTGACAGGCGGACGAACACGCATGGCCGCCCCGCGCGCGAGGCCTCGCCCTGGATGCTGTAGAAGATTTCGGTCAGTCGCAGTTCGTCGTGCTTCATTGCCGCACCCATGGGTCATCGCCGCACCAACCGGTGTGCTCAGCGATGCATTCCGCTGTGTGCTAGCGCAGTCGAACGATGAATGCAAAAGCCGCCGAGGTCGCGTCAGTTATCGACGCGCTCGCGCAGCTCCTTGCCGGGCTTGAAGTGAACGGACTTCTTCTCGTCGACCTCAACCTGCGCGCCAGTGCGAGGGTTGCGGCCCTTCTTCGCTTTGTATTCGCGAATGGTGAAGCTACCGAATCCGCGGACTTCGATGCGCTCGTCTTCAACGAGCGCTCCTTTCATCGCGTCAAATACGGCATTCACGACATCCTCGGCGCGTTTGCGCGGGACGTCGATTCGATCGGAAACGGCTTCGATGAGTTGCGATTTCGTCATTGGTTTGGTCCTTCTACTACGTACCGTTGCAACCCATTAGATTGCAGAAACATTAAATCTCACGCGGCCATGCGGGTGTCAATCACCCGCCCGCGTCATTTCGGTGCAACATGTGAGGCGGGTTCGCTTAACGCTTTCGACCTTCAACTCGGATTCGGAACAGTTGCTGCCCCATGAAGATGAAATCGTTGTCGTTGAGTTTCGTCTTCTCCCAGATCTTGATCCAGGTGCCGTTCGACGAGTTCAGGTCCACCAGGTAGCAGTGTCCGTCTTCGCCGGTGTAGATCTGCGCATGTCGGCTCGACATGAACTTATCATGCGGAAAAATGATGTCGCCCTTCTCACGGCCAAGGACGGCGCCAGATTCGGGGAGGCAATACACGTTTTGCACGATCCCGCCAATCCCAATCTGAAGGACTTTGTAGGAGCCGCCGGGGGACGGACTGCCCATGTACCGCGTGCCGTCGGACGACTTCGTCTTCGGGGTGATCGCCTGTTCGAACCGTTCGAAGCGAAGCACCTGTCGGCCCATCAGAAACGTATCGCCGGGTGTGAGCCGCACTTCGTCGCGCAACTTGAGGAATGTTCCGTTGAGGCTGTACAGATCCTCGATGTGCAGCAGCCCGTTGTCGATGTGCAATCGCGCATGTTTGGGGCTCAAGAACGCGTCGGTGGGGAAGCGGGTGTCGCCCTCGCGTCCGATCGTCGTTTCGAGGAATTCGAGACCGATCTCGATGCCGTCAGAGCCGTCCTCGTTGATCGAGATCAACGACATCGCCCAGGTGTTCGGCTTGCGCGACAACTCCGACGCGGGCGGCGCCTCGCGCGGCTTGGAGACGCGGCTGTGCTGCCCGGTTTTGGAGACGATGCTCAGACTGCCGCCACACTGCACGCAGTACCGCATGCCGCCGGGATTGGTGGCGCCGCACGATGGGCAAATGATGCCTCCGCCCTGCAGCGTGGCCTTGCGCACCGGTACGTCGCCCGCGATCCGTCCGGTGTGCTCGACGTCGACGCGTGAGGTCTCGGCGGGCTCGGGCTCGGGCTCGTGGGTCAGTGCGTCGAGTACGAAGTCTTGCAGCGCCGCGTCATCGACACGTTCGCCGTTCTTGTCATCGAGGGTCGGGGTGTCGAACGAGACGTGCGCGAACTTGTTCTTGCGGAAGCGCTGTGCGACCGCTTCGACCGCTTCGTCGTCTTCGGGGATGATCGTGGCGAGATCGACGCCGCCGCCGCCCCCGATGCCGAGCCGCCCCGCGCCTCCGGTGTCCATGACCAGATCACTCTCCGCCGGCTCGGAATCCGAGAGCGAGAACAGGTCTGGGGGTACTTTTCCGTCTTCCACGGACGCTCCTTGAACGGGCGACGGGTTGAGAACGCGGAGTTTGACGACGGTACGTTAGCCCAACTGCCCTTCCACTGACAAGCCCTTGCACCCCGGATTTCGGCTTCGCAGCGCGTGTCGATCTTCGGGTTCGGGGAACGTGATTCGCGCGCCTGACGCCTGCGCCGCCGACGCAGAGCTTGTGACTGCCCCGCACAGAAGCTATAGGTCGGGAACTTTACGCGCCGTCCGCAGTCATAAGGTTCGGGCACCAGACGAGGTCCAGTTGGAAGCAGACGACCATCAACGACCCACCGACGAGCCGGATCCGGAGCTGATGGCGCTTGCGGGCGGTGGCCCGCGACCGTCGATTCTTCGCCCGATCCTCATGATCGCGGTCATCGTTCTGGGTGGCTGGATCATCACCGATTGGCGTGCCGAACTGGAGTACTTCGCCTCGGAGGCGAATCCCGTGGAGCTCGGCGACGCGTTGGAGTTCGCCGTCGGCTCGGGCGATGATGCCCTGCAGTTGCCGCACAATCGGTACGTCGCGATCAGCGGGATCCCCACGCAGCGCAGTCAGAGCACCCGGTATCGGTTCTTTCGCCTCGTCGGCGCGCCGGTGTTTGTCGAGGAGAAGCGCGACGATGTGATCGAGGATCCGATCCAGCGCGAGCTTCAGGGCGACGTCAAAGGCGATGTCGATCGCACGATCTTTCGTGGCGCCGGACGGCTGACCAAGTTCTCCGAGATGCCCGAGCGCTACCACGGGCTGCGCCATTACTACCGCACGCGCTACAACCTCACCTTCTGCGAAGAGCTGACCCCCCAGGCTCATGCCGAGATCAAACGCCGCAAGCGCGATGCGATCGTGGCGCAGCTTCGCGCGGAGTACGAAGAAGCTTCGCCCGAGGAGCGCAAGCTGCGGAAACTTCAGCCGTCCCCCGCGGACGCGCTCGTCGATGAGCTGCTCGAAGACGATCCCGTGTGCATCGAGGCGTGGCTGCTTCAAGATGGGGCGGCACCCAAGGATCACCTCTGGTACGTCGTCGCGACCCTGATGTTTCTGGGATTCATGCTGTTCAACGTCGGGATGCTCGTGCGTTGGGTTCGCGCCTTTGCCCGGAGTTGATTGGCCATCCGGCGGGCGTCCGGATTGACGCACCGCCGCGATCGGCCCTAGAGTTACGCGAACGAACTCTTGGAGCAGGCTTCGCACGTGGCGCGCATCGTGTACACCGACATGTCTGGGCAAGAACGGTCTGTGCCGATTGGCGGGGACGCGCCCATGGTCTCCATCGGGCGTGCGACCGACTGTACGATCCGCTCCAATCGGAAGTCTGTCTCACGGCGCCACGCCGAGTTCCGCTTTGCCAATGGGCAGTTCGAGGTCGTCGATCTCAACAGCTCCAACGGCACCTACCTCATCATCAACGAAGAGCGGAAGCCGGTGCTCGGCCGCGAGTACCTCGCCCACAAGGACGAGGTGTGGTGCGGAGATTTCATCCTCCGCTTCTTTGAGGAAGATGCGACCGGCGAAGCGTATACCGACGACTCGACGTTCAACGCTCCCCAGCAGTCTGCACATCCGCACCAGCCGACGCACCCGCCCGCTTTCGGCGGGTCAGCGAACGGGCAGTTCGGCGGCACGCCGCCCACGCCCGGCCAATTCGACGCCCCGAGCCAGAGCTCGTGGAACGCGCAGCCCAAGCAGCCCGGCCCGCTGTTCACCAATCCCAATCCGGGCCCCAACTCCTTCGCCCCGCCGAGCTCCTCGTTTGGCGCGGAGCCGCAGTTCGCGGAGCCGGCGTTCCAGAGCGACTTTGGCAACGAACCGTCGTTTGCCAACGAACCGTCGTTTGCCAATGATCCGCCCGATTTCGGCGAGCCGGTCCGCAACCCCTACGATGACGCGTCGACCCAGAACCGAGGCTACGACGCGAACGCGCTGGACACCTCGACGCAGAATCAGAAGGATCTCGCGGTGTTCATGCAGAGCCACGATTCGGATCGGCTCGAGCAAGAACGGGACGCCTACGCCGAACTCGCGGAACGGCAAAAAGGCGAGATCGAAGACCTCCAGGCGCGGATGCAGGAGCTGCAGACGCACCTCGATGAGGCGCAGAGCGAGGTCGATCAGTACAAAGAGAACGAGGGCGCCACATCGGTCGCGACGCCACCGGCGGAGGTCGCCGGGTTGCGCGAAGATCTGGTCACGGCGCGCCGCGAGACGGCCGAAGCCCGGGGCCAAGCGCAGGAGGCCGAGGACGCCATCGCCGCGCTGCGCGCGGAGATCGACGAGGTTCAGCGCGAGCTCGCCGAGGTGCGTGCCGACACGACCGCGGTGGATCTGTCCCGCGAACTCGCTCGCGTTCAGGAGGAGAACTCGGTGCTCGAGCACGAGCTCGCCGCGGCCCGTGAGGCCGCCGCCGAGGTGAACCCCAACGCCGAGGCCGAGGCCGCAGCGCTGCGCGAGCAGGTCGAGGGGCGCGCGCGTGACGTCGCCGCGCTCGAAAGCGAGGTCGATCGGCTCAGCGCGGAGATGCAGGCGCACGAGCGGGATGCCGCGGAGCGATCGAAGTCCGATGCGCAGAAGACGCGCGAGGAAACCGAAGCACTGCGCCGTGAACTCGAGCGGCACAAGCGCCTCGTCGAAGAGTTCGAGAAGCGCAACCGCGAGCTTCAGACGGAGGTCGATGCGGCCGGCGAGGGCGCCGCAGAGCTCGAGAATCGTCTGCAAGAAGGCGAGATGCGACGGGCCGAAATGGAGGCCGGGCTCGAGTCGCTCGGCGGCGATCTGGAGACCGCGCGAAGCGAGCGCGACGCAGCCCTGGCCGCGATCACCGAGCTCAAGGCCCTCGGCGACGTCGGGGACCTGCGCAACGAGATCGAGGGGCTCAAGCATCGACTCAAGATGGAAAAAGAGCGCGCCGGCAAGGGCGACGCGCGCATCACAGATGAAGTCGAGCGCCTCAGCGGCAAAGTCAGCACCCTCGAGAGTGAGAACGACGAGCTGCGGGCGAGTCTCGACGTCGCGTCCGTCGCGGGCGGCGCGACCGCGGACGAGCTCACGGTCTTACGCGCCAAGATCGAGGCCCTCGACCGGATTGTCGACGCGATTGTGCGTACGAACCTCGAGCCGCTCTCCACGGTCGACCGCATCCGGCTGCAGTCCGCAATCCGCGATACCGATCCCAAGACCACGCTCGCGACGCTGCTGGACCTGACGGCGCCCGACTGACCTCGCGTGTGCTCGAACTAGCGCACCGGCTGTTCGGCGGTAGAATCGACCGTCAACCGCGAGGATTTCATGGCACAGATGACCAGCACCCGGCGGAAGCTCGCCATCGCGACGTGGGCGCCGCCCGCCGAGGGCAACATCTTCGGCAAGATCACGATCGATGCCTCCGAGAGCCTTCGCTACATCGAACACGTCAAAGCGACGACCGGCGAGAAGATCTCGATCACCCACCTCGTCGGTAAGGCCGTAGGCAGCGCGTTGGCGAAGGCCCCCACCCTCAATGGCAAGATCCTCTTCGGACGCTTCGTCCCCTTTGATTCCGTCGACGTGACCTACCTGATTGCCGCGGACGGCGACCTCGCGAAGACGAAGATTGACGGGATCGACCACAAGAGCGTGGTCGAGATCGCGACCGAGTTGCGAGAGCGCGCGCGCAAGGTGCGCAGCGGCGAGGATCAGGATTTCAAGAAGTCGATGAAGGCCGTGAAGGCGATGCCGGGCTTCATCTTGCGGCCGATGTTGCGCTTTACGGGGTGGCTCGCGAGCGCGCTCGGTCTGAGCATCAAGGCGCTCGGAGTCGAACGTCACGCCTTTGGCTCCTGTGTCATCACATCGGTCGGCATGCTCGGGTTTGACGAAGGCTACGCGCCGTTCACCCCGTTCGCTCGCGTGCCCCTGCTGTTACTTGTGGGCGCGATTCGCGACAAGCCCACCGTCGTCGACGGCAACATCGTCGCGCGACCGCTCGTGACGATCACCGCAACGGTCGACCATCGCTTCATCGACGGCGCGCAATTGGGCACCCTCGCGGCCGAATTTCGACGCGTTTTGGAGGATCCGTTTCATCTGGAGACCGCCCAAACACCCGCCGAGCGGGCGCACTGATTGCGTACTGCAAGTCTTGCGCAATGACGAATTCAACGTAGACTGTAATTTGCAAAGATGATGTCGCACGGGTGCTCAAGCGGTTCGAGTGAGTCGCTTGGCGCCGTGATCAGCTGATCCAAATTGGGAGGAGCGAGCATTGAACGCCGCTAGGAAGAGTGTTGTTGGGATCCTATTTCTCGTCGCATGGACTCCGCGAGCGTTCGCTCAGGAGGCCGGCGCCTTTGCCGCGGACCACTTTGAGCCGCTTCCCGGAGCGACGAAAGAACTCGGTTCCGTTGCGACCTCCGAGACGCTGTCTCATCTGACGCCGTCGGTGAGCCTCACCGTGCACTTCGCGGACGATGTCCTGCAGATCGTGGAAGGCGACAACGTCACCGCGCGCCTGATCGACGAGCGGCTGGTTCTGGAGCCGGCCGTCGCGATCGGCCTGTTCGACTTCTTTCAACTCGGCGTGACGATCCCCGCCATCGTGTACCAAACGGGCGACGCATTCGATGGCGTCGCCAGCTCGACACTGAAGTCCGCGGCGCTCGGAGATCTGCGGATCGTGCCGAAAGCGCAGATCTTGCGTCCGGATGTCGCGGCGGGCTTCGGCATCGGTCTGTTGGTGCCCATCGGGGTGCCGACCGGTGATCAGGACTCGTTCGCAAGCGATGGCGGCGTTCGCGCCGAACCGCGCCTCGTCTTCGACTACCGCCACGATTCGGGCTTCCTCGTCGCCGTCAATGTCGGCTTCCTCGTCCGCCCGGAGCGTTCCGCGGGAACGTTCGTCAGTGGCAACGCCGTCAAATGGGGCGCGGGCCTGACCGTGCCGCTCGCCGATCCGGTCGCGTTGTTCGGCACCGTGTTCGGCTCCGCCTCGGTCGCCCAGGGGATCGACGCCGAGACGTTGGCGCAGACCGCGAGCAACGCGACCGCGCATCCGGCGGAGTGGAACGCCGGATTTCGCTTCTTCATGCCCGCCGGTGTCATGGCGCAGGTCGCCGCAGGCACCGGCCTCACGAATGGCGTCGGCGCCCCCGATTTCCGCGTGTTCGGCACCCTCGCCTGGTCGCCGAGCGACGACGACCGTGATGGCGACGGGATCCGCGACTCCAAGGACGAGTGCCCCGATGATCCGGGCCCCGTCGAGAACAACGGGTGTCCTTACAAGGACACCGACGGTGACGGCTTGCTCGATCCCGACGACGCCTGTCCCGAGATCCCGGGTCCCATCGAGAACAAAGGTTGCCCGTACGCCGATACGGACGGCGACGGCGTCGTCGATGCCCAGGACAAGTGTCCGGAGGTCCCCGGACCTGTCGAGAACGACGGGTGCCCCTACGAAGACACCGACGGCGACGGAATCCTCGACAACGTGGACAAGTGCCCGACGGATCCAGAGGACAAGGACGGCTTCCAGGATGAAGACGGCTGCCCCGATGTCGACAACGACAAGGACGGCATCCTCGACAACGTCGACAAGTGTCCCAACGATCCCGAGACGATCAACGGCGTCGACGACGACGACGGCTGCCCGGACGAGGGTCAGAGCAAGGTGCGGTTGACGGACAAGAAGATCGAGATCCTCGACAAGGTCTACTTCGACACGAACAAGGCGACGATCCGGCCCGAGAGCTTCAACCTCTTGCAGCAGGTCGGGGCGACTTTGCGCGCGAATCGCCAGTTGATCCAGATCCAGATCGAGGGCCACACCGACAACGTCGGCTCGGATACCTACAACCAGACGCTGTCGCAAGAACGGGCCGCTTCGGTGCGTCAGTTCCTGATCGACTACGGGATCGAGGCGAACCGCCTGCGAGCCATCGGCTTTGGCGAGACGACGCCGATCGCCCCCAACAGCTCCAAAGCCGGTCGGGATCAAAACCGCCGCGTGGAGTTCAACATCGTGAAAACCGCTGAGGAGACCCCATGAAGACGTCCAGATTCCAACCCTCGCGCGCGGCGTTCTGGGGTCTCGTTGTCGCGGGCCTGTGCGGTCCGATGGCGATGAGTTCATCGGCGACCGCGGAGACCCAGGCTGACCTCGTACGCCGCAACAGCAACAGCGTCACGATCACACAAGGGACCGTCGTGTATCTGGACGTGCTCGATCCCGCCGCCGAGCGGCTGCGTTGGTCGTCATTGCTGCTGTTGGGGCCGATGCAGGGCTACGATCCGATGGGCAACCCCATCGAGATGCCGCTGCTCGGCGACTACATCCCGATGATTGCGGGCACCTACAGCTTCGAGTTCGAGCGGAACTCGTCGACCTGGGAAGCGTCGGTGATCATCGCGACCGTCGAGCAGAAGGGGCGTGCGTGGTCCGAAGCGTGGGGCACCACGACGACCTCCTTCGCCGCCACGCAGTCCATTGACCGCAGCTTCTTCGCGTTGGTTTCGGGCGTCGGCGGCAATTCCGTCGTCGAGGTGCGCGCGTCGGGTTTGTCCGGCTTCGAGCAGACGTTCGGCGTCGCGCGCAGCGGATACAACGGAGTGAGCGGTAGCGTGGACGCGTCCACCCTGACCGTGGACCTCACCGATCCGCCGGACTTTCTCACCGGAGTCCCCGCCGCCCTGCCGCTGTACCTGTTTCCGCCCACCGTCGCGAACTACACCGCGGCCGCACCCACGGTAATGAACTCGACGTTCGAGGGGACCGGGGCGAATGCGTGCGCCGCGATCGCGCCAGGATTCAACACCGCGGCGTTCAACTTTGATGGCTCCCAAAACGGTCAAACACGGATCATCTGCGACCTCAACAACGATGGCCTCTTTGATCCGCTGAACGGTGACCTGCTGATTGTCGAGGACACCACCTCACCGTCGTCATCGATCGGTTGGGACGGCTTTGACGACAATGCCGCCGCGGTCGCCGAGGGGACGTATACTTGTGAAATCACGCTCTACAACGGCGAGATTCACCTGCTCGTCGGCGACGCCGAGACGGCGTTTGCGGGGTTCCGGTTCTATCAGAACGTGGACGCGGCAACGACGCGACCGATCAGCATCTTCTGGGACGATACGGCGGTCACCGGCACGCGTGACCTCGCCAACGCCGAGCTGCTCCGCGAGACGAATCCGCTGGGGGGGCTCTTTCCGGGCCTCTACGCCGATCTCTTCGTGGGCACGAGCACGACGACGCTCGGCAACGCGCGCGGATGGGGAGCGTTCGTGCAGGGTTCGTCGGGCGACGAAGCCCTACAGGACACGTGGGGCCACACGTTCGCCAGTGCGCCACTCGCGGTCACCGTCGACGTGTTCGACCCGACGACGGATACCGATGTGGACGGGCTCCCGGACATCGTGGAGCTCTGTGAGGTCGGTACCGATCCGAACGACGACGACACCGACGACGACACGATCCTTGATGGCATGGACAACTGTCCGCTGACGCCGAACACCGATCAGAGCGACATCGACATGGATGGCATCGGCGACGTCTGCGATGACGACATCGATGGCGACGGGATCGACAACACCACGGACAACTGTCCGCTCGTCGACAATCCGCTTCAGGAAGATGTGGACACCGACGGCGTCGGCGACGCCTGCGACGACGACGACAGCGACGGCATCCTCAATGTCGACGACAACTGTCCGCTAGACGCAAACGCCGATCAGGCCGACCAGGATGGAGATATGATCGGCGACGTTTGCGACGACGATATCGACGGCGATGGTGAACCCAACGCCACCGATAACTGCCCGTTGATCTCCAACGCCGATCAAGCCGACACCGATATGGACGGCATCGGCGACGTCTGCGACGGCTTCATGGACACCGACATGGATGGCGTGCCGGACGGCACGGACAACTGTCCGCTGATCGCCAATCCCAATCAGGAGGATCTCGACGGCGATATGACCGGCGACGCCTGTGACGACGATCTCGATGGCGATGGCGAACCCAACACGACGGACAACTGTCCGTTGGTGCCCAACGCCGATCAGGCGGACGCGAACGGCGACGGCGTCGGTGACGCCTGCGACGGCGACGACGACGGCGACGGCGTCCCCAACGGGATGGACAACTGCCCGCTCATCGCGAACCCCGATCAGGCCGATCGCGACATGGATGGCATCGGCGACGCCTGTGACGACGACGTCGATGGCGACGGCGAGCCCAACGTCACGGACAATTGCCCCCTCGTGGCCAATCCCGATCAGGCGGACACCGACATGGACGGGATCGGCGACGCCTGTGACGGCGATCTCGATGACGACATGGACGGGATCCCCAACGACACCGACAACTGTCCGCTGGTGGCGAATCCCGACCAGACCGACACGGACGGCGATGGGATCGGCGACGCCTGCGAGACCGATGACACCGACGGTGATCTCATCCCCGACGGATCGGACAACTGCCCGTTCGTGGCGAACCCCGACCAGACGGACACCGACGGGGACGGGATCGGCGACGCCTGCGACGGCGACCTCGACGATGACGGTGACGGGATCCCCAACGACACCGACAACTGCCCGTTCGTGGCCAATCCGGACCAGACGGACACCGACGGGGACGGGATCGGTGACGCCTGTGACGGCGACCTCGACGATGACGGCGACGGGATCCCCAACGACACCGACAACTGCCCGTTCGTGGCCAATCCGGACCAGACGGACACCGACGGGGACGGGATCGGTGACGTCTGCGAGGACGACGATGGCGATGGCGTCCCCAACGGCATGGATAACTGTCCCGACGTCGCGAACCCCGATCAGGCCGATACCGACGGCGATGGGATCGGCGATGCCTGCGACACCGGCGAGGGCGGCGATGATGGCGACGACGACGGCGTGCCCGACGACGAGGACAACTGTCCGACGGTCGCCAACGCCGACCAGGCCGACAGCGACGGCGACGGGATTGGCGACGCCTGTGACGACGAGGACAACGACGGCGACGGAGATGGCGTGACCGACGACGACGACAACTGTCCCGACGACGCGAACCCGGATCAGGCGGACGCCGACGACGACGGCATCGGTGATGCCTGTGATGATGACGGCGGGATGCCCGGGATCGGTGACTTCAAGGTCACCGGTGGGTGTGCCTCGATCGGTGATCAGTCTGGATCGGGGCTGCTGTCGCTCCTGGTCCTCGGATTCGTGATGCTCGGCCGCCGGCGCCGTCGCCGCGGCTGAACGTTCGCCGGATCGCAAACACGGGCCCACCTGGCGTTTGGTCGCCAGGTGGGCCCTTTTGCGTCGGTGGGCCCCTCGATTTGTGCCGCCGATCGGCGCGGCTGCATCGCGCGTCGCCGTCTGGACCGAGGATCGCGATCGTCGCCCGCACTCGTGGCGCTTGACATTGAAAGGCCCCCTCCTATAATCCCGCGTTCTCAGTCCGCCCCGGAAAACGGCGGAAACTTGCTGAGCATGGCTAAATACGAAGTGATGAACACTTAGGATCAAACCGATGCCCACGATCAACCAGCTGGTCCGCAAGGGCCGTCAGGCGCAAAAATCGAAGACGGACGCTCCGGCGCTCCGTTCGTGCCCGCAAAAGCGTGGCGTGTGTACGCGCGTCTATACGACGACGCCGAAGAAGCCGAACTCCGCTCTCCGAAAGGTCGCGCGTGTGCGTCTGACCAATCAGATGGAGGTGACGAGCTACATCCCGGGTGAGGGACACAACCTGCAGGAGCACAGTGTCGTGCTCATCCGCGGCGGACGTGTCAAAGACCTTCCCGGTGTGCGCTATCACATCGTGCGTGGAACGCTCGATGCGATCGGTGTCTCCGAGCGCCGCCAGGCACGAAGCAAGTACGGAACCAAGAAGCCACGCTAGTTGGCGGAATGAGTGGCGGCTACTCGCCGCCCTGATGGAGTTTAGGCAGATGCCAAGAAGAAGAGAGATTACGAAGCGCCCGGTCCATCCTGATCCCAAGTACGGGGACAAGATCGTGACGTCGTTCGTCAACGCGATGATGCGAGACGGCAAGAAGTCGACCGCCGAGCGGATCATGTACGAGACGATCGACCTGCTCGCTGAGCGCGAGACGGCCGAAGAGCCCCTCAAGGTCTTCAAGAAAGCCCTCGAGAATTGCCGGCCGGCGGTCGAAGTTCGATCGCGTCGCGTCGGTGGCTCGACGTACCAGGTCCCCGTGGAAGTCCGTCAGGAGCGTCGCAACGCACTGGCCTTCCGCTGGCTGATCGACGCGTCGCGAAAGCGCGGCGAGAAGACGATGGTGGACCGGCTCGCCGGCGAACTCCTGGACGCCTACAACCACCGCGGCAACGCGGTCCGCAAGAAAGAAGACACCCACCGTATGGCCGACGCCAACAAGGCGTTCGCTCACTATCGGTGGTGAACCTCCGAGCACTCACAACCCGTATTGCAGTTCGCGGCTTCTAGCCGTCTGAAAGGGACACGATCATGGCACGCACGACGCCTCTCGCGCGAGTTCGTAACATCGGCATCATGGCGCACATCGACGCTGGCAAGACCACGACGACGGAGCGCATCCTCTTCTACACCGGCAAGTCGTATAAGATCGGTGAGGTGCACGATGGCGCCGCGGAGATGGATTGGATGGAGCAGGAGAAGGAGCGTGGCATCACGATCACTTCCGCTGCCACCACCTGTCACTGGACCGTCGATAAGGACAAGTACCAGATCCAGATCATCGACACCCCGGGACACGTCGACTTCACGATGGAGGTCGAGCGCTCGCTTCGCGTGCTCGACGGCGCCGTCGCGGTGTTCGATGGCGTGGCGGGCGTCGAGCCGCAGTCGGAGACGGTGTGGCGTCAGGCGAACCGCTACGGCGTGCCGCGCATGGCGTTCATCAACAAGCTCGATCGGACCGGCGCCGACTTCCAGTTCTGCGTCGACTCGATGGTCGACCGACTGAAGTGCCGCCCGATTCGGATGCAGCTGCCGATCGGCGCCGAGGACAAACTGCGCGGCGTCGTGGACCTCGTGACGATGAAGGGCATCGTGTGGAACGACGAGACCCTCGGTGCGTCGTACGACGTCATCGACATCCCCGCCGAGCTCCTCGACGAAGCGAACATGTATCGCGAAGAACTCGTCGAAGCCGCCGCCGAGTTCGCCGAAGATCTCATGATGAAGTATCTCGAAGGTGAAGCGCTCACCGTCGAAGAAATCCGCCGCGGAATTCGCGTCGGTACGCTTCGCATGGAGATCGTCCCCACGTTCTGCGGGTCGGCCTTCAAGAACAAGGGCGTTCAGCCGTTGCTCGACGCGGTCGTACACTACCTGCCCTCGCCGCCCGACATCGGGCAGATCGAAGGCGTGACGCCCGAAGCGTTCGCGCGCGTCCAAGAGACGCACGGCGAGTTCACCGACGAAGACAAAGTGATCCGTAAGTTCACGGACGAAGAGCCGTTCAGCGCGCTCGCGTTCAAGATCATGACCGATCCCTATGTCGGACAGCTCACCTTCTTCCGAACGTACTCCGGAGTGTTGGAAGCGGGCAGCTACGTCTTCAACTCGACGAAAGGCAAGCGCGAGCGCATCGGCCGCATCCTGCAGATGCACGCCAACAAGCGCGAAGAGATGACCGAAGTCCGCGCCGGCGATATCGCGGCGGGCGTCGGTCTGCGCACTACCACCACCGGCGATACGCTCTCCGACGAGCAACATCCGGTGGTCCTCGAGGCGATGGACTTCCCCGATCCGGTCATTCAGATCGCGGTCGAACCGAAGACCAAAGTGGACCAGGCCAAACTCGGTGAGTCGCTCGCGAAGCTCGCGATCGAGGATCCGAGCTTCCAGGTCCACACCGACGACGAGACCGGCCAGACGATCATCGCCGGTCAGGGTGAGCTTCACCTCGAGATCATCGTCGACCGTCTGCTGCGCGAGTTCAAAGTGGAAGCGAACGTCGGCAAGCCGCAGGTGGCTTACCGCGAGGCGATCACCAAGGAAGTCGAGCACAAAGAACGCCTCAAGAAGCAGACCGGTGGCAAAGGTATGTTCGCCGAGGTGTCGCTTCGCATTGGACCCGGCGAAAAGGGTACCGGTGTTGTGTTCATCGAGGCGATCAAAGGCGGCGTCATTCCGCGTGAGTTCTTCAACGCCATCGAGAAGGGTATTCGCGAGGCTGCCGAAGGCGGCGTGCTCGCCGGTTTCCCGATGATCGATGTCGCCGTCACGCTGTTCGACGGCTCGTACCACGAGGTCGACTCCAACGAGATGGCGTTCAAGATCGCCGCCTCGATCGGCTTCAAAGAGGGCTGTCGCAAAGCGGGCGCTCAGCTGCTCGAGCCGATCATGGGCGTCGAAGTCGTGACCCCCGAAGACTTCATGGGTGACGTCATCGGTGACCTGAGCAGCCGTCGTGGTGCCGTGCAAGGGATGACCCAGCGCTCTGGCGCCCAGGTGATCGACGCGCACGTGCCGCTCGCGGAAATGTTCGGATACTCGACCGACCTGCGTTCGAAGACGCAAGGCCGAGCGACGTACACGATGCAGTTCACGCACTATGATCCCGTGCCGAAGGGCATCTCGGACGAGATCATCCAGAAGTCCGTCGGCAAGTAGAGTTTTTTTCGGGAGGCCCTGAGCCTCGTTTTTGGTGAACGATATAACGCACGTAGTTAGGCTAGACGCCGGGTATCAGGGTCCGAGAGCCTGACTCCGCAAGGAGCAGAGAGAAATGGGAAAGGCAAAGTTCGAGCGC
>JBFIHF010000032.1:0-32088 GCA_041601915.1 Bradymonadaceae bacterium
CGCTGGATCTGGCTCGTTCCCTCGTAGATCTGGAAGATCTTGGCGTCGCGGAACAGCTTCTCGACGGGGTACTCGGTGTTGTAGCCGTAGCCGCCGTGGATCTGGACGGCGTCGGTGACGACGCGGTTGCACATGTCGGCGGCGAAGCGTTTGGCCATCGCGGCGTTCTTGGTGTTGCGCTTGCCTTCGTCGTGCAGCCACGCGGACTCGCGGACGAGGTGGCGGGCGGCCTGGATGTCGGTGGCCATGTCGGCGAGCATGAAGCTGATCGCCTGGTGGTGGGCGATCGGCTTGCCGAAGGTCTTGCGCTCCAGCGAGTACGCGCGGGCGTGCTCGTAGGCGGCGCGGGCGACGCCGACCGAGGCGGAGGCGACGAAGGGGCGCGACTTGTCGAACGCCGCCATCGCCTGGAACCAGCCGGTGCCCTCGTTGCCGCCCAGCACGTTGTCGGCGCTGACCTCGACGTCGGTGAACGTGACGCCGCGGGTGTCCGAGGCGCGCTGGCCAAGGTTCTTCTCCTTGCGACCGACCTCGATGCCGGGGGTGTTCGCCGGCACGATGAAGCCCGTGAGGCCCTTGTAGCCGGCGTCCTTGTCCGTGTACGCGAGCACGAAGTACCACGTCGCGACGGAGGCGTTCGTGATCCACATCTTCTGGCCGTTCAGCACGTACTTGTCGCCGACCTTGGTCGCCGTCGTCTTGACGCCCTGCACGTCACTGCCGGCGCCCGGCTCGGTCACGCAGTAGGCGGCGAGCTGCAGCTCCTCGGTCATTGGCGCGAGGAAGCGGTTCTTCTGCTCTTCGGTCGCGTACATGATGAGCGGCGCCTGGGCGAGGCCGTTCGCCTCGATCGCCGTGCCGATGCCGGAGCATCCCCACGCGGTCTCCTCGGCGATGATACAGGCGTCGAGGCAGCCGAGCCCGAGCCCGTTCTGCGCCTCCGCGATCATGGTGTTCATCAGGCCGAGCCCCCACGACTGCTTCAGCACTTCCCACGGGTACTCGCCGGTCTCATCGTGGTGCGGGGCGGCGGGGCGGATGACGTCACGAGAGAACTCGTGCGCCGTCTTCTGGTACATCTGCTGGTCTTCGGTGAGTTCGTATCCGATCATGATCGTTGGCCTTTTCGCGGGTCAAAGTGGATGCGGGATCCATACCATTTGAGGGAGGCTTCGAACAGCCATGCACGCCGGCTCGATCTGTGACCGGTCGACGGGGCGCCGCGACTCCATCTATATTGGTTCACTCACTGAGGAGGTTCGATGCGCAGATCTGCGGTGCTCCCTATCGCTGTGTTCGCACTATTGGGTTGTTCGGAACCGACGAGCGACCCCAAGCCGATCGATTCGAGTCCCGATACCGGATCGGCGGCCGACGTTGTCGATGCGCCTGATGCGGCTGCAGGCGCCGACACGTCGCGCGCGGATGTCGGGGTGGTCGACATCGGCACCCCGACGGACATGAACGACGCGGGCTCGCGGCTCGATGCCGGTACCGATCTAGGCACTGACATGGCGGTGCCATGCAACGCGCCGGCATGGGAGTGCATCCTCGAGCGCGCCGGTGGTTTCGGCGGTGCCGTGACCGGGGGCGCGGGCGGTCCGCTGTGCTGGGTCAACAACCTCAACGCGAACGGCCCCGAATCGCTGCGCAGCTGCCTGAACCTCGCGGGACCGAAATGGGTGGTGTTCAGCGTGTCGGGGACGATCGACGGGGACATCGAAATCCCCAGCGACACGACGATCGACGGGCGCGGACAGCGGATCGAGATTCGCGGCGGGAACAGCCACAGCGTCACGACGGCCCCCAACGCGTCGAACATCTTCGTCACGAACCTGATCATCGCTGATTCCGGCAATGATCTCATCCACACGTGGGACAGTTCGAGCGACATCTGGCTCGATCATCTCACGCTGGTGAACGGCGGCGACGAAGCCCTCGGCCTCGACGGACCCAACACCACGGTGTCGTGGTGCCACATCACGGACTCCACCTACGGGATCCTGATCGGGGGCGCCGCGCGAGAGTACCCGGCTCTGTACGTCACGGTGCATCACACCCTGTTCGAGCGAAACAGCGAGCGACATCCGCGGGGTCGCGGACGTGTGCACACCTACAACAACTTCATCGATTTCGGGCGCTCGGGGGCGCGGTTCTCGCAGAACGGCCAGCTGCAGTCCGAGCGCAATATCTACACGACGGCGCGGCCGGACGGCGTTGCGATCATCTCCAGGGCGGGTGGAGCGGTGGTCGTTCCCGGCTTCTTCCGGTCCGTGGACGACGTGTTGCAGGGCAACGCCGTCATCGACAATGACAACGACCCGACGCCGGTGTTCGACCCGTCCACGTTCTATCCGTACACCACCGATGCGCCCGACGTCCTGCTGGAGGCGCGACTGCGCGCCGAGGCGGGGTGGCAGGACATTGGGCTACCGATGTAGTCGTCGACACGACCGCGGCGTTCCCCATGATCCGCGGGCCTTTCGGGCGACGCCGTGGGGAGCTATGCTCGCGAGATGGACGTCTCGTTTGTGATCTTCATCTTCGCGCTCGTGTTCTTCGCCAAATACCTGGTGTCGAAGAGTGGGGAAAGTGCGGTGCGCGACGAGCTGCGCCGCGACAATCTCGAGCCGGAATCGGTGCGGGTGAAGCTCGGGAGGGGCGGGCGCTACACGTCGCACTTCAGCTTCACCGCCACCGCGAAGGACGGCAAGCGCATCACGGGGCACGCGATCAAGGACCCGACCATGATCACGATGCACTACGACAGCGACTACCAGCGGATGGGTCACATGCGTCCCGAACGCGCCGTCGTGTCGTCATTCGAGCCGTCCGAAGAGATGGATCTGGAAACGCGGATCCGATTCGTAACCAACGACCGTCTCGAGCGCCTGCACGGCGACCGCGCCGCGTTTCTGGCCAACGACCTCGACGGCGACGGGATGGTCGACGCCGAGGAGTGGGACCTCGCCCGCGCGCGCATCGAGGCCGAGGTGCGCGCGGAGCTCGAAGGGGTCGACGGCGCGGGGGAGACGGTCCTCGACATCGAGCCGGACCGCGTGCCGGAGGCCGCGCCGGAGCCCGAGCCCGAGCCCAAGCCGGAGCTCGCGGAAGCGGAGACAGACGGTCACTGGTAGTCCGCGCCAACCTGCACGAACGAGTCACCACAGTTCCCCCATCCCTCCATAACCGCTGGACATGCGGTTGCGATGTTCGTCTCCCGTCAACCTACAGGAGAGACCAGCATGGCGATCACGAAGAAGGGAATCGGAGCAATGGCAGTCGCGGTGGGACTCTGCGTGAGCTGCGGGTGGCTGTACATCGAAGAGCTGGACGACGGTCACGAGGTGCTGATTGGCGACCTCGTCGCGGTGGTCAAGGCAACGTACACCGTGCCAGAAAATACTGTGCTGACGAGAGACCGCATCCGCATCGAGAACGTCCCGCGGAACTTCCTGCCGCCGAACCCGTTGCTCGAGAGCGAGCTCAGCACGTACCTCGGTACCCCACTTGCGCGGTCCGTGGAGCACGGTGCGATGATCCTCACCTCGGACTTCACGCGCGCCGGCTTGGGCGGAGCACTCATTTCGTCGCTCGTGATCAAGACCGCCGCCATCCACCTGGAAACGGACTCACCGAGCGAGGCCGGGAAAACAGCGCTGGACGCGGTCACGGCGAGCGGCGGGTACATCGTCGCCAGTGACACCCACCTCACCCGCACGTCGCAGACGTTTGCGATGACGGCACGGGTTCCGGCGGCGAAGTTCGAGGCCGTGATGGCGGAGATGGACGAGCTGGGCGCGGGCGTGGAGCGCCGGGTGCGCGGCGCCGGGATCGTCGGCGATGTTCAGCGTCTGGAGCGCCAGCTCGGCAACAAGGACTTCGTCATCGAAGGGTTGCGTGCGGCGAAGGCGACCTCCCAGACCGTCGAAATCGTGGAGAGCGATCTCGCTGTCGCCCAGCAGCAACGCGTGGAGGTCGAGGACAAGCTCGCCGAGCTGTCCGCGGAGACCGCGCTCGCGACGATTGATCTGACGATCACGCAGCCGGCTACGGCGCCGGCCGAGCGGTCGATCGTCACCGAGGTCGCCGACGAGCTGGCGGCGTCCGCACGCGCGGTCGTGCGCGGGTGCCTCACGGTGGTGCGTACCGTGGCCACGGCTCTGCCGCTGGCGTTCTTTCTCAGCCCGCTCCTCGTCGTGGTGGGGCTGTGGCGTCGTCGACGCACGCCGCTCGGCTGACGTGCACGAACGCACCACGACCCTTCCGCGGCCCCTCCACGCGGGCTGGATATCTGCCTGATATCTCTACTCCACCAACACACGAGACGAACTCAAAGGAGGCCCAGATGGCGATCACGAAGAAGAAGATCATGGCAGCAGCAATCGTGGCAGGTACCTGCGGAACCGCGAGCCTCTGGCTCTACGCCGAACAGCTCGATAATGAGCACGAGGCGCTCGTCGCCGATCAGGTCGAGGTCGTGAAGGCCGCCCGCAACATCCCGGCGCACACGTCGATGACGAAAGACCGCATCACCACCGAGAAGGTGCCGCGGAAGTATCTGCCGCCAAACCCACTGCTCGAAAGCGAACTCAACATCTACCTGGGAACACCGGTCATGAAGAACGTCGAGGAAGGGGCGATGATCCTCACCTCCGACTTCAGCGTGAAGGAGGTTTCGCGTGGGCTGCCGCCCGTTGTTTCGCCGCTGGTCATCAAGACCGCGACTCTGAGCGTCCGGGCCGAATCACCCAGCAACTCCGGTCAGGCGGCGATCGCCGCGATCGCGGCCAACGGTGGTTACATCGTGATGAGTGACATCGAGGTCGGCGAGTCCTGGGAGAGCTTCGCGATGACGGCGCGCGTGCCGGCGGCGAAGTTCGAGGAGGTGGTGTTCAGCATGAACGAGCTCGGTACCCCGGTCACCCGCCGGATCCGCGGTGCCGGGGTCAGCGGCGACGTGCAGCGCCTGGAGCGGAAGCTCGGCAACACGGAGTTCATGGTCGAGGGGCTGCGCTTTGCCCAGAAAAGCGCCAAGAAGCAGTCGCGCGAAGTCGACACGATCGAGATCATCCGTGGCGATGATGGAGACTCGACGGTCCACTCACGCACCGTGAAGACTCACGACAATGGCGCCGAGATCGCCAAGGAGATCGCGGTCGCGAACCACGAGAAGGCCGAGATCGAAGACCAGCTCATGGCATTGCACGAGGCGACCGCGCTCGCCACGATCGAGCTCACGATCTCGGAGCCGCTCCGCGAATTCGCGCCCCCGCCTCCGCCGGTCGAGCTCACGGTGAGCGAAGAACTGTCCGCGGAGTTTGCCTCGTCGTCCCGTTCACTGATGCGTGGCGGCTTCAAGGCGGTCCGCGCGTTTGCGGCGTCGTTGCCGTACCTGATCTTCATCAGCCCATTCTGCCTCGCCGCCGCGTTCTGGCGTCGTCGCCGCAAACAGCTCGTCTAACCACTTCCGGCCATCGCGCTCTCCGTAGTTGCCTTTGTGTTCATTAGACACTATGGTGTCGAAATGAACATGAATCGGACAGAACGAAGACGCCTCGGACAAGAGACCGTCGCGCTCCTCGAGCGCGGGTTCTACGTGCTCGACGATCGCCGCGTCGACCTTGGAGACCGCATCCGCGCGGCCGTTGCGGGCACGACCGAGAATCGAAACAACGACGGTCCACTCGAATTCTCTGCACGCGGCGTTCAAACGACGGTCGAAGTCCGCAACGAAAGCACGTTGTGCGCCGCGGCCCGCCTGGCCGCGACCCATGATGTCGCGGTGCTGAACTTCGCGTCGGCGAAGAACCCCGGCGGCGGTTTCCTCAATGGTTCGCGCGCCCAGGAGGAGTCGCTCGCCATGTCGTCCGGCCTGTACGCGTGTCTTCTCGGTCGCGAGATGTACACGTTCCACCGGCCCACGCGCGGCGGGATGTACACGCCCTGGGTCGTCTACTCGCCCCATGTTCCTGTGTTTCGTGACGACACGGGCGCGCTGGTCGCCCCGTACGACGTGGCGTTCTTGACCTCACCCGCCGTCAACGCCGGCGTCGTGTTGTCGCGCGACCCCGCGCTGGCCCACGAGGTGCGGGAGCAGATGTCGATCCGGATCCATAAGGTGTTGAGCGTCGCCGCACATCATGGACACGAGGCGCTGGTGCTTGGCGCGTGGGGCTGCGGGGTGTTCCGGAACGATCCCGCCGAGGTCGCGCAGCTGTTTGCCGACGCCCTCCGCACCGACTTCGCGGGCACGTTCGACCACGTCGTGTTTGCGGTGCTGGATTGGTCGGAGAACCAGCGCTTCATCGGGCCGTTCAAGCACGCGCTGACCGCACCTCAGCCCAGCACCGGAACACCGTGAAACGGGTCGTCGACAACGAGCTCCGCGTCGGGCGTGAAATCGGCCTGCTCGATGCCGAGCGCGGCGAGCACACCGATGCGAGGCGCGCCCAGCAGTACGATCTTCGCGTGGGCGAGCGCCATCGCAAGTACGTACGCCCGTTGCGCGCCACCGGACGTCGCGGGCGCCTCGTCGCTGGATAGCCTGCGCATCAGCTCATCGCGGCCCAGCAGCATCGCTTCGGCGCATGCCTTCTCACCGGAGCCGATGCCGAGGCCTTCTGGACAGGCCGCGTCGAGATAGATCGTCCCGCCTTCGACCAGGGCCGGGTTCTCCGCGAGCGCCACATAGGTCGCGGCGCGCGAGGCCTGGTAGAAGTTCTGCGCCTTGCTCGGCGGAACCCGCAGCAGCATCGACGCGACCGGCCGGTCGATGGGCCGGAAGTGCAGGCGCCGCGCGATCGCGACCGCCTCGTCGAACGCTGCGCGCACCGGACCCGTGAGGACCTCCGGATGTCCAGGCACCTCGAAGACACCATCGATCGGCGGCAGGTCACGGGCGAGCTCCCACAACCGTTCCTGAAACGGGTTGCGGTCCACCCAACCCACGCGCGCGCCGCAGGCCCGAAGCATTGACAGTGAGTGCATCTCGTCGATCGTCGCGCGCGCGCCGCATCCGACGATCGCGCCCTTCACGCCGCCCGAAAACCCCGCGTACTGATGCGGCTCGACCACGCCCACGCACGTGATCCGGTCGTAGGACCTCAGATCGATGGGGCGGTCCGCGTCGCTCTGGAAGATCGGCAGGCCCACACAGATCTGCGACAACGGCGCGAGCTCGTCGGCCGTCATCGGCCGATGCAGGCCCAGGCCCACGATGATCTCGGCGTCGGGCGAGAGGCGCCCTCTCAGCGCCCTCGCGAGGTTCAGCGGGCGAGTGATGTCGGGGACAATGATTGCGCGCACGGCTACCTCGGATCTGAGCGTAGCAGCGTCGGCGCTACGAGACGACGCTGAGGTCGGCGACCCGCTTGAAGAGGGTCTCGATCTCGAACAGCAACGCGAGGCGGTTGCGCTTGAGCTCCGGGTTGTCCGTCATCACCATCACGTTCTCGAAGAACGCATCGACCGGGTCGCGGAGGCCGGCGAGCAGATGCACGGCCTCGGCCCAGTCGCGGGCTTCGATCGCGGTGTTCATCGCCGCGGTCGCGCCTGTCGTGGCGGTATACAGGTTGGTCTCGGCGTCCTGTTCGAACCGCGTCGCGTCGACGCTGAGGGACGAGGCTTCGACGTCGCCGGCCTGCTTGCGCAAGATGTTGACGACGCGCTTGAAGCCGGCGGCCAGTGGCCCGAACACAGGTTCGGCGCGCAAGGCGGAGAGCGCCGTGACGCGGTCGGCGACGGTCGTGACGTCGTCGAAGCCCACCGCGAGCACCGCTTGCACGATGTCGGTGGGGAAGTCGGTGGCGAGCTGGCTCTGCAAGCGCCCCTCGAAGAACTCGAGGAGCTTGCGGCGCCGATCGACGCTCCACGGTTCATCGATCGATTCGGTGAACACCGCGGCGGCGTCATCGATGAGGTTCCACAGCGACATCGTCCAACCGCGCTCTTGAAGGACGCGGATCGTGCCCAGCGCCGCACGGCGCAGGCCATACGGGTCCGCGGTGGATGTCGGTACGAGGTCGATCAGGAAGCAGCCGATGAGGCTGTCGAGTTTCTCCGCGATTGCGACGCACGCGCCGGCGTCGGTTTGCGGCATCTCGTCGTCGGCCCCGCGCGGCAGGTACTGCTCGTAGATCGCGGTCGCCACGGCGTCGCTCTCGCCGGACAGCTTCGCGTACTCGCGGCCCATCGTGCCCTGAAGGTCCGGGAATTCGTAGACCATCGCGGTGACGAGGTCCGCCTTGCACAGCGCGCCCGCGCGCTGCGCCGTCGCGATGACGTCGGCGTCGAACCCGGCCGCTCGCGCGATGCGTCCGGCCATCGCACCGATGCGCTCGGACTTTGCCTTGAGCGAGCCGAGCCGTTTGAGCCACACGACGTCGTCGAGTGCCTCGACGAACTCGGGCAGCTTGCGGCGCTGGTCCTGGTTCCAGAAGAACTTCGCATCATCGAGGCGCGCCTTGAGCACACGCAGGTTCCCGGCGGCCACGACCGCCGGGTCACGGACGGGCGTGTTGTAGATGACCGCGCACGCGTTGGTGAGCTTGCCGTCGATCTGAATGGCGAAGTAGCGCTGATGACCGCGCATCGAGCTCACGAGTACTTCGTCGGGCAACTCGAGATACGACTCGTCGTAGCGCACCAGCACCGCGTGCGGTGACTCGACGAGGTTCGTGACCTCGTCGATGAGCCCGGCGTCGTCCACGGCCGTCCCGCCGGCTTGCGAAGCCGTCTTGGCCACCAACGCAGCGACCGCAGCCCGGCGATCCGCGAAATCGACGACGACCCCATTGCCGCGCAACACGTCGAAGTAGCTGTTGCTATCCGTCACCGTGAGTCGGCTCGGCGCGGTGTCGTGCCCCGGAGCGGGCGCGAAGCGATGGCCGAGCGTCACGTTGCCGGACTTGACGCCCGCGTACTCCAGCGGCACGACTTCACCGTCGAGCAGCGCGACGAGCCAGCGCACCGGGCGGCCGAACGCCACGCGGTTTGCGCCCCAGCGCATCGACTTGGCGAACGTGAAGCCGTTCATCACCGCGTCGAGGATCTCCGGCATCACCGCCGCGGTGCTCGCCCCAGCCTCGAAGACACGGACCGCCACGTACTCGCCCTTGTCGGTCGCGACGGTGTAGAGGTCCTCCACCATCTTGCCCTGGCCGCGCGCGAAACCGGCGGCGGCCTTCGTCGGCTCGCCGTCCTTGAACGCCACGGCAGCGGGCGGTCCGGTTCGCTCTTCGTCGACGTCGGCCTGCTTCGCCGCGAGCCCTTCCACGACGAGAACGAGGCGTCGCGGCGTACCGCCGACGTAGATGTTCTGCGGGTCGACGAGGATGTTGCGGTCGAGGCAGCCGTCCACGAACTGGCTCCTGAGCTGCGACATCAGCGGGTTCACGAAACGTGCGGGAAGGTCCTCGCAGCCGATCTCAAATACGAGCTCCATCTCAGGCCTCCTCGGTCGCGAAGTAGTGGGCGTAGCGTTCGCGCTGTTCGGGCGGCAGCATCGGGAAGTCGAGCTTCTGGCGACTGGCGAGGTAGGCGCGGGCGATGCCGCGCGACAACGTGCGGATGCGTCCGATGTACTTCTGGCGCTCCGTGACGCTGATCGCGCTGCGCGCATCGAGCACGTTGAAGGTGTGCGACGCCTTCATGATGAAGTCGTAGGCCGGCAACACGAGGCCCTTCTCCATCAGGGCCGTCGCCTGGTCGGCGTATTCTTCGAACCATCGAAAGTGCTGCGTGACGTCGGCTTCCTCGAAGTTGAACGTCGAGAACTCGACCTCCTCCTGGTGCCGAATCTGGCGGTAGGTCACGCCGGGCGCCCAGTCGAGGTCGAACACGCTGTCCACATTCTGCAGGTAGGTCGCGATGCGCTCGAGGCCGTAGGTGATCTCGGCGCAGATCGGATCGAGCTCGATGCCGCCGACCTGCTGGAAGTACGTGAATTGCGTCGCTTCCATGCCATCGATCCAGACCTCCCACCCCAGCCCCCACGCTCCGAGCGTCGGCTGCTCCCAATCGTCCTCAACCAGGCGTAGATCGTGGGCGAGCGGGTCGATACCCACCGCTTTGAGGCTGTCCCAGTACATCTCGAGTACGTTGTCGGGCGAGGGCTTCAGGATCACCTGAAACTGGTAGTACGCGCCGAGCCGATTCGGATTCTCGCCGTAGCGACCATCGGTGGGGCGGCGGCACGGCTCGACGTACGCCACGTTCCACGGCTCGGGGCCCAGCGAGCGCAGGTACGTCGCCGCGTTGTAAGTCCCGGCGCCTTTCTCGACGTCCCACGGCTGCTGAATCACGCAGCCGCGGTCTGCCCAGAATTGTTGCAGGGTGAGGAAAACGTCCTGGAAGGTCTTTGCCGCCATGACATGCGCCGGGAGGGAGTCGCGGCGGTTATAGTTCAGCCTCGTGCTTCACTCAACGCCAAGTAGGAAGTCCGGCTCGAACGGTTCGACATGCGGCAGCTGGAGGTCGAATGCCTCGATGGGTGGGGACGCCTGCGTCGCTCGACTCGCGACGATGCGGCAGCTGTTGTCGTATGCGTCGACCGACCAGACGCGGTCGTTGCGCCGATAGACTTGGATCCCGTCCGCGTCCGTCGTCGCGCGCACCTCGCCGAACCCACCGCCGTCGAGGTTGTGAAGCTCGCAGGTCGTGGCCCCGCTGCCGTCGAGCCGCTTGATGACGTAGGCCGTGCTCTTCGCCTCGTGCGCGACGGCCCACATGGACGTTGGCGAGACAGGGTGCAGCGCGAAGCTCCATCCCTCGTGGTGGTCGACGACGAAGACGTTGTCCGGCTCTTCACCGATGCCCATCCCTTTCGACGCGACGGCAACTTCGGTCTGACTGCCACTGATACGTCGTGTCGTGTACGTCGCCTCCCACACGATGTCGCAACGGCGGGCGATCATGAGCGTCGGATGCTCAGGTTGTGGCTCGGGCCACGCCAGGGCGACGATTTCGGCTGGTTCAAGCTCAGCTGCGGCTGCGGTGGGTTCGGGCGATCGAGATCCCGACTCCGACATCTCCGTCGGCGTGGTTGGCGTCGGCAGCGGTGGCGTCGGACGAAGCTGTCCGATCGTGAAGCAGGTCGCTGCGACCGCGGCGGTCGTGAGTATTTCTCGACGAATCATGAACGAACCTCGGCTGCTGAGCTGCTCGAACTAACGAGCGGCGGCGAGGCTGGATCCAAACTTTCTCACTTGAGCTGTTTGATGAGTCCATCGACGCGCGGAGCGAGCTCGGGCGCCGCGGATTTCGCGGACTCCCACTGCTTCAGCGCGAGGTCCTGCCGGCCGAGCTTCGACCACAGGAAGATCCCCAGTTCGACGCGCTGCGGCGGCGTCAGGTCGTCGCGCTCGGCGAGCTTGCGGACCCCGTCGCTCACGCGCGCACGCGCCTCGAGGGTCGCCCAGCCGGACTGCAGGTGGCCGAACTCGGCTTCGAAGTCGCCGGGGAGTATCGCGCGGGCAATGAGGAACGCTTCCTCGGCGGCCCGATAGTTACCCTGGCCGAGCGCGATCTGCCCCTTCGCGACTTCGAGCTGATAGCGTTGTCGGTCGGTGCGTTCGACGGGGCGGGCCGCGGCGGCGACGGCTGGCTCGTCGATCGTGGGCTCATCGCTCGCGGGCTCGACGGCTGCAGGCTCGTCGACGACTGGTTCGTCGACGGCTGGTTCGACAGGCTCAATCGGCTCGACCACCGCGACAGGCTGGGGAGCGGTCGGGACCGCCACGGGCGCGCCCGCGGTCGGGATCCGCGATTCGAACTTTTCGATCTCGGCCTTCAACAGCGCGGCGGTAATCCCCTCGAAGCCGCGGTAGTCGGGCTCGAACTCCAGCACACGCTGCCACGCGCGCACAATTGCCGGGAACTTCTCCGGATTGGGCGGTTGCTCCTGCAGGTACTGCGCGCCGTCGAGGAAGTGGATGCGCCCCTCGGTGGGCCGCGCGACCAACAACTGGTTGATCACCTCTCGGGACGCCTTTCGCTGACCCAGCCGCACGAGGCCCCACGCGTAGCGATCCGCGACGAAGCTCTGGGTGCCGCGCTTCTCCCAGTCGTCCCGGTAAATCGCCATCAGCTCGTGATAGCGCCCCGTGGCGAGGAAGATGTTTTCGATCTGCTCGATGCGGGCGACGATCTCGCCGTCTTCCAACAGCCGAGCGTGGTTCTCGATGAAGCCGTCCGCGATGGTGCTGGACGACACCATCTGCGCTTTGGACAGTTGCACGCCAGGGTCGGGGATCGGCGTCGGTTTGAGGGTGTCCGTCTCAATCGCGGTGAAGTACACCATTTCGCGCTGCTCGGGCTGCACGCCTTCGCCGCATCCCGCGACAAGGACCCCGATCGCCAGTAGGCCTGATTTGACGGACGTTCTCACACCTTCACGAGTAGCCTATCTCGCGCTCGGTTCCAACCTCGGAGACCGTGCGGCGCAGCTGAGCGAGGCGATTGATCGATTGGCCGCGCATCCCGAGATCGTCGTGACCGCGCAGTCCGCGGTGCTCGCGACGGCGCCGATGTACGTCGAGGAACAGCCCGAGTTCCTGAACTGCTGCATCGCCGTGACGACATCGCTGAGTCCTCATGCGCTGCTCGACGCCTGTCTGGACGTCGAACGCGCGATGGGGCGGGTGCGACTCCTCGACAATGGACCGCGGAACATCGACGTCGACATCTTGCTGGTCGAGGACGTCGTGATCGACGACGAGCGCCTGACGCTGCCGCATCCCGCGATGCTCGAGCGTGACTTCGTGCTGATTCCGCTGGCCGAGATCGCGGCCGATGTCGTGCATCCGCTCAGCGGGCGCACGATTTCACAGGAGCGTGACCGCCGCGATAACCACACCCCACAGCACGCCGTTCAGGATGAATGGGATGTCTCGGAGTAGCAGGTCCGTCGGGCTCTCGGGCGAGTCGGTGTTGATGAGCTGGTAGAATCGGGTGATCCCGAACACGACGAACGGAATCGTGAGCGGCAGGTAGGGGCCCGCGATCGGCGTGTGCTGGCTGCGCAGCGGCTGGTCCGGCAGCGAGGCGGTCAGCGTGTAGACCGTGTAACAGGCGATCGTGTTGCCCGCGACGAACAGCGTCGCGAAGTCCAGGTGTTCGGTGCGGTACCGCTCCAGCACCTTGCGGACCTTGTCGGCCCGGCCGGTGGCGACGAGTCGCATCTCGTGCTGCCGTTTGCCCAGCGCGAGGAACAGCGCGAGCAGGAACGTGCAGCCGAACAGCCACTCCGAGATGTAGACGTCGATGGCCAGTGCGCCGGCGATGACGCGCAGGACGAAGCCCGTCGCGATGATACTCACGTCGATGAACGCCAGGTTTTTCAGCTGCGCCGAGTACGCGAAGTTCATCGCGAGGTAGCCGCTGAGCACCGCGCCGAACCGGACATCGACGACGAACGCCGCCGCGATGCTGCCCAGCCCGAGGACGACGGCCGCGATCCGAGCGATCGGGATCGGCAACTGCCCGCTCGGGATCGGGCGGTTCTTCTTCACCGGGTGATTGCGGTCCTTCTCGACGTCAAAGACGTCATTCAGCAGGTAGACCGCCCCCGACGTCAGGCTGAACAACAGTGCTGCCAGCAGGCCCAACGCCAGCTTGTCCCCGTCTAGAAACGCTTTGGAAAAGAACAGGGGAGCGAGTACAAATACGTTCTTGACCCACTGGTGCGGCCGAACGCTGCGCACGAGCCCGACCACGATCGAACCCGTTTGGGCTGAGGGCGGGGCTTCGGCGGAAGATTTCGATGGTTCCATGACAGCAGCCAATCAGCGGTGTTTCGGTTATAAGGACAAACGTGGCTCGAAGCCAGATTTGGCAGCGTGCCGGCTTTTCGAACGTTTTTGCAACCGAGTCACCGTCGCATCATCGACCTTGTGCTGAAAACTACCGCGGCCATGCAGTGCGGCGTTAGAATGAGCTGGCCCACAGAAGCGGCGCCATGACGTTCGAAAACCACGAGACGCTGAAAGTCGCGATTCTCGCGGCGTACTTCGGGATCCTCGCGCTGCTGTCGTTCTACGGCTCGCACCGATACCTGATGGTCTACTTGTATCGCCGGCACGCCAGCGGTCCCGACCCCCAGCCCTTGAAGACGTTCCCCGAAGACGACCTCCCCGTCGTGACCGTGCAGTTGCCGTTCTTCAACGAACGCTACGTCGCCGTGCGCCTCATCGATGCGGTCGCCCAGATGGACTATCCGGTCGACCGGCTCGAAATCCAGGTCCTCGACGACTCGACCGACGACACCACGGCCATCGCGCAAGAAGCTGTCGACCGCTGGCGCGCGGAGGGCGTCGACATCACGCTCATCCACCGGACCGACCGGCGCGGCTACAAGGCCGGCGCGCTCGGCGAGGGTCTCAAAGTCGCGCGCGGGGAGTTTGTCGCGGTGTTCGACGCCGACTTCGTGCCGTCGCCGGACTACGTGCGCAACGTCGTCCACCATTTTTCCGACGACAAGGTCGGCATGGTGCAGGCCCGCTGGGGTCACATCAACCGCGAGTACAGCTTGCTGACTCGCGCCCAGGCCGTGCTGCTGGACGGCCACTTCGTGATCGAGCACACGGCGCGAAATCGCTCCGGGCGGTTCTTCAACTTCAACGGCACCGCCGGGATCTGGCGCCGCCAGACGATCGCGGACGCCGGCGGCTGGGCCCACGACACGCTCACCGAAGACCTCGACCTGTCGTATCGCGCTCAGCTCAAGGGTTGGCAGTTCGTCTTCTTGCGGGACCTCGCCGTGCCCAGTGAGCTGCCCGTCGAGGTCGCGGCGTTCAAGTCGCAGCAGCACCGCTGGGCCAAAGGCTCGATCCAGACCGCGCTCAAGCTGCTGCCGATCGTGATGCGCGGCGCCCAGCCCGCGAAGGTCAAGATCGAGGCCTTCTACCACCTCACCGCGAACATGGCGTACCTGCTGCTCGTGATGTTGGCCGTGCTGATGCCGATCGCGACCTACGTGCGCATCAACCAGGGGTGGTTCTGGTTCCTCGCCGTGGACCTGCCGATCTTCATGGGCGCGACATTCTCGATCTGCCTCTTTTACTGGTACTCGCAGCGCGAGTTGGGTCGGCGTTGGACCGAGGTCCTACCGCTGATCCCTGCGGTTCTCGGCATTGGGATCGGGATCTCACTGAACAACGCCAAGGCCGTTATGGAAGCGTTGGTCGGCCACAAGACACCGTTCGTGCGCACGCCGAAGTACGGCGACCTACAGGTGCGCAGCTCGTGGACGAGCATGCTCTACATCAAGCGCGCGCGGTTGATGCCGCTGTTCGAGCTCGCGCTCGGCGTGTGGTTCACCGGCTCGATCGCCGTCGTGCTGCTCGACGCGCACATCAGCTTCTTCAGTCTGCCGTTTCTCATCCTGTTTCAATTTGGCTTCTTCTACATCGCGCTGCTGAGCATCGTGCAAGCGATGCAACCTTACGTCGGCCGTCTGCGTACGCCCGATAGCTGAGCGCGACATGTTTCGCCCCCTCGGCGCGGCACTCGTCCTGCTCGCCATCCAGGCCACGTTTACGGCGCACCTCGCGCCGTTGGTCGGTGCCGCCACCACGGTCATCGCCTACGCCGGTTGTTTTCTCACCTATGCGTTCGTGCTGTGGCTGATCCGTCGCGAGCCCTCCTCGCCAACATTGGTGGGCGTCGTGGTCGCGGCGGTCGCGATCCGGGTGGCCCTCGTGTTTGCCGAGCCGGTGCTGTCCGACGACATCTTCCGCTACGTGTGGGAAGGGCGCGTCACGCTCGCCGGGTACAACCCGTTCTCGCATGCGCCGTCGTCCGAGGTGCTCGTCGCGCTTCGCGACGACGCGATCTGGCCGCGCATCAACCACCCCGAGATTTCGACGATCTATCCGCCGGTCTCGCAGCTGTTGTTCGCGGCCGTCGCTGCGGTCGGCGGCGGTCTCGCGACGTTGAAGTTTCTCTTCATCGCGATCGAGCTCGCCGCCGTCGCGCTGGCGTGGCGCCTGGTCGGCGAGCACCCCGGGCGCATCTTCGGTCTCGCCGTCTACGCGCTGAACCCGCTCGTGGTGCTCGAGGTCGCGTGGAGTGGCCACCTCGATGTCGTGGCCTGGTCGGCGCTCACGCTGGCCCTCATCGTCGTCGCGAGGCGGCGTGGCCTTCGCGCCGGCGCGGCTGCCGGCGCGCTGCTCGGTATCTCGATCGGCGCCAAGCTGCTGGGAGTGCTCCTGATCCCATACCTGATGTTGCGGCGCGTCGGAGAGCAGTCGCGGCGCGACGCGGCGAAAGAGCGCGCCGTCATGCTCGTGACGGCTGCCGCGGTGGTGCTGGGCTCCTACGCGGTTTTCATCGACGCGGGCCCCAAGTTGTTCGGAGGCTTTGGCACCTACGCCGCCTCGTGGCGGTCCAACGACGGCATCTATCGCGCCTGGGAGAGCGCCGCTTGGACGCTGCTGCAGGAGGGCGAGCGGAACGAACGCCTGTTTGAGTTGCGCGAATGGGACGAGTTCGCCGTGGCGCACGGGTTCACGAAGGAGTGGGAGGGCAAGACGCTGCCACGGACATCGTTCGCGACGAACCAGATCTCGCAGACGATCGCCAAGCTCGCGGCGGCGCTCGTGGTGGGGTTCGCGTTGATCTTTTGCCTCGCCGCCGTCCGAGATCCGATCGTCGCGGCCCTGATCATCTTGTTCGTGTTGTACGTCGTCGCGCCGACGGTGCACCCCTGGTACGTCGCGTGGCTCGTGCCGTTGGCGGCGTTGCGGCCTCACGCGACGTCGCTCGTCTTCAGCGCGGTCGTGCTCGTGTCGTACGCGGCGTGGATCTCCTATGACGCCGGCGGCGCGTGGCTGATCGCGTGGTGGGTCGTCGCGATCGAGTACGGCATCGTTTTCGCCGTGATGCTGTGGGAAGTCGGTCGGTCGCGGGCTGAAATTTAAGCTTTCAAAAAACTTTGAAAGTTGTAGTGTCGAGCCTGCGTTCGCCGCAGAAACGGACGAGGACACGATGCTTCACGACGCCAAACAAACGTACGGGACCAGCGACGACCCGGTCGCCGCGGCCCACGCTCGCTTGCATGGCGCGTTGGACGACGTCGGCGTCGTCCTCGACCGCGTCGTCGAGACCGCCGGTGCGGCGCGCGGGCCGATGGCCCATCTCATCGGAACGCGCGGCAAGCTGCTCCGGCCGCGCCTCGTCCTCCTCGCCTCCGCGATCGTCGCCGGGGACGCCGTGTTCAACGCGGACCTCGCCGCGGCCGCCGAGCTGATTCATTCGGCGAGCCTGCTGCATGACGATGTGATCGACGCCGGCGACCGACGTCGAGATATGCCCACCGCTCGCGTCGTCTACTCCAACGCGGCCAGCGTGCTCGCCGGCGACCACTGCCTGACCGACGCGATGGACCTCATCCGCGCCGTCGACCCGCACGTCGCGCTCGCCGAAGCGCTCGCCTGCGTGCGCAGCCTCGTCGACGGTGAGCTGATCCAGCTGGAGGTCGCCGGTCAACTCGTGCTCGACGAAGTCCACTATCGGCGCGTCTGCGAACTCAAGACCGCGTCGCTGTTCGTGTGGGCAGCCCGCGCCGGCGCACGCTTCGCCGGTGGCTCACCCGAAGAGATCGACGCGCTCGGCGAGTTCGCGCGTGACCTCGGCATCGCCTTCCAGATCCGCGACGACCTGCTCGATTTCGTCGGCGGAGAGCGGTTCGGCAAGGAGGTCCACGAGGACCTGCGCGAAGGGCGAAGCACATTGCCCCTCATCATCGCCGTGCAACGCAATCCGTCGATTCAGGAGGAGCTCGGTGACCTCGATGCGCTCGCGATGCGCCGAGTCGCGAAGCTCGTCGAAGAGACCGGAGCGCTCGACGTCGTCGCCGAAGAGGTGCGTCAGCGCATCTCGCGCGCCCTCGCGCGGCTCGACCGGTTCGACGCGAGTCCCTACCGCGATTTGCTGTCCGTGCAGGTACAGGCGCTCGGCTAGCGACTGCGCCGGTTCAGCAGTTTGGCCAGTCGTCGGCAGGTCCGAAAGTACGCCGACGCCAGCGCTTCGATGAGCTGTCGGCTGAGTTCGGCTTCATCGGGCTCGGGCTTGTCTTTCGGCGGTAATTCAGCCATTCCACTTCCTCAGCCCATCGGGGTGACCTGAACCGAGGATAGTCGATGAGCCACGAACTCGCATCAGATGTATTGCTCGAAGAGGTCGATGCGGAGGGGATCTGCGTGTTGACGATCAATCGCCCCGACGCGTTGAACGCGATGGACGGCGAGCTGGTCGGTCAGCTGTGGCACCGCTTCTACACGCTCGACGGGCGGGACGATGTCCGGGTGATCATCCTGACGGGCGCCGGCGACAAGGCGTTTTGCGTCGGCGCGGACCTCAAGGAGCGGCGCGGGATGTCCGAGGCCGAAGTCGACCAGCGGCTGCGGGACTACCGCGGGACGTTCCGCGTGATCGACACGGTGTCCAAGCCGGTCATCTGCGCGATCAACGGCTACGCGCTGGGCGGAGGCCTCGAGATCGCGCTGGCCTGTGACCTGCGGATCATGGCCGACGAGGCGGTCGTCGGGCTGACGGAGACGCGCCTCGGGGTGATCCCCGGTGCCGGGGGAACTCAGCGGTTGCCCCGTATCGTGGGGATCGCCAAGGCGAAGGAACTCGTGTTCACCGCGGCAAAGCTCGACGCGGCGGCGGCGCTCGACATCGGGCTGGTCAATCGAGTCGCACCGCGCGCCAACCTGCTGGATGCCGCACGAACCCTGGCTCGCGAGATCGCAAAGGCCGCGCCGATCTCGCTTCGTCAGGCCAAGATCGCGATGTCGCGCGGCATCGAAGTGGATCTGGAGACGGGATTGGAGATCGAAGCGCAGTGTTATGCGGCGACGATTCCGACCGAAGATCGTGCCGAAGGACTGGCGGCGTTCGCCGAGAAGCGTGCCGCGGTGTGGAAAGGTCGCTAAAGCGCCGGCTAGTTCGCTTTGGAGATCGTGGGGTGCTTGCCGGCCTTGATCATCCGGCTCTCCTCTCGGAGCTGATCGACGGTCTCAAACACCGCGTTGCGCACGGCATTGTTGATGAGGAAGTCCGGAACCCAGCTCGCCGGGTCAAACCACAGGCGGTACGAAATTCGTGTCCGGGTCCCATTGTCCAGCGGCGTGAGTACGTAAGAGCCTGAGACGACGCTGGCCCGCACGATGCCATTTCGCTCCGGCGGTCCCTTGTCGTTCTCCTGGTCCCAGATCCAGCCATACGGCCCGCCGTTCTCGACCTCCGGGTACAGCAGCAGCAACTTCACCGTGAAGTCGCGGTCCTGAATCCCGGTCGACCGCACGCGCTGATACAGGTAGCCCCAGCGCTCTCCGCGCTTGAGGATCTTGAACTCCCGAATGAACGAGTACTCCGCCTGGCGCTTCTCATCCATCAGGACGGGAAAGATGTCGTGAGGAGGCATATCGACGATCGTGTCGACCCGGACGCCATGGACGCCGGTCGGCACCTCCTCGTTCAGCCACATCTTCATCCCCTTCTTTTCCTTGTGGAACACCCACGGGCCCTTCCGCCATCCGGTGTAATTATAGGCCACCGCGGTGCCCGCGCTCGCGAACACGAACACGAACAACACCAAGAGAATCTGTGTCAGTCTTCGGATGCCCATAATAAAAACAGTTGGCTACAGGAGAAGTGAACGTCGGGTCAGTTCGTAAACGACGCTCCCTACCACAATATTCGCTTAGGAGGGGGTCACGATGCAAACCGATCCCCGTGACATTTCGGTGCCGTGCCGACGTCTGCAATCGTTGCGGGCAGTTGCGTCGCAAGATCGTGCTCGGTATATGGGCGGTCACGATCGCCACGGAGGCCCAGAGTGTTTCGCGCAGCGCTACTCATCGTGCCCCCCGCCGTCGCGGCCCAGGCCGCCCGGTGATTCCCGACTTCATGGCGCAGTTCCGACGCGTCTACGCGCTCAAGTCGCCCGACGTTGAGGAGTGGATCGATATCGTCTGGCACCGCCCGATCGCGGCGCTGTTGGCGATGCTTCTGGTGCCCACCCCGATCGGGCCGAACCTCGTGACCCTCGGGAGCTTCCTGTTGGGACTCGGCGCGACGGGCGTCCTGCTCTTCAGCATCGAGACCGGCGAGCGCGAGTGGCGCATGCTCGCCGGGGTGCTCGCGTTTGCGTCCGTGATTTTCGACTGCGCCGATGGCCAGCTGGCGCGCGCCAAAGGCGGCGGGACGCGCTGGGGCCGCATCCTCGACGGTCTCGTGGACTTTCTCGTGCTGCTCGGGCTGTATGTCGCGATGTGGTACGCGACGTTGCAGCAGCACGGCTGGGGTTGGGCGGTTGTTGCGTTCTTCGCCGGGTGGTCTGGCGGTCTGCGGATTTGGATCTACGACAAGCTCAAGTCGATCTACTTCTCGTTCGTCCAGCCGTCCGAATCGGACGGCGGCGAGTCGCTGGACGTCGCCGAGAACCAGTGGGAGGAGGTCAAGCGCGACGGGTCGCTCGCCCAGAAGATCGGGATGTTCATCTATGTGCGGATGCTGCTCGCGGGCCAAGAGAAGGTGATCGCGGGGCCGCGCTACAAGCCGCAGCTCAACCGTGCCGAACGCCAATCGTTCCGCGACCAGCACATCGAATCGGTGCGCTTGTTCACATTGCTCGGCCTCGGGACCCACATGGGGTTCGTCTACACCGCGATCTTCCTGTCCACGTGGTTCGACGGCGCTTTCGAGGCGCTGCACCTGCTGTTTCTGGGGCCCTACAATGTGTTGTTTGGCTACGTGCTGTGGCGAAACACGCCGATGCGCCTCGGCGTCGGTACCGAGTACGAAGGCCGCTGAGCGCTTACTCGACCCGCACGACCAGGACGGTGGAGTTGTCTCGCCCGATGCGATTGAGTGCGTTCTGTACGACAGCGTCGCACAGCTCCTGTGGGCGGTCGACGTAGTCGTCGATCAACAGGCTGAACGCCGAGGGCGTCAGCTCTCCATGCGCGCCATCGGACGTCAGCACGAAGACGTCGCCCGTGCGCACGATCATCCCGCGTTCCGCGATCCCGGCACCGAGACGTTTGATCGCCGCCGGTCCGAAACTGTCCACGCGATCGAGTTCAACTTCGGCGGACGTACTCAAGAACCGCGAGATCGTACGCTGGCTGAGCTCGTGGTCCGCGGCCTCGGCCTCCGTGAGCTCGCCGAGTTCGATGAGAATGCTCGCCAGCGTGTGATCATGGGTCAACGCGGTCATCGTACCGTCGCGGAACAGCATGACGCGGGAATCGCCCACGTGGCAGACCGCGGCGCGCTGGCCCGCGATCAGCAGTCCGCTAAACGTCGTGCCCCCGCGGTTGTTGTCGGGCTCGAACTCGCCTTCCAGCGCCAGCCGTTGGCCGACGACCTTCGCGACGCTGCGCGCAAACTGGACGGGGTGCTCGATGAGCCGCTCCGCGCCGTAGGCCGCCCATCCGCGGCCGAACGCTTCGCATGCCGACTCCACGGCGAGTCGACTTGCCCGCTCGCCGTCCTGGATGCCGCCGATACCGTCCGCGACGCAGAAGAACCCGAGGCTGACCTTCCGCGATCCGCAGATCGACTGCACGGCGATGTGCCCGCAGCTGTCCTGGTTGTTCTTGCGAAAGATGTAGTTGCCGACGGTCGACGCCGCGCCGACCTGAAACGACCACGGTCGCGCGAGTTCCAGCTCGAGCTGGTCGAGCCCCGCGACGAGGTCGTTGGTCCCCGCGTACGCCAGATCACCGTACGGGGACACGCACCCGGCGAGCATCTGTGGCAGGCCGGGAAACACGATCCCGAGATCACCGATCGCGACGCGATCCTGCAGAATCGCGGCCATCTGATGGCCGCCCGGATACGGCTCGTCGAGGAAGTTCTCGTACGCCAGTTCGCCGATCAGCCGCATGTCGCGCCACGGGGCTTCGACGGACGGGTGCGCGTTGGCGTGCAGACGCGGCATCGCCGCGACGAAGATGTCGCCGGTCGCGACATCGATGAGCAGCTCCCGTCGCTTGATCCCGTGCAGCCATCCGCCACCGGCATGCAGTTGCCCCATCGAATGCGTCAGGGTGCGCAGTCCGTGAACCGCGCGGGAGTGGTCGAGCGCTTTCCACGTCTCCAGGTGAAACGGCTCCGCGGTCCGCGGCGGTCCTTCCAGCAGGATGATCGTGCTCTCACCGTTCTCTTCCGTCGCGAGAACGCGCGGCAGCCCGGGGCGGAACGTGCGCAACAGCTTGCCGACATGACCCGCCCACTCCGTGGGGCCGTCCCACACGAGCACCAGGTTTTCATCGGGCGTCTCGGCGAGGAACGCGCTGCACTGGTCGTCGGCGAACAGCTCCGTTCGTAGCTCGACGTCCCAGGTCGCCAACGTCACGATCGATCCGACTTCGAGTCCGTTCATTCGCTGGACTCGGCGGCGAGGTGATTCGGCTTGCTGTTCGATGGTTTTGGGTCGACGGCGAGGTCGTCGGACTCGCGCGCGATCGGCTCGAGGCGCGGGTTCGTATGTTCCTCACGCCAGTTGACGACGGCGGGCAACTCCGCGGTGTGGCTGTGCGTCGAGGCGTGAATATCGGACGGGTCATGAAAGTGCATCAGCACCGACCCCAGGCCGATCTCGTCGCCGGGCATCAGCGCCGTGGTGCTCGTGACTTCGAGTCGATTGACGAACGTTCGCTGCCGCACCGACACCGGATCGATGTACCACTGGTCGTCGGTCTGAACGATCGCGGCATGAACGAAGCCGATGAACTTTCGCTCCCACTCCCACAGTCCGCAGAGGTCCCAGTCGGGCTGTTCCTCGGCACGCCATGCGCCCTGTGCGAGGTCGCCGCGACGGGGGAACGACCGGCCGAGGACGATGCGACCGCCGCGGGGGGCGATGATGCTGGGGCCACAGATACCGCCCGCGCGCATCAGGTAGAGCCCGGTCGCGTCTTCGTTGACCAAGATCGCTTTCTTCGCCTCGAGCCACGCGTCGTAGGTGACGCCCGTGGTTTTGAACTCGAAGTCCAACGCACCCAGCGTCAACTTGTCGCTGTGCGTGATGTTCACGGCGGTACGCGCGTCGATGAGCGGCTTGCCGTTCAGCTTCGTGACCGCCGCCGGGGTCATCGGCCGCACCGTCCACGTGCCGCGATCGGACATGATCAGTCGGATGTGCGGGGCGGACAGCTTGTAGACTTCGTGATCTTCGAGCCCGGCCATGATGACGTCGACCGGCCCGTTCTGCGGGTGGTAGCGGCCGACGTAGGTCTCGGGTCCGTGAAGGCGGAACTCGTAGCGGACCGTACGGTCGGGGTTTCGGCACACCAGTACAGCCAGCGCCGGCAGCGCGTGTTCAGCGCGCAAACCCTCGTCGTACACCTCTTTCCACCCGCGCAACACGTCGAGGTCGAAGACGAGGTCCTCTGTGTCACGATCGGTCAAACTACCCACCGAGCCTCATAGATTGGCAACCTGGATCGACTCCCCTTTGGATATCACCAATCCTGCAGGTCGTCACGCGCCGCACGATGAACTTCGGGGCGTTCGAGCGCCGGTCAGGCGCGCTTTCGGCTCGGCGATTCGTCAAACTGTTCGCGCGCGCGCGTCAGGTCTTCGAGCGTGTCGATCTCGGTCCACGCGTCGGGCTGCACGGCGTGCGTGTAGAACTCGTGGCCCTGCGCGATCAGGCGCGCAAACACGTCTTCGTAATACAGCGTGCGACGCTCGGCGTCGGTCAGCGCGTCGAAGCTCGCCAGCAGCGCGGTGAACGATTCGTCGCCCACCACCTGAAAGCCAATCGACTCGCCGTGGCACCAGTGGCGGCCCAGCTGTTTGCCCAGCCCGGTGACGCGACGGCTGTACCAGGGCACATCGACCGGTTCGAGCTGGAACTTCATGTCCTCGGCGTCGAGGTTTTGCGTCAAACGCAGCTCGACGCCCAAGATGTTCGGCCGCGAGTCGCTCGCCAGGTCGTTCAGAAACGTCCCGTCCGCGACGTACACGTCGCCGTCGCACACGAAGAACGGCGCCGGCCCCGGCATCGCGGCCATCGCGCAGCGCACCGACTCGGCGTTGTTGAAGGTCTCCCACGTCGGGTTGGGAACCCAGTGCAACTCCGGGAGTCCGTCGAGCCTCTCCAGCGCGGCTCGAATGTCGTCGCCGCGATACCCGATCACCATCCAAGCCCGCGCGACGCCCGCTTCGGCGAGCTGGCGCAGCAGGCGAACTACGAGGGGCTGGCCGTTCAGCTCGACGAGGCACTTCGGCATCATGTCCGTCAGCGGGGCGAGGCGACTTCCGCGGCCCGCAACGAGCACGATCGCATCGCGTACGTGGCGTCGGCGTCGGCGAAGGGTCGAGGTAGGGGTGTTCATTTCGGCTCCTGGACCCATCCGTGGGTTCCGTACGTGGTCAGCGTTAACCTAGAGCGATGCGTTGTCGAGTGGGATGAGGAACCGCCGAGTTGTCCGTGGGTCCCGTGAGCGGTTCGACATCGGACTGAGCGGTTCGGTGAGCCGAATTTTTGACCGCCCTCGCCGCGCAGGTAGTCTGATGTAGGACAAGGTAGCACAAGACCCACGGAGGAATCATGGACACGGAACGTCGCCGTCAGCGCAGCTCGTCCACCGAGCTCGCCACTCGCTATCAACTCGAGCAGGTGCTCGCAGACTTCGACCTCGATACCGTCGTGCTGGTCGACGAGGCCGGTCGCCTCGTGGAAGGCACCGGTCGCGACCGAGCGTTCGAGCAAATCCTCGCCCGCGAGACGCCGCGTCTCGCGGTGGGCAGCCACTGTCGGCTGCTCTTTGCGCGTCTCAACAAGCTGCGTCCATCGGTGCGCGCCAACCAGATCTCGGCCTGTGAGTTTCGGACCGGCGGAAAACGCTACTTCGTCGCCGCCGTGGGACCGGCCAGTACGATGCGGGACGTCGGCATGTACCGCGCGATTCTCGGGATCCGACGCATCATCGCCGCCGCGTGATCGCCGGGGTCCGGACGCAAAAAAGCCGGGCATTTCGCCCGGCTCCTTGCATCCAAATAATCATCAATAATTCGTGCGCATTTACTGCATTTATTTAATCGAAAATTCTGTGCTCTCACTGCGCGTCGTTCCGGTGACGGGTTATCCATCCAGAAGTGTCGTCCTCGGAACACCAGGGTCTACTGCAGATCTGGTGCCACTCGATGGAATATTTCTGTGGAGTTGTGCTATCAGCTTGTTTTGGCACGTGTATTTGGTTTTGCGGCCCGAATCTCGGCCCCCCGGCGCCGAGCCGATCGCGACGGAAATGTCGCGGCAGGCAGATTGATTAGCCAGTCCATTGGCAGGCGCGCCTACCACGTGGCTCGAACACTGGTGCCAAACTCGGGGGGTGGTATCATCGCTGTACCTGCTGATTCGCGTGCCGATGCCCGAGCTTGAGGTAAAAACCGTGTCGATGGGCTATCCGATGCCCGGAGACGTCTTGGACGAGCGATACCGGCTCGACGAGATCATCAACGCGGGCGGCATGGGCGTGATCATGCGCGCGCGCCAGCTCACGATGGACCGGGATGTGGCGGTGAAGCTGCTACTGCCGGATCGAAGTCAGCGCGAAACCACGCGCATTCGCTTCATGCGCGAGATCCATCTCGCCAAACAACTGACCCATCCGAATACGATCCGGCTGTACGACTACGGCCATCACGGCGACTACCTGTACCTCGTGATGGAGCTGCTCACCGGTCAGGACTTGAAAGGTGTGCTGCGCGACGAGGGCCGTCTGCCGGTGAGTCGGGCGCTGGATATCCTCGTCCAGGCTGCAGACGCGGTGAGTGAGGCCCACAGCCGCAACATCGTGCACCGAGATCTCAAACCCGGGAACCTGTTCGTTCAGCGGCTCGGCTCCAATCGGGACTTCGTGAAGGTCCTCGACTTTGGCATCGCCAAGTCGCTGGATTCGCAGAAGTTCGACGTCACCTCGACGGGAGAGGTCTCGGGAACCGTCGCATACCTCAGCCCGGAGATGGTCCGCGGTCACCGCCCCGACAAGCGCGCCGACGTCTACGCGCTGGGGGTGTTGTTCATGGAGATGATCACGGGGCGCAAGATCTTCGAGGGCGTCACCGTCGCTGAGACGCTGATGAACCAGATGCAGAAGGTCCTCGTCGTGCCGCCGACGCTGATCAACACGCCGCTCGCGCCCGTGATGCACAAGATCCTCGCCAAGGATCCCGACGCCCGCTACCAGGACGCATCGGAGCTGCTCCACGCGCTCAACGGCGTGGTCTCCTCGATCGGTCCTAGCGTGCGGCTCTCCGAGAATGAGATCGACGCCTCGTTTGGGCCACCGAATTCGGACGTTCGGACGGACTCGGCGGACAGCTTCGGGGCGCCGGAGCTGGACGGCGGCAAGTCCGCGCCCCGCCGCACGCGGGTCGGGTACGCGCTGGCCGTGGAGACCGGCGAGACCGCAGCACACACCGACGACGCGTTGGAGGTGGAGTCGACTTCGTCATCCTCGCGCGTCGCCTTGTGGGTGGCAGCGGCGGCCGTGCTGTTCGGCGGCGGCCTCGTCGGCGCGTTCTGGGCGAGCGACCCACCACCGCAGCCCGTCGCCCCGGTCGCCCCGGTCGCCCCGGTCGCCGTGGTGGCCGTCCACGTGCCCGAAGACGCCGGGTCGCCGACGCTCGAGATCGATCTCGGCTCCGACCTCGGACTCGAGGAAGGCGGCGTCGTCGACGCGCGCCTCGTGGTCGTGGGCGCGTTCCAACTCGCTTCCGACGTAGCGCAGCTGGACGCCCAGGAGATCATCGCCGCGCAGCTGTTGGCCGAGTCCGAATCCGCGGACAACGAGCGCCCCAAGCGCAAGGACCCCCGTCCAAAGAAGCTCGTCGCCATGCCGAAACCAGCGGAGACGTCGGATACGCTCGATGTCTTCGGCAGTCTCGACAACAAGGACAAAGAGCCGGAGGTGGCCGCACCGCCGACCGCAGCCGAGCTGCGCGTCGCGGCGAACAAGGCGTTTCTCGCCGGCGACTACGCCGGCTGCATCGCCAAGTGCAAGGAGGCGCTCGCCGGTGGCGAGACGAGTTGCCACCCGCTGCTGGCGAACGCCTACCGACAGGTCGGCGATTCGAAGGCCGCATGCCGGCATTACAAGGCCGCCGGCATCGCCCATAAGTCCTGCATCACGCTACAATCGCGATGACCGATCTGATAGCGTTTGTGGCTACGCAAACAGCGCATTTCACGCGCGCGAGGACCGAATGATCAGCAGACCGTTCCGCCGAATACTCCGCCTGTGCGCCGCACTTCTGTTCGTGATGTCGGGGTGCGGGGGGTGCACGGAGGGCGGTGGCGACGAGCCGCCGACCGTCGTCGTGAGTGGCGTCCCCGCCAACGGGACGTTCCTCGTCGGCGAAGAGCTCAACATCACGATCCAGGCCAGCGACCCCGAAGGCGGTGCGCTGACGTTCGCGTGGGATCACAAACCCAAGGAAGTCGCCTGGACGGTCGGCACCCGCGCCGAGTTCCTGCCCTTCAGCAACGAGGCCGTCTTCAGCTGGGACCCGCTCGCCAGCGACGCCCTCAACGCCGAGCCGATCCAGCTCATCTTCATCGTCACCGATGTCGCGGGTTCGAGCACCGAGAAGGTCGTGACGCTGAAGATTCTGCCGGGCAACGGCAAGCCGGTCTTCAAGTCCAACGCCAGCGAACTGTACGACCCGCGCAGCGGCAAGGGGCTCGAGTTCAACGTCACCGTGACCGACCAGGACTCCGCTCAGGTCACACTGGCGATGGACCAGGCCTCGAAGCCCGCCGGATCGACGTTCATGCAGACCGGCCCGTACGAAGGGAAGTTTTCGTGGGAGCCGACCGTCGAGCAGCTCGAACGGAAGGTCTACAGCGTGAACTTCACCGCTGATGACGCTGAGAACCCGGTCGAGAATTTCAAAGTCACGATTGTGATCCGCACGGCATCGGCCGTCGTGATCGACCGCGATCAAACCAATCAGATGTGTCCCGGCGAGGCCGTGATCGAGCACCTGCCGATCGGCGCACAGCGCACCCCGGGGATGCCGTATCGGTTCGAGGCCCGTTTGCTCAATCCCGCCTACGACCGCGCGGTGCTCTACATCACGTCGCGACCGCCCTACAACGGCGAGCCGCCGGCCGAGGGGGAGCGCTCCGGGGATGCCGTCGAGATGGTGATGGAAGGCGATCGTCTTGTCGCCGAGGTGTCCCCGTACACCTCGTTCATTGGCGATTCGGGGGCCCTGCCCGTGTACTACCAGATCTGCGCCTTCGACGATGACGCGGCCGGGCTCGACGCCATCGCCTGCGCCCCGAGCTCCGGCGATCTTCAACTCTGGCACAGCTTCACCGACTACACCCCCGACGCGCCGTCTTGCGTCGAGGACGGGCTCGACCTGCTGCGCGGCAATGACGACTTCGACTCCGCGGTTCCGCTCGATGAGCGATGGGACGAGTTTCGCGTCTGCGAGGGCAACGACGACTTCTTCTCCGTGACGTTGCGGGACGGCGAGTCGGCCTTGTTCTCCGCCGTCTACAACAAGGGCGCCAACATCACGTTCGTCGCCTACGACAGCGCCCAGAGCCCCGTGCCGGTCAAGTTGTCGACCTGTACCGGTCTGGCCACCGCGGAGGTCACCGCGCCCTCGGGAGGCGGCACGTTCTACGTCAAGGCCAGCGGCGACAACGTGAACTACGTGCTGCGGGCCTTCAAATCGGGCAACGCCCAACAGTGTTCGGATGCGACGTCCGAACCCAACGAGGATGCCGCGACGGCGAAGCCCGTCACCGCGGGGATGACCGTCAACGGCGAGATCTGCCCCGACGGCAACGACCTCGACGTGTTCGCGATCCCGCTCACGGCCGGCGACGAACTGACCGTGACCCACACCTTCACCAACGCGATGGGCAACCTCGACATGACGTTGTTTGCGCCGGGTCAGGTGGTGGACAAGGGCGGCTCCGGCAGCGCGTTCACGTTCGGCCTGACCGACATGGAGACGTTGACCCACACCGCGACGGTGACCGGGACCTACAACCTGCTCGTCTTCAACAACAACGAGGGCGCCAATCGGTACCAGCTCGTCTTCACAGTCGCCGCCGCGCCGCCCTGTATGGACGCCGACGGCGCCGGACACACCAAGGCCACGGCGATGATTATCCCCGCCGACAGCGAGGTGACGCTGACATCGATGGCCGTCTGTCCGGGCGCTGCGGATTGGCTCCAGCGCACGGAGTTTGGACCGGTCCTTGGCGAGCTGATCGTGACCGGCGGCACCGGGACGATCGACGACGCGAGCATCACGGTATACGACAACGCCGACAACATCGTCGGCACGGGCGTGCGCAACGCGAATCGCTTGGACTTCGACTTCTTCCCCGCGGCCGCCGGCCAGCACTACTACAAGATCGAAACCACGAAGCGCGTGCAGTACGAGCTGACCCTCATCCGATGAGTACCGCGACCATGTTTCGAACGATCGTTGCCCTGATTTCGCTGGTGGTCTTGCTGCCCGGCTGTCCCACGGACGGCACGGGAAACAACCAACCGCCCGAGATCCGCCTCGATGTCCCCGCGACGTTCAACTACGTCGTCGGTGAAGGGCGCATCACGATCACCGCCACCGCGGCGGACCCCGAGGGAAGCTCGGTGTCGATCGGGGTGGTCAACCAGCCCGCCCGCGCCACGGTGCAGCTGTTCGACGGGTGGGCCGTGTTCGACTGGGATCCGCTCGCCAGCGATGTCACGCCGGCCGCCGAACCCCTGAACCTCATCTTCTTTGCCGAAGACGCCTCCGGCGGCCGCAGCGAGCGCGTCGTCAGCATCTCGATCCGCGCCGGCAACGGCATCCCGCGGTTCGAGAACAGCCCCTCCGTGCTCTACAACACCGATTCGGGCAAGCCGCTCATCTTCGAGGTTCGCGTCCGAGACGACGACTCGATTGGCGTCGCGATCGCGATGCCGACCGCCCTCGCCCCGCCCGGGGCAGGCTATACACGCACCGGAGACTTCAGCGGTCGCTTCGAGTGGCTGCCCACGCCTCAGGAACTCGAGTTTCGCGTGCACTCGGTCACGTTTACCGCCGACGACGGACAGAATCCGACCGTCACCCAGAAGGTCTCGATCCTGTTCAAGAAGTCCGGTGGCGGCACCGAGGAGCCGCGTCCGGAGGTCCCCGAGAACCCCACCGACCCTACGAGCTGCGGCTACGAAGATCAGGTTCTCCACCAGCCGATTGGAGCGCAGCGCGGCGCCGCCAGCTATCGGGTCGAGGCCACGCTGTCCGCCGAAGCGGCGGCGCGTTACGACCGCCTGGTCCTCAATTGGACCGACCAGGACGCCTACAACGATTTCGACATCCAGATGGAAGGGATGGAGATGGCGACCGAGGGGGCCAAGTTCGTGGGCCTGATCCCGAACCCGATCCTCGCCGCCGGTCAATCCCGCGTCTTCTACTACGAGATCTGCGCGATCGACGACGATTCCTCCGACGACGACGCGATCCTGTGTGGGCCGTCGAGCATCTATCACAGCTTCATCGCCTACTCGCCCAACGACCTCGCCTGCGGGGACGACGTGCTCGGCCACGGCTCGTTCGAGACGGCCCTCGACTTGTCCACCGTGGCGGGTTGGAGGTACGCGCGCGCGTGCTCGGGCGTCGATGATTTCTATCGCATGGAGCTCGGCCCGATGCAGGAAGCCGATCTCTTCTTCACCTATCCGTTTGGGTCCAACACGACGGTCCAGATGCTCGACGGCAACAGGGCGCCGCTCCCGTTCGAGGCATCCAGTTGTTCGGGTTTCGGGTACGCGTTTGTCGAGAACACCACCGATCAGCCGATCACGCGGTACTTCAGGCTCTCCGGCAACGAGGTCCCGTATCAGTTCTCGCCGCACTTCTACACGCCCACCACCATGTGTGTGGCGACGGACATCGAACCCAACGACACCGCACCGACCGCGACGCCGATCACGCCCGACGGTACCGCGACGCCCATGCAAGAGATCTGCGGGGTCAACGACGTCGACGTGTTCAAGTTCCGCGCCACGATGGGGCAGGAGATCACCGCCCGCGCAACGTTTATCCACGCTAATGGCGATGTCGACATCAAGCTCTTTGCGCCGAGCCTCGCCGCGACGGTGGGTCCCAACGCGTCGGCGACCGTCTCCGGGCTCAGCGTGACCGACAACGAGCTGATCCAGCGCGTCGCGGCCGAGACCGGCGACTACTACCTGCTCGTTCGGGGCTACCAGGCGAGCAACACCTATACCGCCAGCGTCAGTGTGTCCGGTTCCTGCACGGACGATGACAGCTTCGGGAACAACCACACACTGTCCACCGCGGCGAACATGTCCGCGTTTACCCCGCACCGCGGGCTGAAGGTCTGCTCGGGGGCCGACGATTGGTACGCCTTCCAGGGCTTCGCCGGCGAGTACATCGACGTCACGCTGCGCGTGACGAGCGGCAACGCCAGCGCGGTCACGATGACGGTGTTGCTGGAGGGTTTTCCGGAGACCACCGGGACGCTGGCCGGTGACACGATCAGTTCGTCCGTCGACGTGACCTCCGACGCGATGTATCAGGTTCAGGTCTCGACCACACAAGCGGTCGACTATGAATTGACCATTGAACCGTTCTCGATATGACACCCGACAATTTTGTCGTGCGCGCCGCTGAGGCGCTCACGATGCCGCGGAGCGCACCGCGTCTCGCGCATTACGACCCCACCGCGATCGACGACCGCGATCGCGAAATCACCGGACTCATTGAAGACGCGGGCATCTGGGTGCGCGGCGGCGAGATCGCCTGGGTTGGGCCGTGGAACGAGCGCCCCAAAGGCGCGCGCAACGAGCGGATCCCGCTCATGGAGACCGGGGTCGTGACCCCCGGATGGATCGACTGCCACACGCACTCGCTGTTCGCTGGGGATCGCTCCGACGAGTACGTGCTGCGGAACGCGGGCCGACCGTACGTCGAGATCCTCGAGGCGGGCGGCGGCATTCTGAACACCGTGGACGCCGTGCGCGCGACATCGAAGAAGGCGCTCACAGACACGCTGCGTGACCGGGTCTTCGAATTCGTGAAACG
>JBFIHF010000033.1:0-31906 GCA_041601915.1 Bradymonadaceae bacterium
AGGTGCGGTTCACTTCACTGGCGACCCTGAGGTTCGTCTCTGGAACTGATCGGCGCGGGTCGAAGACGCAGCGGTGCTCGCCGCACCAAGGCACTTCGGGAAGTGCGGGCTGCTTGGCGCTTCGCGTGGTGGGGTTCAGGCCGGAGTACGGGTCTTAGTTTGAAGTTGACCAGCAGACCAGCAGACCAGCAGACCAGCGGACCCGCAGATCCAAGGGGTAACGGACGTCGTCAAGGGGTGCCGCCCTCATCACGGTTGCGCACGCAGGCGGACGCGGGCGCTCGGCGGTGCCGGGACCCGGTGGTCACTCGTTGGTGATGGGCGGCGCGGGGGTGCTCAGCGGGACCCGGGGGAGCTGATTGACCTGATCGGCCTTCAGCGTCAACGCCGACAACGCGATGAGGCTCAGCGCGATGCCGAGCGTCACTGCCGTCACGATCCGCACCCGGCGGACCATCTCATCGTTGGGAGCGTCGTTCATTCGAGGTAGTCGTGGATGTGGCGGCGCCGCTTGCCGCGTTGCGGCGAGCGTGCCTCTTCGCAGGCTACGCAATAGCGCGCCCATGGCATGAGCTCAAGGCGACGACGCGGGATCTCGTTTTCACACGCATCACAGAACCCGAAGTCGTCGGGCTCGGCGTCGAGTCGGCGGATGGCGAGGTCGATGCGGTCCAGCTCGATCGCGCGGTTCTTGTTCCGTCGAGACGCGATCACCTGACTCATCTCGGTGAGCGGCGACGCGTCGTCATCGACCTTTTCCGCGGGGTCTTTCAAGACCGGCTCGATCTCGAAGTCGCCCGCTTTGCGCAGCTCATCGCGCCGTGCGATCAGTGCGGCCCGAAACAATGCGAGGTCTTCAGGTTCCATGGCTTCAGCGTACCATCGGGCGCCCGGTCGCCGCGAGCTTTTGTGCCAGCGCGATTTGTAGGTAGGATAGAAGTCTTGGCACATGACTTGGGAGCGATAGGTATGGCACGCAAGGCACTACTATTGGCCGCAGCGGTAACTCTGGCGGGCTGTCTGTTTGGCGGGGATGGACCTCAGCCGGACCTGAGCCCTCGCAAGAACAACGACAGCACCAATAATGGCACCAGTGGCGGCGTGGACGCAGGCCCTGATGCGACGCTCAACGACATGGCGACCAACGCCGATCCGGGCGACGCCCCACCCGACATGGTCGTGGTCCCGTCGACGTGTGGCGACAACGCCCTTCAGGCGAACGAGACGTGCGATCCCGCGCTGCCGGACACCGCGACCGGCGCCTGCCCGACCAGCTGCGACGACGGGGCAGCGTGCACGGCCGACGTGATGGTCGGCGCGCCCGAGACGTGCGACGCGGCGTGCGAGAACACCGTGATCGACACGTGTGTCGACGGCGACGGCTGCTGCCCGAGCGGCTGTGGCGCCGCGACGGATACCGACTGCACCGACACCGTCGTGTGCGGCGACGGGGTGTTGTCTGGCGCTGAGATCTGCGACCCCAACATCATGAGCGGCGCTGGCGTGTGTCCCACGCTCGCCGACTGTCCCGATGTCGTCTGTCAGGTCACCCGGATCGCGGGCTCGCCGAACAACTGCAACGCGATGTGCGTCGGGACGCCGATCTCGGCCTGTGTCGCAGGTGACGGATGTTGCGCGCCAGGCTGCGACAGTACGAACGACGCCGATTGCGTGGCCACGTGCGGCAACGGCGTGATCGAGGCCGGTGAAACGTGCGACGGCAACTGCCCCACGACCTGCGACGACACAGACGCCTGCACGACGGATGTCCTGGTCGGCTCGGCCGCGAACTGCGACGCGACGTGCGAGAATACCGCGATCAACGTCTGTATGGACGGCGATTCGTGCTGCCCCGCCGCGTGCACCTCCCTCGATGACATGGACTGCTCGGCGAGCTGCGGCAATGGCACGATCGAGGGCAATGAGACGTGCGACGGCAACTGCCCGACGACGTGCAACGACAACGACGCGTGCACGATCGACAACACGATCGGCAGCGCCGCGAACTGCAACCTCGCGTGCACGAACACCGTACGTACCACCTGCGCACCCGATGGCTGCTGCGCGCCGGGCTGCAACGCGAACAACGACCCCGATTGCGCCTCGACCTGTGGCAACGGCATCGTCGAGCCGCCCGAGACCTGCGACGGCGCGTGCCCGACGACGTGCAACGACAACAACGTCTGCACGACGGACTCGATGTCCGGGACCGCCGTCGCCTGCAGCCTGCGCTGCACCAACGCACCAATCACCGCCTGCGTGAGCGGCGATGGCTGCTGCGCACCGGGCTGCAACAACACCAACGACAGCGATTGCGGCGCGGTATGCGGCAACGCGATCGTCGAAGGCACCGAGACCTGCGACTCGAACTGCCCGGCGACCTGCGACGACGGCAACGCGTGCACCAACGATGTCCGCAACGGCCAGAGCAATCAGTGCAACGTCACCTGCAGCTACAGCCCCAAAACGTCGTGCGTGAACAACGACGGATGCTGCCCGGCGGCCTGCAATTCCGTGAACGACAACGACTGCTCGGCGATGTGCGGCAACGGCATCACGGAGCCGCCGGAGAAATGTGACGGTGCCAACTGCCCGACCGCGATGACGTGCGCGGCGATCAGCGCGTGTCACGTGCTCACGGGCAGCGCCGGGCAATGCACGGCGCAATGCGTCCCCAAGGTCGGCTGTGTCGCCTGCACGATCGGCGGCAACTGCCCGTGCGGCGCCAATCAGGAGTGCAACGGTGGTGTCTGCGAAACGCCGAACGCCGGCACCAGCTGCACCAGCGCCTGCAATCAATCGGCGTACTGTGGCGCGTGGGGCGGCTCCGGGTGGGTCTGCGAGGCCGGCACCGCACAGTGCCAGGAATGCCTGCTGCCTTCACACTGCGAAGGGTGGGAGGGCTGCGACATGAAGAAGTGCGTCGACGCGCCGACCTGCGACAAGGCGTATCGACCCGACACGTGGTGCCAGCACTTCAACAAGGGTGACGTCTGCCAGGCAGGCATTTGCGTGGATACGTGTACGACCGCGGCAGACTGCCCGGAGGCCGAGCAGGCCTGTCACGGCGGGTTCTGTGAGAAGGCCGATGATTGCGGCGAGGCGCGGAGGCCCAGCGAGTGGTGCGTCAGCGAGGGCCAGGGGGAAGTCTGCGTCAAGAGCGTGTGCTTCGCCGGCTGCCCGAACAAGTCCCCGTGCGCCTGCCCCAAGCCCCATCTTCAGGAGTGCGTGCAGTCGGCCGCCGGGGACTACTACTGTCCCGACGCACTCGCCGACTCGTGTACGAAAGTCTGTCCCGCCAATGACAACGACTATTGCATCGAAGCCTACGGCGCCGGCTGGGGCTGCAAGGGCGGTGCTGGTGACGGGTGCGTCAAGGAATGACGGGAGTTTGTGGGCTGCAACGGGTGTTGACTACTGCGCCTCCCGGACGGAGGATGCAGTTCTCGCGGGCGTAACTCAGTTGGTAGAGTGTCAGCTTCCCATGCTGGTTGTCGCCGGTTCGACTCCGGTCGCCCGCTCTAGACGTTAAGCGCCCTTCGGGGCGCTTTCGTTCTTTCTTGGCCCATGTCGCCGAGTCATTTACCGAGGTCCATGCGCTCATAGGCCCCGGCGACCTTCAGCGTGATCGTGATCGGCGCCGCCGTCGTGTTCTTCCAGTACCACCCGTGCGTTCCGCCGAAGGTCGCCGTCAAGGCGCCGGTCGCGGTGCTCTCGGTCGCCTTCTCGAAGCTCTCGAAGTAGCCTTTCGGCCCGTCGGTCGGCTCGCCGTGGAAGTCGTAGTACATCTTCGGGCCGTGGGTGTTCCACGCGTACTGCAGTTCGGAGCCCTCCTTCAGCAGGACCTTGTACTCGCGATTGCCACGGGCAGGGATCGTCACGGTGATGGTGTCCTTCCACTGCGTGGTCGCCGCAGGCTTCTCCACCGCCGGCGCGACCGGAGCAGCAGTGAACTCGTCGGCGTTCACGTTGTGTTCGTAGGCGTGCATCTGCATGAGGAACAGCAGGAGGCCGTACCCGATCAACGCGAAGTTGGCGATCCGGCTGAACTTCGCGAAACTCGGCCGCTTTCGCCACGCCGCGACCAGCACCAACATCACCGCGAGCGCGCTCACCTGGCCGAGCTCCACCCCGACGTTGAACGAGATGATATTCAACAGCAGGCTGTCCGTGCTCAGCGGCAAGTCCTGAAGCCTCGTCGACAGGCCGAGCCCGTGAATCAGGCCCAAGCCGACGATCATGAACATCATGTTCGGCGCTTTGATGTCGAAGTACCGCTGGAAGCCGTCGAGGTTGTGGAACGCGATGTAGGCGACGCTCAGTGCGATGATCGGCTCGATCAGGAACGGGCTGACCTGCACCGCTGCGAAGGTCGCGCCGATCAGCGTGATGCTATGGCCCACGGTGAACGCGGTGACGTACTTCGCGATGTCCCGGAAGTTCGTCAGGAAGAAGATGATCCCGAACACGAACGCCAGATGGTCGTAGCCGGTGAGCATGTGCGTCGCTCCCAGCCACAGGTAGGCGAGGTTTCCGCCGTCGACGATCGCCTGCTTCTCGGCCTCGGACATCCCGTGCGCAAACACCGTCTGCGCCACGAAGGTCAGGGACAGGAACGCGAGGCCAAAAGCCAGCACCCGAGGGGTCTGGACGAGTTTCTTCATGTCGGATTCCTAGACGCACGCAGGATCAGTTACCCAGTGTCGACAGTAATGCCTCAGCGGCGAGTGCACTAGGGGCCGGTGACCTGCGTCAGCTCGATTCGAGCCCCCGTCGCCACATCGAGCTCGAACACGAAGCCGACGCCCCTCGCCCATGTACCAGACGTTTCCATCGTCGTCCTGAGCGTACTCATCGAAGGTATCCTCGATCAGCTGATCGCCGCTCTAGCACGCTGCGGGAAAACTCGCGTCGGCGTCTGGCGGCTCGCCGGCGCGATGTCTTCGTCGCCTTCGCTCGACGATGCTACAGGTCGAGTGACCGAGGGTCGCTCGCTTACTGGCGGTACATCTCATTTGATTTCATCCCCAGACGCAGCTACTTAGGGCCCTATGAATCAATGGATACTGATCTCGATCGTCGCGCTGTGGGCTGCGTGCTCGTCCGCGCCCTCCTCGAAAAAAGGGGAGGACGATACTTCCAATTCGACAGAGAACGGCGCGACGAACGGCGGCACGAACGGCACGACGAACAGTGCCTCGGACGACGACAAGAGCCACTGGGAGTGTCCCGGAGTCTCATTCTCCCATGACGGAGAGTGCGTGCTGCCGCAGAATCGCCTGAGCGTGCACTTCGGCGCAGTGGAGGGCCATCCGCCAGAGTGGAAAGATGCCTGGGTCTGCCGCGATGTACTCGCTGACGAAGATGTCGCGATGAACTACATCAGTGGCGAGCTGGTGGCGGAAACCGAAAACTGCCGCGTGGTCTATCAAGATCCAGCCATCGAGAGCTACTGGGGCTACGCGACAGGAAGGACATTGTTCGGCGATATCACCGTGTCCGGCGGCGGCGAGGTGCACGACCTGTTGGCCGACGGTCCCTTTGAGGGATGTCGGACCACGGCCGCGGGTGTAGGGGGTTTCGTCGAGTTCGATACGGAGTACGAGCTGACGATCGACGGAGGCGAAGATGCTCCGGCGTTTCAGACATCGCTGGTGACGCCAACGAACCCACGTCCGAACTGTCCGACCCTGACACCCGGCGAACCCGTGGCGATCGAATGGACCGCCGGGGGCGCGGACGATGTGGAGATCGAATTCGATGTGGGCAACTTCGAGCTGAGATGCAGCACCGCGGACACTGGTACGTTCATCATTCCCGCGAGCCTGACCTCTCACCTGCCCGAAGATTTGCGGTCATATCTCTGGATCTCGAAGAGCACTCTGCGGCCCACGTTCGACGCCGATTCCGACACGTGGATTGTGACCCACGCCAGGGCGAGCTACTCCTGCTTCGGGCAGCTATGAGCTCGGTCACGAGCGCCTGAGGTGTACTAATCATCGTCGTTCTCCAAGAGCGCGGCGGCGACCATGTCCCGCACTCGACGGTAGAGCGCACGATCGGCGGTGTCGGGGGCGAGCCCCTCTGCGAGGAACACGGCGTCGGTAAAGGCCAAGACATCGGGTGGAGGGTGATCGACGAGTCGCTCGACGTCCTGCGTTGGCAGGCAGAATCCGAGCTTCACGCAGAGATCGTTCAGTAGCTGTCTGGTTCGATCTTCGCTCATCACGGTGCGGCGAGACGACAGCGGGACACGAAATCGGCGTCGAGCCCCGATGCTTCACGCGCGGTCGCGTTGAACTCGTCGCCGCGCGCTCGATCGGGCGTGTTGTGGAAGGTCAGGTTGTCGACCCAGACGTCGAAGGAGCTCTGGCCCGCGGCGGTGTTCTCGGCGAGGAAGCGAGCCCCGAACCCGACGTGGTGGATCTCGTCACGTTCGATCAGGCGCATCAGATCCGCGGACTCCGTGTCACCCACGGCATCGAAGTGGCGCGCGAAGGCCGGTGCGTGGTCGAGGTTGGCTTGTTCGAACACGAGGCTCATCGCGCACACCCACTTCAGCGGCGTGGTCAGCGACGGTGCGCAGCGCCAGAAGTGGTCGTTGACCGGCAGGTTGCCAAACTGTTCGCCGAACGCCGCGATGCGGTCCATGTACAGGGCGAGGTGGCGTTGTTCGTCGGCCAGGATGTGCGCGAGCCCACGGCGAAACGCGGCCCCCGCGTCGGGATAGGCCAGCAGCGCCCATGCGACGAGTTCGATCGCCATCAGCTCGTGGTTCGCGAACGTGTGCAGGCAACGCACGCGCATGTCCGGATCGCCCAGCGCCGCGGGCGCCGGCAGCTTCTTACGCTCTTTCCGCGACGCGATCCGAAGCGCCGCGGGACGGCCCGGTTCAGCCCACGCGAGGGGCGCCCCAGGCGCCGTATCGGTGAGCGCAGTGATGCCGTCATCGGGCAGCCACAGCTTGCCGTCGAGGGTGTCGGCGTGCAGCACTCGCGTCGCAAACTCGCGCAGCTCCATCAGCGCAACCGGAGGTAGAATTTGCCGATCTGGTAGATCTCGCCGCTGTGCATGCCCGTCTCGTTGCCGTCGACGGCCTTGGTCTTCGAGTCGTCGAACTTGTTCACCTTGTGGAGCTCGACGCTCGGCGACCGGATCGTGATCTGCGAGGGGCCAGTCGCCTCGATCTCGGCCAGCACCGCGCCATCGGCGGGCATGAAGGACCCCGGACCACCCACGGTGAGCTTCGCGTTCTTGTAGAACCCCGAGCGGGTGCCCTGGATCTCGCTGATCAGGATCTCGTTCTTCTTGAGCCGATCCTTCGATTCGCCCCAGTTCAAGCGCGCATCGGCCGGGAACGAGTGCGGGGACACGTAGCCATAGATGATGAACAGCAGCAGCAACAGCACGAGCAACGCCACCGCGATCGTGATGATCAGCCGGCCCCAGCGCTCCCAGAAGCTCAGCGGGATGATCGTGCCGCTCACCGGTAACGAGACGGTCGCGCCGTTCATGCCGATGACCAGCGTGCCGCTGACCGGGCCGCCGGCGTGGTCAGCCTCGGCGGTGAATCGCACCTCGCCGGTGTGCGCCGTGGGGCCGACATCGAAGCCTTTCGGCGCGTGGCGCATGCCATTCAGCCCGTCGACGCTCAGCGTGATCTTTGCCGCAGCAGGAAACTCCGACCCCGCGAGGTCGACCTTGAACGGCTCGGTGGTCGCGCCAGCGTCGATCGACCCGAAGTCGATCGGGGGATGATTCTTGGCCAGCGCCAACGACGGCACCCGCACCTCGAACTTCGCCTGCGCCGTGCGCTTGTCGAGACCGCCCTTCTTCATCCGGGCGCGGCCCCGCGCGGTCCACTCGCCGGCGACGTCGAGCTTCTGCGTCCCGACGAAGACGCCGTCCGGTCCCGGCTTCAGCACGACCTGGGTTTCGTTCTGCGATGGATCGGCCAACGTGACCGTGAACTCGACGCGATCGAGGAAGCCGGCGTCGGCGATCTTCTCATCGCCCTTGCCCCGCAGCCACGCGCGCACCGTACAGTCCTCGCCCACCGCATAGATGGTCTTGGTGGTGCCGAGCTCGACGACCGGGTCCAGCGCATAGTTCTGAATCAGCAGCGCCTCGACGTCTGCCGGACCGTCGATGCGAAACGTCCAGTTGCCCGGGGCGGGCTCTTCGATGCGCAGCACGGAGTACTGTCCGCCGACGTCGTTGCCGAACGCAGCCAGATGAAACGCGGAGCTGGTCACCGAATGCGACGCCCGACCGGGCATCTCCAGCTTGGTATCCACGGGCCCCACGGCCTTCTTGATGATGATCGGGGTCCGGGTGCCGGTCAGGATCAATGACGCGTCGTACACGTAGCCATCCAGCGCGGCCATCGTGTCCGCGCCGGCCTCCAGCGTCAGGACCTCGGCCTCGCTGCCGACGATCCGGCCCAGGATCGACGCGAACTGCCGCGGCAGATCGGCCGCCGTCTGAGCGCTGAAGAACTCTCCATCCGTCAGGGCGGCCATCGCGCGAAGGTCGGCCGTTGCGTCCGGGCCGGCCGCCGCCTCGGCCCCGAACAGTCCGATCGAGAACACTTTGACACCCGCGGTCCCCAACGCGCGCGCCGCGTCGCGCACACGGTCTTTGTGCGTATCAGGGCAGACGCCATCCGACAGGAAGATCACGAACTGACGCCCGGTCGGCTGCGATTTCCGCAATGTCTCGAGGCCCAGCGCTGCTTCTTCGAGCGGGTCAGCGCAGTACGTGCTGCCCTGGAACGGAAGCAGCCGCACGGACTCCCGGACCTTTTTTCGGCGGTCGCCGATCGGCGCGAGCGCCTCCGTCACGAACTTGCCTTTGCGCATCGACAGGATCCCGACCGAATCGCCGGCCGCGGCGAGGTCGCTGAAGATCATGCCCGCCAGCGAGGAGAGCCTGCGCGGATCGTTGTCCGTCATGCTGCCCGACGAATCGAGCACGATCTGCACGTGGATCGGCGTGCGCCCCTCATCGGCCGCGGTGGGGAGCACCCACAACAGGATCAGCAGGAACACGGCGAGCTGGAGAAGCGAGGGCCGCATCGCCGCAGGATAGTCCGTCACTTCGCTTCGAACCAGTTGTCACCGACCCCGAGGTCGACTTCCAGCGGCACCTTGAGCTTCACGACGCCCTCCATCTGGCTGCGCACCAGCTCCGACGCCTCGTCGACGATTTCGGGCGCGCACTCGAAGACGAGTTCGTCGTGGACCTGAATCAGCATGTGCATCGGCAGCGAACGCTTCCGGATCTCGGCGTCCAGCCCGATCATCGCCAGCTTGATGATGTCGGCGGAGCTGCCCTGGATCGGCATGTTCACGGCCACGCGGTCGGCGAACGACCGCTGGGCCTGCGTGCCCTCGAACAGCGTGTCCATCAGGCGACGCCGCCCGAACATCGTCTCGGAGTAGCCCGTCGCGCGCGCGTCGTTCTTGAGGCGGCTGAAGAAGTTCGCGACGCCCTCGTAGCGCTGGAAGTAGTTCGCGATGTACTGGCGCGCCTCGGGCTGCCGAATCTTGAGGTCGCGGGCGAGGCGCTGCGCGCCCATGCCGTACATCACGCCGAAGTTGATCGTCTTCGCCGCGGCCCGCTGCTCGCCGGTGACCTCGGCGAGCGGCACGTCGAACACCTCCGACGCGGTGAGGCGGTGAATGTCCTCGCCGTTGAGGTACGCCGCGAGCAGCTTGGGATCTTCGGACAGATGCGCCATCAGGCGCAGCTCGATCTGCGAATAGTCGGCCACGACGAGTTTCCATCCCGCCTGCGGAACGAACGCCTTTCGAATCTCACGACCGCGCGCGGACCGCACCGGGATGTTCTGCAGGTTGGGGTTCGACGACGAGAGCCGCCCCGTCGCGGTGACGGCCTGGTTGAAGTCGGTGTGGATCCGGCGCGTCTTGGGGTGCAGGAGCGCAGGCAAGGCGTCGACATAGGTGCCTTTGAGCTTCGAGAACGAGCGATACTCCAAGATCAGGTCCGGCAGCTCGTGCAGCTCGGCGAGTTCTTCGAGCACCGACTGGTCGGTGGACGGCCCGGACTTCGTCTGCTTCTTGATCGGCAGGCCGAGCTTGTCGAACAACACTTCGCGCAGCTGCTGCGGGCTGTTCGCGTTGAGCTTTTGTCCGGCCGCCTCGTCGACCGCGCGCTGCAGACCGGTGAGCTCGCGTTCGAACTCTCGGGACAGGTCGCGCAGGATCGTCGTGTCGACGCAGATGCCCGTGCGCTCCATGCGGGCCAGCACCGAGACGAGCGGCAACTCGATGTCGTCGTGGATCTTGCGCAACTTCGCGCTCTCCAGCGTCGGCTCCAGCAGATCGCAGATCGTCAGCGTGACATCGGCATCTTCGGCGGCGTACGGGGTCGCGGTGGCGAGGTCCACGAGGTCGAAGTCGACGGCGTGCCCGCGACTGCCGGCGACGTTCTTGAACCGCACCATCTCGTGGCCCAGGTAGTCCTTGGCCATCGCGTCGAGCCCCTGCGACAGCCGCCCGGGGTCGAGCAGGTAGCTCATCAGCATCGTGTCGAACTGCACCGCGGTCAGCTCCACGCCGTGCTGGGCGAGCACGATCGTCTCGTACTTCGCGTTCTGGCAAACGAGTTTCGGTGGGCCCTGCAGCAGGGGCCGCAGCTTGTCGAGCACGTGTTCGGTGGTCAGTTGGCGCGGCGCGCCGATGTAGCGGTGCTCGGTCGGGATGTAGACGCCGTGCGCCTCTTCGCACGACATCGCGAACCCGACGATCACGGCGTCAAGCGGGTTGAGGTTGGTCGTCTCGAGATCAAAGGCGACGCGCGGAGCCGCATGACACCTCGCGATGAAGGCATCGAGCTCCTCCTCGGTCAGCAACGTCCGATAGGTCTTGGTCGCTTTGCTGTACTCGCCGACCTTGCGCGGCTCGACCTTCTCCGGAGCGGTCACCGCCCCGTTGATCGGACCGTCGAGCCACCCGCGGCGCTTCATCCACGACTTGATTTCGCTCAGGGGCCGCGCGAAGCCGAGTTCGTTGAACACGGTTTCGAGCCGCTCCACGCTGGGCGCCGACAGCCGCAGCTTCTCGAGATCGAGCTCCACCGGGCAGTCGTCCTTGAGCGTCACGAGCTCCAGCGACATCCGCGCTTGGTCGGCGAACTCCCGCAGATTCTCCTTCCGCTTCGTGCCGCTCACCTTGTCGATGTTCGCGAGCACGGTCTCGAGGTCCCCGAACTCCGCGATGAGCTTACCGCCGGTCTTCTCCCCGATCCCCGGCACCCCGGGGATGTTGTCCGAGGAGTCGCCGGACAGCGCCATCACGTACTTGATCTTGCCGGGCGGCACGCCGAACCGCTCGATGGCGTCGGTCGGCGTGAACGTCTTGCCGCGCATCGTGTCGATCATGCGGACGTGGTCGTCCTCCAGCAGCTGCAGCAGGTCCTTGTCCGCCGACACGATGCAGACGTCGAGCCCCTGCGCGCGCGCCTTCTTGGTCAGCGACGCGATGAGATCGTCGGCTTCGACGCCAGCCTGGAGCAGGCGCGGGATGTTCAGCGCCTCGATGACCTGATCGAAGTACGGCAACTGCACGACGAGGTCCTCCGGAGTCGGCGGCCGGTTCATTTTGTATTCGGGAAAGATCTTGCTGCGGAACCCCGGCTCGGGCTCGCGGTGCGGGTCGAACGTTACCGCGACGTAGTCGGGATTCTCGTCCTCGAGCAGCTTCCGAATCATGTTCGTGAAGCCGTACACGGCGTTGATCGGGAAGCCGGCCGCGTTGCGCATGTTCCGGATCGCGTAGAATGCCCGGAAGATGTAGGCCGACCCGTCGACGATGTAGATCGTTTCGTTGCTCATGGCGGTTTTCTACCAGTGCAGAGGGTCGCTCGCCACCGAGACTGTGGCCGCCGCGCAGCATCTGGCGCAGATCGAGGCGAGCATGCCACGATCGGCGGCCGGGGCGGCGGACGCTAAACTGTTGATTTGCGGACGATCCGAAGATTCGTGGGGTTGGAAGTGGCGTGGTCCGGATCTTGCGTAATAAGATGATGGTATGGGTCGACACACACACATCCTGGTTCTGGCCGCGCTCCTCAGCCTCATCGCGAGCGACGCGTTCGCGCGTAACGGCCGTCAGAACCAAATCCCGAACAACATCTACGGCTGTGAAGTGTGTCACACCGTGGCGGGCGGCCTGAACGACTTCGGGTTTGGCTCGTTCCAGCACACCGCGGGCGGCACGGTGAACTGGGCCACGCTCTCGCAAATGGACAGCGACAACGACGGCTACTCCAACGGGTTGGAGCTCGCGGATCCGGGCGGCACCGGCGCCAACAATGGCGGCACGATCACCCATCCCGGCGACCGCAACGACGGCCTGTGCGGCAATGGAAGCATGGAAGGCGCCGAAGAGTGCGAGTCCGGCAACCTCGGCGGAGCGACCTGCGCGTCAATGGGGCTCGTGTCCGGGAATCTGGCCTGCGGATCGACCTGTCGCTTCGACACGTCGAATTGCACGTCGTGCGGCAACGGAACGATGGAGGGCGGCGAAGAGTGCGACGGCGCCGACCTCGGCGGCAACACCTGCGAGTCGCTCGGCCGCGGCACCGGCACCCTGAGCTGCGGTGGCTGCGCCTACAACTACACCGGCTGCATGGACGACTCCGACGCCACGCCGATGACCTGCGGAGACGGTGTCCGTCAGGATCCCGAGAGCTGCGACGGCTCGGACCGTGGCGGACAGACCTGCGCGACACTGGGCTACACCGGCGGCGTGCTCGGCTGCGAGGTGCGCTGCGGCTTCGACACCTCCGGATGCATCGGCCCGCCCCCCACCGGCTCCGACGACTCCCCGACCACCACGCCGTCGGTGACCGGCAACGGCACCAACTCTCCCGGACCGGCGGGGTTCGATGACAACGATCAGAAGATCGAGCTCGACGGACGAGCCTGCAGCACGACCACCGGACAGCCGTCGCCCGTCAACGGCTTCGTGTTGATGTTCGCGCTCGCCCTGATCTGGCGCCGCCGCCAGCGCGCCTGACCAACCCCATTTGACTCAGTACTTTGCGTGGCGAACTTGGCCCCGTCGAATCGACGACGGGCATTTTGCGCGTCGTCGCGCCAACGCAACGGCGCACCATCGCGGGCGTTGGCGTTGCAGCTCCCCGCAACAAGAGGTTCGTATGTACAAGCAACTCGTGGTGTTACTCGCGTTGGTCCTACTGGTCGGCTGCGACAAGCGCGCCGCCGAGGAGAAGGCGGCGGGCACGGCACCGCAGGCTGAGCAGGCATCCATGCCCACCGCCGGCGGGACGATGACCATCGACCAGCAAGTCGACAGCTTCCGCGCCGAGACCAAGAAGTCGATTGCGGACCTTCAGGCACAGCTGGCGGCGACTCCGGTCCTCCAGGAAACGATCGTGCAAGAGACGGTCGTGTACGAGCTGGCTCCCAACGACGCGGTCCAAGCCGCTCCGAAGAGTGCGGATCCGATGCTCACCGATGTGAAGACCCGACTCGATCGCCTCGGCACCGACATTGATAAGGTCGCCGCCAAGACGGAGCAGGAACTCAAGGACGTCAAGAAGGACGTCGCGACCCGGCTCGAAGCACTCAAGAAGGACGTCGACAAGGTCGTCTCGAAGAAGCGTACCGACGGCTCCTGACGGCTACTCGATCACGATGTCGTGCAGACCCTCGGCCGGTTCCGGCCACCGCATCGAGACCGATTCGAGGGTCCCGCGCACGATCGTCGAGAGCGCGTAGTTCCTGAACCACTTGCGGTCCGCCGGGATCACGTACCACGGGGCGTGCGGTCGCGACGTCTCGGTCAGCGCCTCTTGGAACGCAGCCTGGTAGTCCTGCCAGCGCGCACGCTCCTTGAGATCGCCGGGATCGAACTTCCAGTGGCGCGACGGGTCGTCGAGGCGCGCCTGCAGGCGCTCCTTCTGCTCGTCCTTCGAGATGTGCAGCATGACCTTGAGCACCATCGTGCCTTCGTCGGCGAGCAGCTTCTCGAAGTGACGGATGTGCTCGTAACGGCGGCGCCAACGCTCTTCCGGCACGATGTTGTGAACCCGTACGACGAGCACGTCCTCGTAGTGTGACCGGTTGAAGACCTGGATCTGACCCTTGGCCGGGGTGTGCTCGTGGATCCGCCATAGAAAGTCGTGGCTGAGCTCCTTTGCGGTCGGCCGCTTGAACGCCTGGGTCTTGACGCCTTGCGGATTCAGCGGCCCAAACGTCTTGCGGATCGCACCATCTTTGCCGCCCGTATCGAGCGCCTGCAGCACGACCAGCAGCCGGTGTTTTCCTTCCGCCCACATCTGATACTGCAGCGCCTTCAGCGCCTCGATGTTCTCATCGTGCAGCTGCTCGGCGCGCTCGCGGTCCATCTTCTCGCCGTCCGGGCCGCGACGAGAGCTCGTATCGATGCTCGCGAGGTCGAAATCGGTGGGGTCGACGTACAGCCAGGGCGTCGTGGGCATGTGTCCCTCAGTTCGCAGGTCCGGGGAACTATGATAGAACGCCGCGTTCCCTGCAACGCCGCTTGGAAGAGTGGATCATGACCCAACCCAATATCGTCGAATCCCTGCGCGAGATCGCGTCCAACCTGTGGTGGGCGTGGCAACCGGACGTCTGGCAGATCTTTCGCGAGATCGATCCCGCGCTGTGGCCGCAGACCAACCACAACCCGATCGCGTTTCTGGACCAGATCGATCCGGAGCTCGTCGAGCGCCGTGCTCGCGAGAACGCCCTGTCGAGCCGCGTTCAGTTCGCGCGCCGTCGGATGCGCGAGTACATCGACACCGCCGGTCCGCGCGTCAACATGGAGGCCGGACCGCTGCACGCGTCGCCGGTCGCTTATTTCTGCGCCGAATTCGGGATCCACGAATCGCTGCCGATCTACTCCGGTGGACTCGGGGTGCTGGCGGGCGACCACATTAAGGCCGCGTCGGACCTCGGCGTGCCGATCGTCGGGATCGGCCTGTTCTATGTGCATGGCTACTTCCAGCAGTCGATCGATGACGAGGGCTGGCAGCAAGAGCACTACGGCAAGACGGAAGTCGACAGTGTCCCGTTGAGCAAGGTCGTGGGCGCCGACGGCGCGCCGATCGAGATCGTCGTCGAGGCCACGGACAGCGTGATCCGCGCCCACATCTGGCGCACCCAGGTCGGGCGCAACACGCTGTTGCTGCTCGACGCCGACGTCGAGGGCAACTCGACCGAGGATCGCACGCTCACCCACGTCCTGTATCACGGGGACCGACGCCAGCGGATTCGGCAGGAGCTGCTGCTCGGTGTCGGCGGTGTCCGCGCGCTCGGCGCGTTGGGCATCAAGCCCGGCGTGTACCACCTCAACGAGGGGCACAGCGCGTTCGCGCCGCTCGAGGTCGCGTACAACCTCATGAACGAGCAAGGCCTCGAGTTCTACGCGGCCTGGGAGCGCGTCAAGAAGCACACCGTGTTCACGACGCACACCCCGGTGCCGGCCGGCCATGATCGGTTCGATATGGCGATGCTCGATGGTTCGATGACGCCGCTGCGACGCCGTCTGGGGCTCGATCACTACCACTTCCACGCCCTCGGGCGCGTGAACCCGAACAATCCGAACGAGACGTTCTGCATGACGGTACTGGCGCTCAAGATGAGCCAGTATCGCAACGGCGTCTCGAACCTCCACGGCCACGTCTCCCGCGAGATGTGGAACGGGCTGTGGCCGCATTTCGAGCAGAGCTCGGTGCCGATTGGACACATCACCAACGGCGTGCACACCTCGTCGTTCCTCGCGCCCCAGATGCGCGCGCTGTACGACCGCCACCTCGAGGCGGGCTGGGAGCACCGTCAAGACCTGCGCGAATCGTGGCAAGGCCTCGACAACGTGGACCCCGCCGAGCTGTGGGAGGTCCACCAGACCCTGAAAACTCAGCTGCTGGACTTCATCGAAAACCGCGTCGAGGGCCAGCAAGCGCCCCGCGGCGGCGGCAAGGGGCAGGTCGTCCCGGGCAGCAACATGGATCCGGAAGTCTTGACGATCGGCTTTGCGCGACGCTTCGCGACGTACAAACGGGCGACGCTGCTGTTCAGCGACGAAGCGCGCCTCAAGGCGTTGCTCAACGACCCCGAGCGACCGATCCAGCTCGTTTTCGCCGGCAAGGCACACCCGGCGGACAATCTGGGCAAGAAGCTCGTGCAGCGCATCATCGAGGCCACCCAGGACCCCGAGTACAACGGCCGGGTGGTGTTCCTCGCGAACTACGACCTCAACATCGGTCGGCACCTCGTCCAGGGCGTCGACGTCTGGCTGAACAACCCGCGCCGCCCGCAAGAGGCTTGCGGGACGTCGGGACAGAAGGTGGTGCTCAATGGCGCCCTGAACTGCTCGATCCTCGACGGTTGGTGGGCCGAAGGCTACGACGGCAACAACGGCTTCGCGATCGGACATCGCGAGGAGTTCGCGACCGTCGAGGCGCAAGATGCCCATGACGGCGATGCGGTGTTCGATGTGATCGAGAACGAAGTGATTCCGCTGTACTACGAGCGCGACGAGGCCGGACTTCCGCTGGGATGGATCGAACGCATGGAGTGGGCGATCATCTCGCTGGGCTGGCGTTTCAACGCCAACCGCATGGTGCTCGACTACATGCGCCAGGCCTACCTGCCCGCCGTCGGCGCGACCTGCAAGTAGTCAGCTGCCGACGTCGAAGTGGGCGTTCAGACCGAACCAGATCGTGTAGTTGTTCTCGAACACGATGTCGGGTGACCCTTCGGGCGCCGTGGCCCACAGGAATCCGGGCCATTCGAAGCGCCCGCCGATGTCCAGCCGGTGGTCCCCAACTTCCGCGCTGTACAGCAGGCCGAACCCCAGCGGCATGAACAAGTCGTTCTCGCCGTTGATGATGTCGCCCTTGCGCAGCCCCGTCTGCACGGTAATGAAGACGACGTCTTCGAAGCCCATCGCGAGGCGGATCGGGATATCGAGCCCCACCGCCACCGGCTCGTTGAAGACCATCGGAAAGAACGCCCCAAAATCGAACCGCCCACTGTCGAAGCGTACGAGGCCGTGGAGCCCCGGATTCCATTGGGTGACCCCGCCATCGATCGGGATCGTCACCGTGTTGCGCAAGCCGAAGTCGACGTCTTGAACCGATGCCGCCCAGGTGATGAAGAGCGGCAGACCGCCGCCGATGTCGGCCTCCGGCGCCAGCTCCAGCGTCGGCAAAAAGAAGCCCGCCTCGAGGCCCTTGGCGAGCCCATAGGCCATGCCCGCTTCGAGCCCCGCGAACGTGGAGCCATTGCCGGGACGGGTGATCGCGAGTCCCGCGTCCCCCAGCGTGCCGAACTTGGGGTTCGCGAACGGACCCAGATAGACGCTGATGTCCCGTCGGAACGTCGTCAGGGACTGCTCGTTGAACGTGCCTTGTGGCGTCACCACGCCACCGCCGCCGCCGCCGGAGCTGATGTACTGGGCCGATGCGGTCGATGCGTACAACGACGCCAATGCGAGCAAGACGATGATTCGACACTGCTTCATCTGCGATCCAAGCCGGGGGACCACCCGATTCTATCGCTCGGAGGCGGAGCCGCCATTTCTTGGTCCGCCCTGGCTGGCCTCCATCTTGGAAGCCTTCGAACGGATGAGCGGCCCGTTGGCCCAGAACTCACCCTTGATCCCGATCGTAGGAATGATCGGCAATCCGCTCACCGGGGCTTGGTCGGTGTAATCGAAGTTGTACCGCGTCCCCTCGGAGTTCGTGCGGTTGTAGACGTTCGACACGTCGAGGAAGAAGCTCAGCAGCCAGTTGTCGAACACGAACTTCTTATCCAGACGCACGTCCAGCTGGTGAAAGAGCGGCTCGCGCACCGAGTTCGTCTCGCCACCGATCGGACTGTACGAGTTACCGTCGGCGTCGTAGGCAGACCCCACGATGGGCGTTTGCGGATTGCCCGTCGTCAGCCGAAATCGCGCGGAGATGTCGAAACCGAGCGGCAAATTGTACCCCGCGACGACCGTGAAGATGTGCCGTTGGTCGTACTCGAAAGGCGCGAACTCGCCGGTATCGAGCTCCAAGCGTTCGGACCAGCCGAGGGTGTAGGCGACCCATCCGAAGAACCGCCGCTGCGGGTAGTGCCGGACGAGAACCTCGGCCCCGTACGCGCGGCCCTCGCCTTCATTGCTGTAGTTCAGCGCCTTCGGCTCGCCGTCGACGAGCACGACGGCATCAGTGGAGACGGCGAGGTCGAACATGTCGCGGTAGTACCCGGTCACGTCGAACTCGAGATAGTCTAGGGGGCGCCACTCGGCGCCGAGTGAGTACTGCAGCGCCTTCTCGGGCTTGATGTTCGGGTTCCCGATGTCGCGGTCCTCGAAGCCATTCATCGGCTGCTGCGTGAACAGCCCGACCCCGCCCTTCGCCGTCCAGCGGTCGTAGAAGTCCCATCGCGTCGCGAAGCGCGGCGCGACGGTCGTCCGTGCCAGCGCCCCGAAGTGGTCGACGCGCACGCCGGGGACCAGCAACAGCTTGTCGTAGGGCTTGATCTCCGGCTCGACGTACACGCCGGGGTTCGCGATCGGCACGCGCCGTTCGACGGCGATCGGCTCCGAATCCGGCTCTTCAGAGAACGCCGGGAACTCCAACGCCACCTTCGCGAAGCCAAACTGACTGTCGACGCCGGTCCGCAGCGTCACATGGTCGGACATCTTCAGGCGCATGTCGTCGCGTATCGCGGTGGTCAGCGTGTCGAGGTTGAAGAACAGGTTGTCCGACGCCTCAAACGCGATCGTGTTCATGCCGTAGGAGATGAAAAAATCGTTTTCAATCGGAAGGTTCGGGCGCCATTGCCACTTGAACTGGCCGCGATAGAACGCGTTCACGAACCGGATGCCGTCGATGACGACATCCTGGTCGCCCACCGGTTCGTCGCCTGGGAACAGCAACTCGAGGCGATCATCGGAGGTGTAGAAGATCGTCTCCAGCAGGTGGTCGTCGAACCCGGTGTACGTCAGCCACATCTGCGCGTCGTAGTACCGCGGCGCCACGAAGACGTCGGGACCGTCGTCGGGCAAGATCAGCGGGAGAAACACGTCGAAGTAGCTGCGGCGGCCGCTGATCGCGACCGCGAAATCCTCGGTGACCGGGCCCTCGACCAGAATCGTCGTGTCGAGCAGGTCGACCTCCGCGATCGCGTGGATGCGCTTGTTGTTCGGGGACCGCGTCGACAAGTCGACGACCCCCGCGATGCCGCGACCGTAGTAGCTGGAGAAGTTTCCGGGGAAGAACTCCAGCGAGTCGATCATCTCGGAGTTGATCACCGCCGGTCCGGCGAGGAAGTGATACACGGCCGGGATCGCGTCACCATCCAGATAGACCTTGGTGTCGGCCGGCGCAGACCCACGCACGATCAAGAGACCGGACAGCCCGGGAGCGCGCGCGACGCCGGGGAGGTTCTGGACCACGCGCACGATATCGCCACCGGTCCCCGGGATGCGGCGGATCTCTTCGAGCTCGAGGCGTCGTCGCGAGATGTCGGCGCGGGCCTCGCGAGCCGTCGTGTTCACCGTGAACTCGTCGTAGTACTCGGCCTCGATCACGAACTTTCCTTCCGTGACCTCGCCGATGACGACGTCGAGCCACGCCGCCGATCGCACGTAACCCGCCGCGGCGAAGCGCACCGCGTATCGCCCCGGTGGCACACCGCGGAACGAAAAGCGTCCGGCCTCGTCCGTCAGCGCCTCGGCGAACGGCGTCGAGGCCTCGGGCACATACAACTCGACCTTGACCGCGGCGAGCGACTTCCGCGTCCCGGACTCCCGCACGATCCCCACGACATTCTCCGCCGACGCCGCCACTCGGAACGCGAGTTCGGAGACTTCGCCGGCAGGCAGCTGCAGCTCGGACTGGTAGTCGTCGTACCCCCGCACCGTCAGCTTCAACGTGTAGGGGCCCGGTGGAATCTCTTCGAACGCGAACGTGCCGTCGATCTGGGTCTGGGCCGTTGCCGATGGCTTCGGATCGTAGTCTTCGCCGCTGTACTCGATCGCCACTGTCGCCGGTACGCCGCGGCCCGTGTCGATGTCGACGACTCGCCCACGCAATGTTGCCGGAAGGATCGGCAGCGAGAAGTTGATCGAGAACGTCAGCACCACCGCGGCAGGCTGGTTGTTGATCTCGGCCGGGGCGAACTCGAACTTCTGCGCCGCCGCCACCGCTGCCTCATCGAGGCCGTAGCCGAGGCCCTCCAGCACTTCGACCTTCGTGACTTTACCGACTTCGGAAATCGTGAGCCGGAGCTTCACGGCGCCCTCGACCCGAGCATCGATCGCCTGCTGGGTGTACTCGGCGGTTGCCTCCGTCAACAACGCCGGCGCTTTCGTGACGCGAACATCACCCTTGTCGCTGGGCGGCTCCTGCGCGACGGCGGGCGCAGCGAACAAGACGACGCTGAGCGCCACGCGCATGAAGAACAGCAATGCTTGCTTCATGGGCGCCTTTACTTCTCGGAGCCAGGTCGATGACCATCGGTCGTGATTCCGGTCGCGAGCAGCCGCACCTCGCGCCAGCCTTGGCCGCGTCGGTCATCGCGGACGACGGACCACAGACGCACGTCGCACCCGTTCTGGGTGTCGGCGTCGTCGAGCTCCGGACATGAATCGATAAAACGCTGGCCGTTCGCGCCGTCGGAATCCTGCGAGGTGTCAGTGAGCGGAATGAACAGCTCCGAGATCCCGGCCTTGTCGAGGGTGTTGCGGCCGTCCACATACAGAGACTGCGCGTTACTGAGCGCCCCGGTCGTCGTGTACCAGCTGTACGCGATCACTTCGGAGCGCGGTTCCTGGTAGCGCTCTGAGTCGTCCCCACCGGCCGGGGCGAGCTTGCTGTAGAACTGAACGGAATCAGAGTCGACGCGCGCGCGGACCTCGTACACCACCCCGACCAAGATCGGCGTCGGCTCTTCGGGGTCCACCGCGAACCACTGCTCCTTGAAGTCTTCCAGCGTGTCGACCCAGACGTGGCCCGCGTCGAGCAGTGTCTCTCGATCCTCTTCGAACTTCGGTCGAATCTCGATTTCGCTCACGAGCGGGTTGATGTCCTGTTCGTTCTCGCTATCGAGCCACAGCGACACGCGCTTGCCGGTCACGATGACCTCGCTCTGATCCTGATCGCGCAGGTTTTCGAGCATCTCGTCGGTCGCGGGCTCGTCGGACGCCGTCGCGATCAGTCGAACGGAAACCTCGTAGGATTCGCGGCAGTTCAGCTGAGGAATCGCCCCCGCGAACCCACTGTCCTCGCCGGCCTGAGCCGCGGCCTGCGCGATCGCCTCGCACAGCGCGACCAGAAGCGGCTGCGGGAGCGGGTATCGGAGGTTCGCGGTCGGCTCGGTGCCGAGCTCGAAGTCGGGGAGTTGAAACAGGCCCGGTGGCACTCCATCGGGGAGCGCCGCCTGGATCTGGGCCTCGAGTTCGTCCTGAGTGACCGGACACTCGAAGTAGTTGCCGCCCGTCGTGGCAAACGGGCACCACTGCCAGCGGTAGGACACGGGACCGTCGTCGGGTCGCACCACCAATGCTTGCAGCGTCGTCGTTCCCGACGGGCGAATCTCGGGGGGGCCGGCCTGTAGGCCCAGCACGCGGAACTTCGACACCGATTGAGGGGGCTCGAAACGCCGGCCAGAACACGCGGCCCCCACAAGCAACACAGCCATCAGCAACGCGGGCAGAACTCTCATCCCGACATCCTACTTAACGATCGTTAAGCGTCAAATCGATCTGAGCGTCATCTCTGCGCAGAAACGTCGCCGCCCTGCTTCACGTCATAGCGATATCCCGCCTGCACGTCGAAGGTTTCTTCGCTGCCGGCGGCGTCTGGCCAGCGCACGGTGACTGTCGCGGTGCACGACGATCCGAGGCCCGCATGCACGGTGAGGTCGTGCTGCATCCCGTAGTGACCATGCCCGCCTCCGACGTCGTGGGTCTGCGTCAAACCGTCGGTTTCGAGCGTCACGCGCGCTCCAATTGCTGCGCGATTGGTGCCTTCAGTCCCCTCCAGACGCAGCTGCACCCAGTTCGCGTCCTGCCCCGCGACGTTCTCAAAGTAGCGCGCCTGCGCGGTCTCGTAGCAGTGGGTCGCGCCACTGCAGCGGTTTCGCGAGTGTCCGAGCACCACGTCGAGATCGCCGTCCCGATCGAAGTCGGCGACGCCGACGCCATGGGAGCTCGTGTGGTCGATCCCCTCCGCCAGCGGTACCGCCTCGAACGTGCCGTCGGCCTTCTGATGATAGAGCAGCGCGCGGGTGCCGTCGTAGTCGGTCGACCCGATCAGCACGTCGAGCCGCCCGTCGTTGTCGAAGTCGAACAGCGCGCCCGTGATGTCGCCGTCGTTCCATGACAGCACCGTATGTGTGCGGGTCAGGCCCGTCACGTCGTTGCCCGGGCGGCTGAACGTCCCTGAACCGTCGTTGATCAACAGCTCCGAGGGATCCGAACTCGAGCCCACATCCCAGTGCACGATCTCCGTGGTGAGCAGGTCGATATCGCCATCGTTGTCGATGTCACCACACACCGTGGTCCCACTGTTTCCGCCCAGCCGAAACGCCTCGCGATCATTGGCGTGGTTCCACCGAAACGCGTCCGCGTTGGTCTGGCAGGTGATGTTGGGAGCCGGCACACCGGTACAGTCGGCCGCCGTCGGATTGAGCTGACACCAGCACCGCGCCGACTCGTTGCTCGACCAATCGGTGCGCGCGTCAAAGGCGTAGCCCGATGCGACGGAGAAGTCCTCGAATGCCCCGGCGCCAAGGCCGCGGAACAACTTGTTCGGCGCCCGCCCGTAGGACGCCGCCAACAAGTCGGCGTGGCCATCCCCGGTCACGTCACAGGCCGCCGTGGACCACGCGTTGCTGTGGGCGAGCCCCGCATTGAGCGCCGCGATCCCCCAGTCCTGGGTCTGAAGTCCGCGATCCGCGGTCACGTCCACGAACGAGCCATCGGCCTGCTGCATGAACAATCGGTCCGACAGCGGCGCCCCATCGACCGCACCCTGCCCGACCCACACATCCACGCGTCCGTCGCGATCGACATCGACCCAGGTGAGCCCACCCACCGAGGTCGCCGTCGACGCACGGCGGAACGGCGCGTCCAAGGCTCCGAACGTGAACGTGCCGTCGCCGTTGTTCAACATCAACTCCGCTCCCTCGGCGCTCGTCCCGTCGTTCGAGAACGCGGTCAGCACATCGAGATCCCCGTCGTTGTCGACGTCCGCGAACGCCGCCACTTCGGCCGGTCGGCCGTTGTTCGGGGATGCCGCGAATCGACCTCGCACGAGCTCCGACGCCTGCGTCGCATCTTCAAACGTGCCGTCGCCGCGATTGCGCAGCAGCCACGTCGTTCGGGCGCCCTCGAAGTCGTCGCCAATCATGCCGGTGCGGCGCAGGAACAGGTCGGCGAAACCATCACCGTCATAGTCGACCGCGCTGATGCGAACGCCGGTCGTCGCGACGGCGGCGAGGCCACTGGTTGCGGTCGCATCGCGGAACGCGGGACGGCCCGGACCCCACACGGCGGCCGACGCAATGCAGCGATCGGGCAGCGACACCGAGGCGTCCGCGAGATCACGGGCATCCGCCCCACCGATGTCCGCGATCGTCGCGTCAGGCGTCGAGGACGGCTTTGGGCTACAGGCGGCGAGGAGACAAAGACCAGCGACGGTGATGCGTTTCATTTGTTTGGCCTAAAAAGACGCGTGAGCCGGCTGAACACGCCGTCGGCGCCGTCCGGGGGCTCCGCGACTTGAGTCCCGATCCCGGTCACAGCATGGGTCCAGACGCCACGTTCGCGAAAGCGTACATGGCCCGACTTGGCGTATCGAGCCATGTCCCGGGCGAGCGAGCAGACGGCGTTCACTTCCTCGGCGCTCAGCGTCGTCGGAAAACGGGTGCGAAGAAACAAGGTCTCGCCGTCGATCCGCATGTACTGGCCAAACGGCGGGGGCAACTCCGCGAGCTGGCGCGACACGTAGTCGCGCTGTCGGCGGTCGCAGCTGAGCTGAAGGTCGAGGTGGCTGCAGCGCACCACGTCACTGTTGAGAATCTTGCTCAGTTCCGAGACCGCCACGAGCTCGCCGGACCGCGTGCAGTGCGCGATGCCGCCACGGTAGAGCTGCTCGAGGCCCACGAGGACGTCGTCGCCGATGTCGAGGTGGCCGGCCTCGATCGCCGACGGCTTGAGCCCGATTTCGGCCACGATCTGCAACTGGTCCGGTGGAAACTCCGTGCGGCCGAGCTCCGCGAACTGACGCCGATATCGGTCATTTGCCTCGACGACGCGCAGACTGATCGCCGCGCTCGGGTCGTTCTGCAGCCGCAACGAGGCATCGAGGTCCAGCAGCTGCTCCGCCGCCCGCACCATCTCCGACGACGCGGTGCCGTCGTCGTCGATGTTGCGCTCCAATCTCCAGATCCGGGCCGACGGGATCGACCGCAGCAGGTCACCAGCGCTCGCGAACCCGCATTTCGAGCTGTAGAAGACCCAATCCGTCACAGGCGAGGCTCACATTCCGAGCTGTTTCTTGAGTTGCTTCATCTGATACGACGCAATGCTGGCCTTGGGACCGCGTGGGAAGCGCCCCATGTACACGTCGTAGGCGTTGTACGCGTCCTGCAACTGGCCCAATTGTCGGTGCGCGGAGCCCAACCCGATGTAGGCGTCACCGTGTTCGGCATCGATGCCGATCGACTGCTGAAACTGGCCCGCGGCCTCTTTGGCGCGGCCCAACTCCAGAAGCGCCCATCCGAGTCCGCTCACCGCCGCCGCGTTGCGCGGCTCCTTCGCCAGAACCGCTCGATACGCCCGGCTCGCCTGCTCGAGCTTGCCGTTCTCCAGCGCGGAGCGCGCGTTGCGCAGCTGCTGCTGGAGCTCGACGCCGACCGATGCTTGATCGGCCTGGGCGTACGCGGTGTCGAGCGCGATATAGAACGGACGGGAGGCCATCTCGTGCCACATCGTCCAGATCGCGTCATTCTCCTGACTCGCGGCGTCGAGCGCGCGATTCACGGCGATGTCGATCGCGACCCCCGCCGTCGGCCGCGCCGCGGCCTGGACCGGCTCTCCGTGCGTCTCGCCGATCACGACGACGTCGGGCTCGGCGCGGAGGAAGTCTTCCTGCTGAAACAACCACAGGTACGCCCCGATCGCGGCGGCCACGATGCCCGCACCCACGAGCCAGATCGCGACGCCGGACGGTGGCGGTGGTTCGGGCTCCTCGCCGCGCTCGCGCGAGATGTCGGCCGTGACCAATGGTCCGCGCATCGCCGGACGCGGGGGCCGCGCGTCGGCCACCGCGAGATCCGCCTCGATCTCGGCGGCCACCTCATCGGGCATGATGTCGGTGGGGCGAACCTTCTTCGTCACGTCTTCGGTGCGAGCCGACGGGGCCGGCGGCGTGCCCGCGCCACCGAATTGAATCGAGGTTCGGATCCGCTCGCGGTTCGGTCGCTGGCGGGCGGCTTCGTTGGCGGCGGGGGTATCGCGACGGCGCGTGAGGATCGACGACACGTCGCTCGATGGCCCGATCTCCCCCTCCAGCATCGCGATACTCTCGACGACCTGAAATACCGGCTGGAACTCCGCGATCTCGCCGAGCGCGGTCCATCGATTCCCGGTCCGTGAGATCTCGTCCACTTCGTGGACGGTGCGCTTCATGATCCACTCATGCAGCGTATCGAACGTGTTGAGGTAGAGGATGTCGCCGGCATCGATGCGGCGAATCATCCAGCGGCGTTGGTTCTCCTCGCCGGTTGGCGCGCGTCCGCCGAGGCGAAACACGTGCTGACATTGGCTACACTTGAGCGTGACCGCACGCTTACCGACCTGCTCATCGTCGAGTTCATAAAGCGTCTGACACTGTGGGCAGCGGACGTCCATAGAATTCAGTCCGACGAGAGAGCGTCGATCAGGCTGTCACTCTGTGGGGTCTGGGTCAGCTCCGTCTTCTGGGTCCTCCCCTACGGGCTCTTCGGGAGCGGTCCCATTGTCGCGTAGCTCGGCGGCTTTGGTTCGGGCCTCCTCGGCCTGCTCCTTCTTACCGAGCTTGGTGAACACGCGCGCCTTGAGGTCGTAGACGATCGGGTTTGTGGGCGCGAGTTGTTCGGTCGTCTTGAGCATGTCCATCGCGGCGGGCAGCTTGTTGCCCTCCACCAGCCGCTCGGCGTCCGTCAACAAGCGCTCGACTTCAGCCGCCTGTTGCTTGGCCAGCAGTGCATTGTCGACCTCCGGAACCACCTCCACACCGTTGTCGATGGGTTTGACGGGAGTCACGGTGGTCGTCGGTGCCGGAGACAAGATCCCCAGATCCCGGCCGATATCGCCGAGACTGAACACGCCGAACGACTCGAGCGCGATCACGACGGCCACCACGGCCAACAGCAGGAACACGGCCCACAACAACGCCTTCGATTTCCCTTCCCGCGACGGCGGGCGGTACTCAGTGTTGACCCGCGGCCCTTTGATCCCGGTGGTCGGGTTCGCGTTGGGCGCGGTATGCAGCCCCGAGCCGTGCGCGTGCAGCCCGCTCTGACTGGCCGCGGCCCCGCGATCGGCGGGCCCCGTCGGGTCCGGATACTGGCCGGATCCGGTGGGGTTCTGAAACTGTCCACTGCCGTACGGACCGGGCATCGACATGTTGCCCGACATCGACGGCGTTCGACCGGCGTTTCGATCGAGCTGCGGAAAGGCGCCCAGTTCATGGAACGAGCCACCATCGTCCGCACTCACGGTGTACCCGTCGAGCTCCTCCCGACTGGCGAGCCAGGAACGCAGGCCGCGCGTGTCGGGAAACTCGTAGGTCAGTCCGAAGTTCGTCTTGAGCTTCCAAGGTCCGGGGTGCGTCCCGGCCGGTGCTGCGTTAGCGGGTCCGGTTACGGCTGGACCTGCGGGCATGGGCGGCTCCTCTGCAGGCATATCGTCGAACAGGGCGGCACCGGTCAAGCCCGACGGTGATCGATCGAACCCTCCCGCGTTGCCGAAGCCCAGTTGGGTGGATTGTCGTGGTCGCGGCGCCGGCTGCTCGTGCGGCTGGGGTGGCAGCGGCGACTGATGGGCGGAAGCGGAGTGTGGGTGCTGAGCAGCCTGCTGCGGCTGATCCCACGATTCCTGAGTGTTGCGGCCGCCGGGCGGGGTATGCGGCGCATACTGTCCCGATCCGTACGCCGAATCGAAATCGGATCCATTGTCGTGCGACACCGCGGGATTCGGCGAAGTCGCCGGATAGTGCGCTTCGGCGTTCGCGAACTGCGGCGGTACGGACGTGGACGGGGGCGCGATCGCGGTCTGCGGCTCCGTCGGCGCGTACGTCTCGCCGCGTGACGCGACCGGGGGCGGCGGTCCCACCCTCGGAAGCGGCGGAGGGGCGCCACCAGGGCGCGCCGCGGCGGCCGGATTGGCGAACGCGTGACTCAGCGCCGCCACATCGACGACCTCGGTCGGCGAGTGATCGAATTCATCGTCGTCGTAGTCGTCGTCGGCACCGGACGCCGCTTCGGCGGCTGCGGCCGCCCGCGTGGCGGCCATCGCATCCTGGGCCTGCTGCCACACCTGCATCGGATTCTGGATCTCGACGGTCCCGTCCATGTCGATCTGGTTGCCGAGCTCATTCGCCAGCGCGGCCATCGCGCGCGCCTGGTCCGAACCCGACGCGACTTGGGTCGACACGTAGTCCTCCCCCTCGGCGTCCAGAGCGGGCTTTCCGGGCGTCGCCATCTGGTTCACGAGACTGCTGATCTCGTTCTGCGACGTGATGCTCGTCCGGTCCTCGTCCTCTTCCCGCGCTTCAGGGTAGACGATAAAACTGTGGCTACAGGACGGACAGCGGATCTTCCCCCCAGAGGGAGGAATGTTCGCATCGCGGATTCGATACCTCGATGCGCAAGATGGGCATTGAACGATCATGCGCGAATTGGCTCCGTCACCGTCACGGTCTCAACATCGAGCGGGCTGCGGGATGTCCCGACTGGGCGTTACTCTTCAACCTGTGCGGTTTTCCGTCCATCGGCATTTAATCACACGAGGGTGGGTGGTGCAAGCGCCGCGCGGGCGGCCGAGCTTGATCTGCGTGTCCGTCCGGCCGTTGTCCTCGGATCCGTCGAACGGTCAGAGTATCATTTTGGCCTTCTCCGCGTAGAAATTATGTCATGACGGCAACGATTCACCCACGCCCGTTTCGAGAAGCGGACCACACGGCCACGGCGGATCTCGCGTTGCGCGGCACGGAATGGGAGCCACCTCGAGGTCCATGGCGGACGATCTTCGAGCACGCCGGCGCCATCGTCGCGGTGTCGAGCTCCACAAATGAGCGTATTCGACCGCCGACCTTCCATGCCGAACCGGTCCCGACCCTCCAGCGAAGCTGGGAACCGGGGGAGCATCTCGCCCTGATCGGGCAGGGACTGCTGATCGCTCGTGATCTGGACCCCGAGATCGAGCGCGTGGTCCATCGGCTCGCGCGCACGTTGGCGAGCCAAGAGATCGGCGCCCGCTGGTGCGTGATCGAGGTCCCGTTGCCTGGCCACCCTCATCTGGGGCCCGCCGCGATGCTGCAACAGATCGCGTTCGGCGCGGTCCACGACCGCGCCGTGTCGCTACCGATCCGCGACGGGTACTGGCCACTGGGGGTGCTGGGAGACCATGCGATTTTGGTCCGCGAGAACGCGCACTGAAAAACGCACAAAAAAAGGGCCCGCAGACGCGGACCCCCGAGCAACACGACCGACCGACTCAGCCCGCGAGCAGGGACATGTCGATGTTGTTGACGATGAGGAACGAGATCAGCAGCGCGTAGATCACGAGCGACTCGATCAGAGCGAGACCGAGAATCAGCGGCGTGAACAGCTTGCCGGACGCGCCCGGGTTCCGCGCAATGCCTTCCAGCGCGGCAGCGGCGGCACGGCCCTGACCGAGACCACCACCGAGGGCGGCGATCCCGATGCCGAGACCGGCGCCGATCGCGAACATGCCGTACATCGTGAAGTAGTTATCGGCGGCGCCCGCTCCCTGTGCGAAGGCCATCGAGCTCCAGAGCGCGACGAGTGCGAATGAGTACAGCGAAACAGTGAGCTTCTTCATTGTGATCCTCCTGATGCGTTCTCACCGCTCTAGCGCTTGTAAGCTAGTTTCGCGGTGAGGCGGGGCAATCGAATGCGTGAGATTAGGGCGATTAAGTCGACGAGTTAGTGCTCTTCATGGGCAGTCGCCAGAGCGAGGTACACCGTGGAGAGCAGACAAAAGACGAGCGTCTGGATGATGCAGACCAGAAGCCCGAGGAACAGAAAGGGAATCGGAAAGATGAGCGGCACCGAGAAGATCGACTCTGCGATCCCACCGAACACGCCGAGGACCATGTGGTCACCCGTCATATTGCCCGTCAGACGAATTCCGAGGCTCATCGGTCGCGCAATGTGACTGATCACCTCGATGATGAAAATCAGCGGCGCCAGATACCACACCGGCCCCATGAAATGTTTGACGTGCGCGACGAGGCCGTGCTCGAAGATGCCGGCGACGTTGTAGACCACAAACACGGTCAGCGCGGGGCCGATCGTCGTGTTCAAGTTCGAGGTTGGTGGTGTGAAGCCCGGTACCAGACCCATGATGTTCGAGATGAAGACGTAGAGCGCTAACGCGGCGATCAGCGGAAAATAACGTTTGGTCATTTTCTCGCCGAGCAACCCGTCCATCATGTCGTAGACCGCATCGAAGATCACTTCGATGAAGTTGCGGACCGACAGGTGGTCTTCAGGGATCAGGGCCTCGTCGCGATTGCGGTACTTTTGCCGAGCGATCAGCGAGAGCACCAGCACCACCGCCACCGACAGAAACCCGAACACGACGTGCGTCATCGTGACGTGCCCGGAGGCGTTGATCAGCGGACGCAGGGGAATCCCGGCGATTTCGTGCCAGCCTTCGTGCTCGTGACGAGCGAAGTCCGGGATGAAATGAGCAAACGTGTAATCGGCCATACTACTGAGTCCGTGCGTCTTCGGAGTCTTCTTCTGCTTCCGACTCGTCCGGCTTCGTGACCAACAGCTGCCAGCCAATGGCGGGCAAGAAGGTGCTGAACCCGAACACGAAACCTACCGCGTCCACTTCTACAGCGGTGATGAGATACCAGACGACCCCGATCAACAGCAGCATCTTCAGCGTCAGTAGGATCGTCCAACCGACGGGCGAAGTGCCTCCATCGCGGCCCGCGTCGAACATCTTGTGGATGCTCAACGCGACGACACGAAGGTTGATCGCGGACACCAACGTCCCGATCACCACGGCGCCAGCTACCTGCGCGGACACCGTGAGGAGCATGACCAGCGCTGCGAGTGCACCCAGCACCAGCGATCTCCGAACCACGCCATACACAAAGTCGGGTTGGAGCATCACCACGTCATTCTCCCTGGTCGATGAGGTACCGCTTACTCAGTAGGTAGACGTGCCAGGCCGCGCCAATCATTCCCAGCGCCAAACACCCGACCGTACCCCACGGTCCGACATCAAACCGCCCATCCAGTTTCGAGCCGATATAGAAGCACACGATGACGACACCGACGAATTCGAACCCCAGGGCGCCGACAATGCCGGTCACCAACAGCAGGTTCTTCTCCTTCTTCTCGCCGTCGGGCTTTGGATCGGACATCCGAACCTCGAACGAACACCTCTAACCGCCGCTTCTGCGCAAGGGAACTTGCCCCTCGCGCATTCTCGGCGGGCGTTGGCGCCCCGTACCTAGCACGCGTCCAAGGGTGCGTCAACGCGATGGACGTGCAAGGCGTCGGAACGCCGCCGCAGGGTTTGAACTTCGCGAAGGCCGACCCTATGATGCCGCCGCGCACTCAGACACGGAGCGGGCATGGATACGGGCAACACGCGCGAGGCGATCGGCAACGTCGCCATCGAGCATCATCACACCGTCGCCGAACAGTTCAACTCGTTCTACGAGGACGAGTCGGACCGCTACTCCAACGTGTTCAAGTACGGCCGCTTCAAGGTCGACGTGCTGCTCGACGCCGAGCTCAAGGCGCTGGAACCCGGCGCGCGCGTCCTCGATGTCGGTTGTGGCACCGGTCACTACGTCGCCCGGCTACGCGACCTCGGGTTCGACACCCACGGCGTGGAGCCGGCCGCCGCGATGCGCAAGCGCGCGATGGAGCTCAATCCCGAGGGGACGATCACCGAAGGGACCGTGACGGCGATCGATCACCCCGACGACAGCTTCGACCTCGTGATGTCGATCGAGGTGTTTCGCTACCTGCACCACGACGACGTCATGCGCGGGCTGAGTGAGGTCATGCGCGTACTGAAGCCGGGTGGCAAGGCGTTCCTCACGTTCGTGAACCGCCACGCGCTCGACGGATTCTACGTGCTCCAGAAAACCCGGCAGTTGCGGCGCGGGCGAGCGTTCGACGTCAAGCACCCGCACTGCGAGTTCACGACGCCCGGGGAGGTCGAACGTGACCTCCTCGCCAGCGGGGCGAGCGACGTTCAGATCGAGGGACGGCTGCTGGGGGCGATCCGGATCGTCTACAAGGTGAGTCAGTCCCTGGGCGCGGCCGTGGCGCGCGTCGTCGAGCCGTACGACGACCTGATCCATGAGCAGCGCTGGCTCGCCCCGTTTGCGGGGCACCTCGTCGCCATCGCGACCAAGGCGCCATGACCGGGCGTTCGCCGAGCCTCGTGATCTCTCTCGACTTCGAGCTGCGCTGGGGCGTGCACGACTCGCAAGGCCCGGACGTCGACGCCTATCGATCGAACCTCGAGGGCACCCCCGACGCGGTCGCGCGGATGCTGGAGCTCTTCGTCGAGCACGACGTGCATGCGACGTGGGCGACCGTCGGCGCGCTGGCCTGCGAAGACTGGGACGACTA
>JBFIHF010000034.1:0-30981 GCA_041601915.1 Bradymonadaceae bacterium
CGAACGAGGTCGGAAGCTCTGCGAACTTCGTCTCTCTACTCACGTCCATCTGCCCATCCCGTCGAAACGTCTCTTGCGAGACCCTTCGGGGTTGAATCGAGGCATCTCACCTCAACCGGATTCCTATTCGTCTGTCAAAGACCGTTCAGGATCGCTCCGAAACGGGGGCGGAACATACGTGGAGAGGAACGAACATGTCAACAGGTTTGTTTGTTAGGTCTGCACACGAAGGGTTGGCGTGCTTTACTTCGGTGAACACCCTTCTTACAGTTTCGCAGCCGCACTCCGATGCGGCTCGCCTCGGAGTTTTTTGTGAAAATTGTCCGCGTATTGTTGGTGTCCGCCCTTCTGTTGCTCGTGAGTTCCAGTACCGCGTGGGCGAAGTCGTCGGCGGAGTTGATCCGCCAGGTGCCTGGCTCGAGTCCGCTGATCGTGGGAGTCGAGATGGGGAAGGTGAAGTCGACGCAGCTCTTCAAGGAGGGGCTCGCGTTCGTGACGCGGGTCGCCAAAGGGGAAAGCCTGCTCGACTTCGTGCTGTCGAAGAAGGCGTTCGACTTCGAGAAGGACATCAACGCGGTGCTCGTCGCGTTTGCGACAGCACCAACGAACCCACAGGCGCCCCCGCCGCCGGCGATGGCGGTGGTGGACGGCACGTTCGACCCCGCCCGTGTGAAGGCGGCGATCGAGGCCCGCTACGGCAAGACCCAGTCGCGAACGGTCGGAAGCATGGAGGTGATGAGCACCGCCGGGGTCGAGTTCGCGTTTGTGGATGCGACAACGCTGGTGATCACCGAGTCCCGGTACGCTCCTCCGACCTGGAAAGCGGTCGCCGACGAGAACGCGTCGGCGTTGAAGAACGCCTCGATCGTGGGGTTGATGGCGCTCACGGACACGACGCGCGGGATTTGGTTCGCCATGAGCACTGCGTCGATTGCGACACCGGCGGGGACGCCGCAGATGGACGGCGCGGGTATCTCGCTCGACCTGCGGTCGGGGCTCGCCGTGGACTTCCGCAGTCAGTTCGCCAAGGCGGCGGACGCGGTCGCGGCGAAGAATCAGGCCGACGAGATCAAGAAGAACACGGACGACGCCCTGCTGGAGATGCTGGGCGCGAAGCCGCTCGTCGAGAATCTGGTCGCGACGATTCACAACGAGCGCGTGGTGGCGTTGACCACGACGATGAAGGACGCGGAAGTTCGCGTGATGCTTCAGCGACTGAAGGCGATGAACGAAGCCCCTCCTCCCGTTGCACCAAGCGGCAAGCAGCCGACAACGACCACGGGAGCTTCCCCCGCGCCAACGCAGCCCGGACATGGTACGAAGGCCGACTTCAACTGATAGCGCACCAAAATGAACCACTGGAATTCAAGCGCCGCGCTCTTCGCGGTGCTTTCTCTGTTCGCGACGTCGGCCTGGGCCCAACAGATCACCCCGAGTGACGGGCTGCGCGTTCCGGACGCATCGATCGCGACGGTCGGCGACGCCCTATCCGTGGAGGTCAACCCGGCGGGTCTGGGGTTCATGAGCCGTCCGGAGCTCGGCTACGGCTTCCAACTCGCGAGCGAGGATCTGCGCGGCGTCGGCGAGGAGGCGCAGAGCTACTTCATGGCTGCCGGGACGGGATGGCTGGGCTTAGGCCTCGGCGCCCAGTGGCTCCAGAAGCCAGATCTCGGCGGCGAGCTCCAGTCCTACCGCAAGTTCACGGTCGCGAGCGCGGTGGCGTTGTCCCGGTTGGGCATTGGAATGGGTGCGAACTTCTTCGGAAGTTCAGACAATGAGCGCCTCGATGGACTCGTGGGGCTCGACTTTGGCTTACAACTTCGCGCATCGCGCCTGTTTGGTGCGGGCCTGATGATTCGAGACGCGAACGGTCCGTTCATCCGCGAGGATCGCTCGCTGCCCACCCGACTGGAGGGAAGCATCGCGGTGCGCTTCTTCGAGGGCCGCGTGGTCCTCGAGCAGGCCGCGGAGACGAACTTGCGCGACCGCTACGTTCGGCTGACGCCCCGCCTGAGCGTCGAGGCGCTGGACGGACTGCGGGTTTTCGGGCGTTCCGAGTTCCTCTTCACGCGTGTCGGCGATGTGTTCGACTGGAGCTGGCAGGCGCTGTACATGGGCCTCGAGCTGAGCTTGGGGTCGATCGGCGCCGCCTACGCGGCCACGACTCGACAGTACGCGCCGAACGAGAAGCAGCAGTTCGCGGGGATCTCGTCGTACCACTGGATCTCGCCGGGCAAGAGCGCGCCGCTGATCCCGATCACCAAGCGTTGGATCTACGTCAATCTCGATCAAGCGATCACCGAAGAGCCGACCGGGGGGCTGTTTCAAACGCGCTCGCGGAGCTTTCTGTCCGTGGCCAAGGAGTTGGAGCGAATCGCGGCATCGAAGGACGTACAAGGCGTCGTAATCGGCGTGGGGGGTGACCTGGGCTACGCGCAGACGTGGGAGCTGCGCGAGCTGATCGGACAGGCACGCAAGGCGGGCAAGAAGACGGTCGCGTTGCTTCCTTCGAGCGACCTCCGGTCGTTCTACCTGGCGAGCGCGGCGGAGCAGATCTGGTACGTCCCGACGGACGTGTTCAGCCCGATGGGGCTGCGCTCGAGCTTCATGTCTGTGCGCGAGGCGTTCGCCAAGCTTGGTGTCGAAGCGCAGTTCATCCGGATCGGCGACTACAAGTCGACGCCGGAGATGTTCATCGTCGACGCCCCCACGGAAGCGAACCTCGAGCAGCGAAACGCGTATCTGGACAGCTACTGGGCGCAGATCACCGGCGACCTCGCGTCGGCACGTGGCAAGTCGACGGACGAGATCAAGCGGTTGTTGAGCCAGGTGCACCTGCCCGACGAAGCGGTCGAACGAAAGCTGGTCGATCGGCTGGTATACCCCGACGAAGTCGAAAAGCTGCTGCGCGACGAGGAAGGCGCGACGTTGGAGCGCGGGTTTGCGGAACCTCAATACAGCCGCGAGGAATGGCGAGGTGGTCCTCAAATCGCGGTGGTGGCGGTCGAGGGCAATATCGTCTCCGGCAGCTCGGGCAACACGCCATTCATCGGCGGAGCGATGGCTGGCGCGCGAACGTTGAGCCAGACGTTCGACCGGTTGGCGGAAGACCCGCACGTGAAGGCCGTCGTGGTTCGAATCGACAGCCCCGGCGGCAGCGCGGTCGCAAGCGACCTCATCTATCGGTCGATTCGTCGTCTGGCGGCGCGCAAGCCGGTGGTGGCGTCGATGGGCGACATCGCCGCGAGCGGCGGCTACTACGTGGCGGCGGGCGCCGACGAGATCGTGGCGGCGCCGACGACGATCACGGGCTCGATCGGGATCTTCTCCGGCAAGGTCAACGTCGCTCATCTGGCGAGCAAGGTGGGCGTCAACACCGCCTCCCTGGAGCGCGGCACGCCGTCCAGCTTCTCGGACCTCTTTTCGCCGTGGTCCGAGGAAGAGATGGTGGGTGTGGGGCGGAGTCTGAACTACATGTACCGGCTGTTCCTGACGCAGGTCGCGCACACGCGGCCCCTGAGCGTCGACGAGATCGACAAGGTGGCCCGCGGTCGCGTCTGGGCGGGACGGGCGGCGAAGGACGTGAAGCTGGTCGATTCCACGGGCGGGATCATGGACGCCATCCATCGTGCGGAAGAGCTTGCCGGGATCGACCGTGGCGACGCGGAGTACCGCCAGTACGGCGTTCCGTCGCGCTTCGGGCTCGGTTTGGGTGTGCAGGCGCGCGTCGCCTCGCTGCTCGGGTTTGACGCGCGGGGCAGCGCTCAGTCGCTCGTGAGCGGCCCGTCGATGGTGGGACGGTTCATCCGCGAGACGGCGTTCGCATGGATGATCCCGCTGGTGTACGACAGCGGCGAAGCGCTGATGTTGCCCGACTCGAATCTCGAGCTGATCGACTGAACTGAACCGCAGTCCTGTGCGAACGACCGGCTACCAGATGTCGCCGAGCTCGTCGTCGTCGGCCTTTTCGGGCTTGGGCTTGGGGGTGGGCTTCTTCTTCGGCTCCGCTTTTTTCTTTGGCTCCTCTTTCTTCTTCTTCGAAGAGGACTTGGGTTTGCCCCAGATGTCGAGTTCCTCGTCTTCCTCCTCTTTGGGAGCGGACTTCGTGAACGACTTCTTCGGCGGCGCCGACTCGGTCTTCTTCTTGGCGCTGGCGCCGAAGACATTGAGGTCCTCGTCATCATCGGCGGGTTCGTCAGCGGGAGCTTTCTTCGAGCTCGCGGCACCGAACACGTTCAGGTCCTCGTCGCCATCGGATTCTGCGGCAGCACGAGCCTTGGTGCGCTGGGGCGTCTTGCGCGGGCGCTTGCGGGTATAGGTGCGCTTGCTGGACCGCGGTTTGGGCGTGTCGATGGTATCGGGCAGCTTGCCCAGGTTCAGCGTGACTTGCGCGCCGGTCGCCTTCTGGAACTCGAACATCACCTCTTGAACGGGATCGCCGTCGTCCTTCCACTCCACCTTTCGCGTCATCACGCGGTCATCGAGCTTGGCGGTGATCTCGTAGACCTGGTCGGTCTCCATCCCCGTCAATGTGAGGGGGGTCGCGCCCTGGTCCTCGCCTTCGATGAGAATGACGGCGTCGGGGGGAAAGCTCAGGATTTTCAGGATCCCGCGCGCCTGTGCGAGCGCCGCCGTGACTTCGCCGGGCGCGTCGGTGACGAGTAGCTCCTGGCGGTCGATCTCGAAGCCGTCTTTGACAAACTCCACGCGGTAGCTCTTGCCGACCTCGAGGTCGAGCGACAGCGGCGTCGTCCCCTTGTCGAACTCGTCGACAAAGACCTGGGCGTTGGAGGGTTCCGTCACGAAGGCGACCGCGACGGTCGTGCCAGCCTTGGCGGTGTTCGTGGCCGGGGTGACGATCGGTTCGGGTTCGGTTCCCGCCAATTCGGAAGGCCCGGTCCGACCCGAGATCAGCGCGAAGCCGAGTCCGACGACCAGGAGCACCGCCAATCCGATCGCCATGTAGACGTATTTGGGTTTGGCGACGCGATCGACGATCGACGGCTTGGTCTGTCGGCGGGCGCGGGCGCGATCCATCTCGGGGGGCGCGCCGAGTGCGGGCTGCACCGCCCCGAACGGACGTTGGGAGGCGAACTGATTGTGCGCGGGCAGTTCGCCGCGCGTCTGCGCCTCGGGTGGGAGCGCGCGGCGCCCTCCCGGTGAGGGCGGCAGATCGAGCCGGGGGCTCTGCTGGTCGTAGATTTCCGTCGGCCGGTCGTCGCCGAATGGATTGTCGTTGGGTCCACGTCCGATGTCGCTTCCTCCTGCCGCTGCTGCGAGCGCTGCCGCATCGGGCTGCTCGAACAGTAGGCTCTCCTCGCTGGGCCGATACGCTCCTCGGTCCATTGGACGAAAATTGTCGTCGGAATGGCCGCCGTTTGCAATTTGCGCGACCACGCGGGCCATGTGGGGCTCGGCGAATGCGCCCAGTTTTCGATGCCGGTAGTCATTGAGGGCGAGCTGAAACTCCATCGCATTGTTAAAGCGACGCTCGGGGTTTCGTTGGGTCGCGACCTCGACGAGGGCCGAAAGTTCGCCGTCGATCTCGGGTCGATAGGCCGACACGGGGGGGAAGTCGGCGCGCCGAACGTAGCGCAACAACTCGGTTTCGGGGACGTCGTCGTAGGGACTACGACCCGCGAGCGCCTCGTACAGCACCATCCCGGCCGCATAGACGTCGGTTCGTGGATCGACGTGGTGGCCCTGCGCCTGCTCGGGCGCCATGTAGTAGAACTTGCCCTTGATGATGCCGTGCTGGGTCGTCTGGGCGCGGTTTCGGGCCTTGGCGATGCCAAAGTCGACGAGCTTCACGCGCCCGTCCCAGGTGATCATGACGTTTTGGGGTGAGACGTCGCGGTGCACGATGCCCATCGGGTGGCCATTGCGCCCGAGCTTGGTGTGAGCGTGGTGCAGACCGCTGAGCGTCTCGGAGAGCACGAACAGCGCCGCTTGCACGGGAATCAGTCGGCCTTGAACGCGGGCCTGCTCCAACAGATGGAGCATGTCGGTGCCATCGATGTACTCCATGATGATGAAGTACTGATTTTCGATACAGCCGAGGTCGAAGACGTTGCCAATGTTGGGGTGATTGAGCTGAACGGCGATGCGGGCCTCGTCGACGAGCATCTGGGTCAGGTCGGCATCCTCGCACAGGGCGCGGTGCAACCGTTTGATTGCAACGATTCGTTCGAAGCCCTCGGGGCCGCGCACCGTGGCCTTGAAGACCTCCGCCATCCCTCCTTCAGCGATTCGCTCGACGAGCGTGAACTTGCCAAACCTTCCCAGCACCTTTTAGTATCCCGTGTAGGTGGTGATCCCCTCATTTCTCGGCGCATTCGCCGGGAACGTCAAGTCGACATGGCGTACGATAAAGTGCAGCCGACTAAAATCCATTACGTCGACGGGCGCCCCCGAACCTTGCATTTGCGCAAGGCACGGATGGTGTTGCAGCCGGGCACGCCGAACCAAACGGAGATGATGTTCGACCAGAACGTTATCACGATCGGATCCCTGGATGAGAACGATATCGTGCTGCCCGATGATACGGTGAGCCGTCATCATTGCCGAATCGTGCAAGAGGACTCCGATTACGTTGCGATCGATCTGCAGAGCACCAATGGAACGTTCATCAATGGTGTTCGTATTCGCGAGGCGTATCTTTCGCCGGGTCAAATCGTCGGGATCGGGAACAACCAGATCCGGTTTCAGCCCGTCGATGAACAGATTCCGGTGATTCCACTCGCCACGGAGACGTTCGGCGGAATCGTGGGTCGCAGCGTCAACATGAGAGAGATCTTCGGGATCATCGAGAAGATCGCCCCGACGAATGCGACCGTCGTGATCGAGGGTGAGACGGGGACGGGTAAAGAGGTCGTGGCGCGGACGATCCACGACATGAGCAAGCGCGCGGAACAGCCGTTCATCGTCTTCGACTGCGGCGCGGTGCCCGAATCCCTGATCGAGAGCGAGCTGTTCGGCCACGAAAAGGGCAGCTTCACGGGGGCGATCATGACCCGCAAGGGGCTGTTCGAGATGGCCCAGGGCGGCACGATTTTCCTCGACGAGCTCGGCGAGCTGGGGCTGGAACTGCAACCGAAGCTGCTGCGGGTGCTGGAACAGCGTGAGGTCCGCCGAGTCGGCAGCAACAAGGCGATCGCGGTGAACGTGCGCGTGATCGCGGCGACGAATCGCAAGCTCGAGGACGAAGTCCGGGGCGGTCGCTTTCGGGAGGACTTGTTCTACCGGCTCTCGGTGGTCCGCGTGCAACTGCCCGCGCTGCGCGATCGCCCCGAAGACATCCCGCTGCTCGTGCGCCACTTCCTTCACAAGCAATCGTTCAACCGCGATCCGAACGACAAGGTGATCATCGATGGTCCCGACGAAGTCGCGCTGACCGCGCTGCAGCGGTACCCGTGGCCGGGCAACGTGCGGGAGCTGCTCAACGTGATCGAGCGCGCCTGCTCGTTCACTGAAGCCGACGTCATCACGATCGAGGATCTGCCGAACTTCGTCGCGGCGGCGAAGCCCCCTGGTGGCACGGTCGGCATCGCGGAGACGACGTCGGAGACCGAGTTCGATACGCCCAACAAGGCGGAGCTCACGGAGCTGCCGTTCAAAGAGGCGAAAGAGGAGTGGATCTCGAGTTTCGAGCGCGACTACATCGCGGATCTACTGCGTCGGCATGGCGGGAACATCAGCCAAGCGGCTCGGGAAGCCGACATCGACCGGAAGTACTTCCGCAAGCTGATGGACAAGCACGGCGTGGACGCGGACGACCTGTAGCGCGCGGCAGGATTCAGAAGAATCCGCCGTCGATCGACAGCACCGTAATCTCGGGGTCGACCTCCATCTGGATCAGGTTCTCGATCGCGAGCAACGTGCCCATCGACGAGGACGGACAGGTGCCGCAGGCGCCCTGATAGCGGATGAACAGCTGATTATCGACGAGAGCTTTGATCTCGAGCCCTCCGCCGTCTCCCTGAAGGAACGGCATGATCTCCTCATCGAGAATCTCACGAATCGCGGGCATGCGCTCGTCATCGAGGCCGAGGCCTTCCACGTCGGCGCCCGCCAATTCCGCAGCTCGCGCGTCCCACTCCGCACCGAGCGCGGCGTCATCGCGCGTGGCTGCGCGCAGCGGGGTCGCCACCTCGCGCAACAGCTCGTGCCAATTCGCCTCGCCGTCCTGCGTCACAGTGATCCAGCGGTCCGTCCAGTACACCGAGATGACGTGTTCGATCTCGAACAGCGTTCGCGCGAGCGGGACGCTCGCCGCGTCATCGACGGAGTTGAACTCCGCGTGGGCGCCGAACGGGGTGAGGGACTCATCGACGATGAACTTCACGGCGTTAGGATTGGGCGTGTACTCGATCTCGACGATTTTCATGATTCGACCTCGTGCTCGGTAGTGCCGTCGCCCCACGCGTCCGCGGCGCCCTCCGTGCTCGCCCCGCCGTCTCCGGCGAGTGCGGCGGACAGTGTGTGCCACGGCAGTACGGCGCACTTGATGCGGTTCGGGAGCTGACTGACGCCCTCGAAGACCTTGAGATGCCCGAGTTCGTTCTCGGATTCGGGGTCGAGTTCACCGGTCATCAGGGAGCGGAAGTCGGCGACGAGTGCCGTGGCGTAGTCGACGGACTTCCCCTTCACCCGCGCGGTCATCATGGATGCGGCGGCTTTGGAGATCGCGCACCCTTCCCCGTCGAACTTGATGTTCTGAACGACGCCATCGTGAACGACGAGACGAACCGTGTAGTCGTCGCCACACAGCGGGTTGTAGCCGTGGGCCTCGCGGTTCGCGCCGTCGAGCGGGCCGAAGTTTCGCGGCTTGCGGTTGTGGTCGAGGATCACCTCTTGATACAAATCGCGCAGATCCATCAGCCGAAAATCTCCCGCACGGTCCGCAGACCGTCGATGAGCGCATCGACGTCGGACTCGTTGTTGTAGAACGCGAATGAGGCGCGCACGGTCGCGGGGACGCCGAAGCGTGCCATCGTCGGTTGCGCACAGTGGTGACCGGCGCGAATGGCGACACCGGCCTGATCGAGCACGGTGCCCACGTCGTGCGGATGCACGCCAGCGACGACGATCGACGCGACGGCGGCACGGTGGTTCGCGGGGCCGAGGACACGGACCCCATCGAGCTCGGCGAGTCGGGACTCGGCGTAGGCGAGCAACGACGCCTCGCGCGCCGCAATCTCGTCCATCCCGATGTCTTGGAGGAATGCGACGGCTTCGCCGAGGCCGATCACGGGCATGATCGCGGGTGTGCCGGCCTCGAATTTCTCGGGCGCACGGGCGTACAGCGTCTTCTCGAAGGTCACGTTCCGGATCATCGAACCGCCTCCCATGAAGGGCTGCATCTGGTCCAGAAGTTCGGCTCGACCCCAGAGTACGCCGGCCCCGGTCGGGCCACACATCTTGTGACCGGAGAACGCGAAGAAGTCGGCACCGAGCGCTTGCACGTCGACGGGCATGTGCGGGATGGATTGGGCGCCGTCGACGACCAGCTTCGCGCCCACGCGGTGGGCCGCCTCGGCAAAGCGCGCGACATCGTTGACGGTCCCGAGGGCGTTCGACACGTGGATGAGGCCCACGAGCGCGACGCGGTCGTCGAGGAGTTCGAGATAGGCCTCGAAGTCGAGCGTCCCGTCATCAAGTGCCGGGATGACGCGGATCTCGATCCCACGCTCGTCACGAAGCATCTGCCACGGCACGATGTTCGAGTGATGCTCGAGGGTTGAGAGCACGACGACATCGCCTTCGCCCAGGAACTTCCGCCCGTAGCCGTGCATCACCAGGTTGAGGGCCTCCGTGGCGCCGCGCACGAAGACGCATTCCGAGGCCGATGGCGCGTTGATGAACCGCCCTACCCGCTCGCGGGCGAGCTCGTAGGCCTCGGTCGCGACCCCGGACAGGTGGTGGACGCCGCGATGGATGTTGGCGTGCTCACTGGACTGGTACTGAGTGATGCGCTCGATGACGCGCGTCGGCATCTGCGACGACGCGGCGTTGTCGAGATAGGCCAGCGGTCGACCATGGACGGTACGCGCGAGGATCGGAAACTCGCTACGAACAGCGGCCCAATCCACGTCGGGCGTCGCACGACGAGGGGCGCTGCTCATGGTGCGCCTCGCTGCATCGTGCGTGCGAACGCGGTGCGCGCGAGTTCGCTCGCGAGGGACGGGATCGCGATCGACTCGATGACCTCCGCGGCAAAGGCGTAGGTCAACGTGGCGCGCGCATCGTCGTAGGCCATGCCGCGCGACTGCAGGTAGAACACCTGCTCGTCGTCGAGTTGGCCCACCGTCGCGCCGTGGGTGCAGCGCACATCGTCGGCGAAGATCTCGAGCTGCGGCTTGGTGTCGATCTTGGCGCGGTTGGACAGCAGCAGATTGCGGTTCAGCTGGTAGGCATCGATATGCTGGGCGCCGTGGCGCACGAAGATCTTGCCGTTGAAGACGGCGTGACCTCGGTCGTCCACGATGCACTTGTGCAGCTGATGGCTCTCACAGCGAACGCGGGTGTTGTCGATCACGGAGTGGGTGTCCGCTTCGCGCTCGTCGTCGACCATCGCGAGTCCGTCGATGCGCGACCAACCGTCTTCGCCCTCGTGACTGACCCAGACGTCGTTGCGGCTGCTCATCGCTCCCAGGGTGATGTGCACGGAGTCGTAGCGCGCGAAGGCCCCAACCCGCGCCGTGACACGAGAGATGTGACACGCCGCGGCGCCCTCGCGCTGCACGCGGACGTGGTTGACGGCCGCCTGCTCGCCGAGCACGAGTTCGCTCACTGCGTTGGTGAAGACGTGGTCGTCGCCTCGGAAGTCCTCGATGATCGTGGCCTTGGCGCCCGCGCCAGCGAGCACCAACAGACGGGGGGCGTTGTGCGAGCCGTCGCCGGAGGCGACGTAGAGGACGTGAATCGGCGTGGCGACCTCGGTTCCGGGTGCGAGGACGATGCAGATCGGGTCGAGCCCGACCGCCTCATTGAGGATGCGGAACGGGTCGTCGCGCAGGCCGGCGAGCGGCGTGGCGAGCGAATCCGAGGCGGCGGCTCGCTCGGAGTCAGGCAACGCAGACAGCGGCGCCACATGCGCGCCATCGGGCAGCACGAGGTGACTTGCCGTCGGGTCGATGACGCCGTTTCGCACGACCAATGTGGCATCGCGCGCCTCGGCGAGGCGCCAGGGCTCGATGTCGGTCGAGTCGGCGGACGCCAAGTTCCAGTCCTGATCGACGATGCGGCGCACGTCGAAGAACCGAAACTCCTCGGTCTTGCGGGTCGGCATCGGCAAGTCGGCGAGGCGCTGGTCACCCGTGAAGCTCAAGAATCGCTCGAAGAATGGATGCGTCATGCCGCGCCTTTGGCTTCGTCGATCACCCAGTCGTAGCCGCGATCTTCGAGCTCGAGGGCGAGGTCCTTGGTCCCGGACTTCACGATTCGGCCCCCGACCATCACGTGCACGAAATCGGGCTCGATGTAGTTGAGCAGGCGCTGATAGTGGGTCACGAGCACCACCGCGTTGTTGGCACTGGCGAGCGAATTGATGCCCGCAGCGACGGTGCGCAACGCGTCGATGTCGAGTCCCGAGTCGGTCTCGTCGAGCAGCGCGAGTCGCGGTTCGAGGACGGCCATCTGGAGGATCTCGTTTCGCTTCTTCTCGCCCCCGGAGAAGCCGACATTCACGGCGCGATTGAGCAGTTCAGGGTCCATCTCCACAACTCGGGCTTTCTCGCGGACGAAGTCGTCGAACTCGAGCGGATCGAGCTCGTCTTCGCCGCGCGCGGCGCGAATCGCGTTGTACGAGGTCCTCAGGAAGGACGCGTTGGAGACCCCAGGAATCTCGACCGGGTACTGAAAGGCGAGGAACAAGCCTTTTCGCGCACGCTCGTCGGGGTCGAGCTCCAGCAAGTCTTCGCCGTCGAGTTCGACGCTGCCTGCGGTGATCGTGTAGGCCGGGTGCCCGGCGATGGATTTCGCGAACGTGCTCTTTCCGGAGCCGTTCGGTCCCATGATCGCGTGGACCTCGCCTGCGTTCACCTCAATGGAGAGGCCCTTGAGAATGGGCACTTGATCCACGGCGACGCGGAGATTCGAAACTTTGAGCAAACTCATCCAACACTCCCTTCCAATTTGATTCCGAGAAGCTTCGAGGCTTCGACGGCGAACTCCATGGGGAGTTCTCGAAACACTTCCTTGCAGAAGCCGTTGATGATCATCGAGATCGCGTCTTCTTCATCGATGCCGCGCTGCAAGAAGTAGAAAATCTGGTCCTCGCCAATGCGCGAGGTCGTCGCCTCGTGTTCGACTTGTGCGGTCGGGTTCTGCACGTCGATGTACGGGAACGTGTGGGCGCCGCAGCGGTCGCCGATCAGCATCGAGTCGCACTCGGAGTAGTTCCGCGCCCCGTCGGCGGTGGGCGCGATCTTGACCTGGCCGCGGTAGGAGTTCTGCGACTGCCCGGCCGAAATCCCCTTGGAGATGATCGTCGACTTGGTGCGCTTGCCGATGTGGATCATCTTGGTGCCGGTATCGGCCTGCTGATGGTTGTTGGTCAGCGCGACGGAGTAGAACTCGCCGATCGAGTCATCGCCCTTGAGGATGCAGGACGGATACTTCCAGGTGATCGCGGAGCCGGTCTCGACCTGGGTCCACGAAATCTTGGAGCGGGGGCCGTCGCACAGACCGCGCTTGGTGACAAAGTTGAAGATGCCGCCCTTTCCGTCCTCATCGCCGGCGTACCAGTTCTGGACGGTGGAGTACTTGATCTCGGCGTCTTCGAGGGCCACGAGTTCCACGACGGCGGCGTGGAGCTGATTTTCATCGAACTGAGGCGCGGTGCATCCCTCGAGGTAGCTCACGTGGGAGCCCTCCTCGGCGATGATGAGCGTGCGTTCGAACTGGCCGGTGTTCGCGGTGTTGATGCGGAAGTAGGTCGACAGCTCCATCGGGCAGCGTACGCCGCGCGGAACGAAGACGAACGAGCCGTCGGAGAACACGGCGGAGTTGAGCGTGGCGTAGAAGTTGTCGGTGTAAGGCACGACGGAGCCGAGGTACTTGCGCACCAGGTCGGGATGTTCTTTGACGGCCTCGCTGAAGGAGCAAAAGATCACGCCCGCTTCTCTCAACTTTTTCTTGAAGGTTGTGGCGACGGAGACGCTGTCGAAGACGGCGTCGACGGCGACGTTCTGGAGCATCTTCTGCTCTTCGAGCGGAATGCCGAGTTTGGCGTAGACCTCGAGCAGCGCCGGATCGACTTCATCGAGGCTGGCCTTCTTCGCCTTCTGTTTCGGGGCGGAGTAGTAGCTGAGGGCCTGAAAGTCGGGACGCTTGTAGCGGACATTCGCCCACTCGGGCTCTTCCATCGTCTGCCATCGGCGGAACGCCTTGAGGCGCCAGTCGAGGAGCCATTGGGGCTCATCCTTCTTGGCGCTGATCGCTCGGACGACGTCCTCGTTGAGTCCGGGCGCGAAGACGTCGGACTCGATGTCGGAGACCCAGCCGTGTTTGTACGGTTGGTCGATGAGGTTTTGGATTTCGCTACTGCTCATGACGTGCCTTCAGCTGTTCGACGGGACAGTATTGCCCTTCAGTGCGTTCGAGTTCGCGCACGACGGCGGTGTTGCCGGAGATCAGCGTGTGAAGCGTGAGCCGATCGAGGGTGCGCGAGACAAAGTCTTCGATAAACGACCAGACGGGTCTGATGTTGCAGTCGCCGGCGTGGGTGCACACCTCACGCTCGCCGGTGTGCTTCTGGCAGACGTCCGCGGTCTCGAAGTCGGCGTCTAGGGCGCGGACGACGTCGAGGACCGTGATGCGTTGGGGGTGCCGGGCGAGCACGTAGCCTCCGCCGACGCCGCGTCGCGACTCGATGAGATCGACGCGTGCGAACTGGCGCAGCAACTTCTGCGCGTAGGGCCCGGAAATGCCTTCCGCGTCGGCCACTTCCTGCGCCGTGACCGGCCGGTCGGCGTCAAAATGACGCGCGACGTGCATGATGCAACGCAGGCCGTACTCTTCTGAGGCTGATATTTTCATCACGCTCCCGTCTGGTGAGCGCAGATATCATACTCGTTCGTATGCTTTCAAGCGCTCCGCCGTTAAAAGCATACAGAAAGGTATGTATTCCCGGAGCGCCGCGCAGGGGGCGCGCGAGTCTCTTATGGGCGACGGCGTGTGTAGTAGTCGGCGTCGACCTCGATCGTGGCCACGCAGCCATCGATCCCGAACTCGTTCGTCCCGGAGCGGGCCACGTTCTGGTCGACCCCTTCGCACGCGGAGCCGCCGTCGAGTCCGAACGTCAGGGAGACGTCGAGCGACAGCTGCTGCCCCTGGTCTTCGAGAGTCCACAGGGGATCGCTGGTGAGCCGGCAGTTCGGGGCGAGCTCGGTCCCGACGACGAGAGGCGGGTCGTGCAGAAAGACGTCGCCGGACCTTTGGAACACGATGTCGAGCTCGCTATCGACGCAGGTGGAGGCATCGATGGCGGTGCAATCTTGGTCGATGAGCGAGTTGCCATCATCGCTTACGCGATACACGACGAACGAATTGTCCTCGAACGTCGGCGCCGCGATCGCGCTTCGAAACTGGTCGGCGTCGGTGCAATCTCGCCAGACGAGTTCCGCGGCTTGAACCTGCCAGAACAGGATGAAGCCGTGTTCGCGTTCCTGGGGGCCGTCCCGCCCCCCACACGCCGTGAGAGTCAGTGCGACGAGGAGCGCGGCCGAGATTCGGAGGGTCATGCAGGCGGCTCGAGCGTGCGACCCTGGGTCTGGAAGAACTTCCAGATCTCTCGGCCGATCGGATAGTCCGGCGCTTTTGCGACGCAGCTGGGCAATTCCAAGGTCTCGGCCGCCGCGGTCGGCCAGTCGTGGCCGCCGTCGAGGTGGCAACTGACGAACGCACCGGCACAGGGCCACGTGTAGCAGACGTGCTCGCCCTGCTTACTGTACCGGGTTCGCTTGTCGGTGCAGGCGTTGCGCTCTCGCCAGATCGCTTCGATCTCGTTCACGGCGCGGAACTCACCGCCGAGGCATCCCGTACCGCCCTTGAACGGCGTGTAGCGGTCGCGGGTGCCATGAAATCGGATCAGCGGTGTCGGGGTTTCGGCGGTGCACAAGGTCTCGCCCTCGCGAAGCGCGGCCCCCGTCTCGGCGATGGCGGAGATCGGCATGTCGCACGGCAAGTTGCGCACCATGGCGGCGCCCTGCCCGTGACCGATCGCGTACACTTTCGTGGTGTCGACGCACACGGTCGCCGCGGTTTCGGCGACGACGGTCTTCATGACGGGTCCGTCGCTGCGGGGCCACGGTGCGGTCGTATCGAGGGCGTTGGGCGCGATGATGATGAAGCCTTCCTGGTCGGCGATCTCCTTGAACTGGGTATTGTGCACGATCGTCGGGCCGTCCTTAAGCAGCTTGTGGAACATCAAGACGACCGGATACTTGCGCTGCGGCGCGTAGTTGATGGGGAGGTAGGTCAGCCACTCGCGGCGCGCGCCGTCGGCCTGGGTGGAGAGCATCTTTTCGCCGCGCCACGGTGCGGTGTCCGCGCAACCGGAGCGTGGGACGGGAGCCGCCTGCGCGACGGGCGCTGCATCGGGCGGCTGCGCGACCGCCGGTTCGGCGGGCGCGGGCTCGGCCGGCGCGGGGTTTGCGGGCGCGGTCGTCGGATCGGGGGGCGCGGGCTCGGGGGTGGGAGCGGAGCCTTTACTGCTCAGAAACGACATCAGCATCAAGAGGCCGACGACGAGCGCGGCCGCGCCGAGTCCCGCCCCAAGGATGGTGCCCAACGAGATGTCGTTCTCTTCCTCTTCGAACGTGCGCGGGCGCTCCGTCGACGGGGGCACCGAATCGTCGGGGACCGGCTGGTAGACGCCGGAACCGGTCTGCGAGGGATAGTGAGTGCCGGATGGGTAGGCGGGCAGTCCGCCGGAATGCCGACCGCTGGGATACTGGTGGGCGGGCGGCTGAATCGGGGTACCGCCGGTCGGATTTCGCGGCGGTCCCTGCGCGGCGCGCTCCCACGACCGATCCACGGGTCGTTGTCCGTCGCCGGTACCGCTGGCGGAGATGTCGCGCGGTGTGGCGTACGCGGGGGAGATGCCCGACACCGGCATCCCGGCGAGGTGCCCGGATTGCGCCAGCGGCACGGGTTCGGCGTCGTTCTTCTCCACCCAGTCCAGCGCGTGCGAGACGTCGGCGGCGGTTTCGAACCGCAGCGTGGGGTCCCGCGCCGTCAAACGATCGATCAGCGCGCAGAACGCTTCGGTGGCGAGGACGCGGTCGCGGGGAAGGCGCACAGGATCGTCGGCGAGCTGGGCGCGCAACATCTCTTTGGAGGTCGTTCCGCTGATCGCGGGACGCCCGACGAGCATTTCGTGCGCCACGAGGCCGAGGCTGTACAGGTCACTTTGTGGACCGAGCTCGCCGCCGTAGATCTGCTCGGGCGACATGTAGCGCGGCGTGCCGATCATCGCGCCTTCGCGGGTGAGGTTGATGCCGTCGGCATCGCCGGCGACAGCTTTGGCGATCCCGAAGTCGAGTAGCTTCACGCGGTTCGGATCGCCCATGTAGTCGTAGACGAGAATGTTGGCGGGCTTGATGTCGCGGTGAAGGACACCGGCGGCGTGGGCCTCGCGCAGCGACTGCAGGACCTGCTTGAGAATGTGAATGACGACCGGCTGCGCGAGGGGGCCGCGCGCCCGAATCGCGCCCGACAGGTCGGTCCCCTTCACATACTCGAACACCATGAACAACAGACCGTCATCGGAGCGGCCAAACTCGAACATCGTGATCGTGTGGGGGTCTTGGAAACCGCCGATGACGCGCGCTTCGCGCATGAAGCGCGAGGCGATGCCGGTCGAGTAGCCGTCATCGCCGGGAGCGAGAATCTTGATCGCCACGTCGCGCCCGATTTCGACATCGGTGGCACGAAACACGGCCGCGAAGCCCCCCCGCCCCAGAATCTCCTGGAGCTTGTACTTGCGCTGAAAAATTTGTCCCGGCGCAGGCAGTTCCATCGTGGGATTGTACACCGTTGTGTCAATTGGGCTAGTCGCCGAGGCCGCCCGGGTTGATGTGCGTGTCGAGGTCCACGCCGTCGTGGCGTCAGTCGTTCGTGGCGTCGAGCGCCATGCTCCTCTCCGGGTGTCACACGAGTGTACCAGAGGCGGAGACGGCCCGAAACGGTGACCGACTACCGGGCGCCTGCGACGCATGCTATAGAGCACGCTTCGTTCGAAGCACTCCTTATCATCGTTGGCTCAGAGGCACGGGCATGGCCAAGCACCACCCTATCCGGAAGCGGGACGCGTTGGAGTATCACGAGTTTCCGGTCCCCGGAAAATTCGAGATCGTTCCGACGAAGCCGTTGTCATCGCAGCGCGATCTCTCGTTGGCGTACTCGCCGGGCGTCGCGGAACCGTGCCTGGAGATCGCGAACAACCCCGACGATGCGTTTCGGTATACGAACCGTGCGAATCTGGTCGCGGTGATCTCGAACGGTACGGCGACGCTGGGCCTCGGGAACATCGGGGCGCTGGCGTGCAAGCCGGTGATGGAAGGCAAGGCGGTGTTGTTCAAGCATCTGGCGGGGATCGACGCGATCGACATCGAACTCGACACGGAGGACGTCGAGTTGTTCATCCGATGCGTCAAGGCGATGGAGCCGACGTTTGGCGGCGTCAATCTGGAGGACATCAAGGCTCCGGAGTGTTTCGTGATCGAGGAGCGGCTGCGCGAGCTGATGGCGATTCCGGTGTTCCACGACGATCAACACGGCACCGCGATCATCACGAGCGCGGCGCTCATCAACGCCGCGAAGCTGCAGGACAAGCGGCTCGAGGACGTCAAAGTCGTGTACAGCGGCGCCGGAGCCAGTGCGATCGCGTGCGCGACGCTGATGTCGGAGATGGGGGTTCGGCGCGAGAACATCACGATGTGTGATTCTCGCGGAGTCATCCACGAGGGCCGCGCCGCGGAGCTCGATCAGTACAAGGGGCGGTTCGCCTCGAAGACCGAGGCACGGACGCTGGCCGACGCGATGGTCGGTGCCGACGTGTTTGTGGGGCTCTCCGTGGCGGGGCTTGTGGATCGCGACATGGTCGCGTCGATGGGGCCTCGCCCGATCGTGTTCGCGCTGGCCAATCCGGACCCGGAGATCCCGTACCCGGACGTGATGGAGGTGCGACCCGACGCGATCATGGCGACGGGTCGTGGCGATTACCCGAATCAAGTCAACAATGTGCTCGGGTTTCCGTTCTTGTTTCGGGGCGCGTTGGACGTCGGCGCGACGTCGATCAACGAAGCGATGAAGGTCGCGGCAGTGCAGGCGATCGCACAGCTCGCGCGGGAGGACGTGCCAGAAACCGTGCTCCAAGCCTATGGCGAGGATCGGCTGTCGTTCGGCCCCACCTACATCATCCCGAAACCGTTCGATCCGCGGGTTCTGCTTCGCGTCGCGCCGGCGGTGGCGCGCGCGGCGACGCAGTCGGGCGTCGCGCGGCGCCCGCTCGTGGACGCGGACGCGTATCGCGACCAGCTGGAGCGTTTGCAAGGCCGGTCCAAGGGAATGATGCGCCTGCTGATGAACAAGGCGAAGATGGATCCGCGGCGGATCCTGTTCCCGGAGGGCGGACAGCCCAAGATCCTGCAGGCGGCCCAGATTCTGCTCGACGAGGGTATCGCGGTCCCCGTGTTGATGGGGGACGAGACGCGCATTCGGGCGATGGCGGCGGAGCTGGATCTGGAGCTCACGGGGGCTGAGTTCTTCGACCACAACCTGGATCCGCTGCACGCGGAGGTCGTGGAGAGCTTGTACCGTCGCCGGCAGCGGCGCGGGGTTTCGCAGGCGGAGGCGCACTCGGTGGCCAAGCATCGCGAGGCCTATGCGATGGTGATGGTCGCGAACGGTCGCGCGGACGGTGTCGTGACCGGATTGACCAAGAACTATTCCGAATCACTGGTGCCGGCGCTCGAGTTGGTGGGGACCCAGGCGCCATCCCGCGCCGTGGGCGTGTACCTGGTGTTCACGAACCGGGGGCTGAAGTTCTTTGCCGACACGACGGTCAACATCGACCCCGACGCCGACACGTTGGCGCACATCGCGATGCGGACGGCCGACTTTGCGCGGTCGTTCGACGTCCGTCCGCGCATCGCGATGCTGTCGTACTCGAACTTCGGTCAGAGCCGACATCCGATGGCGACGAAGGTGGCCGAGGCGACGCGCATCATCAAGCACCAGCGTCCCGATCTGGTGGTGGACGGCGAAATGCAGGCCGATCCGGCACTCGACGCGGAGCTGCGCTCCTCGACGTTCGACTTTTCGACGCTGGTCGGGGATGCGAACATCCTCGTGTTTCCGGACTTGAACGCCGGCAACATCAGCTACAAGCTGTTGGCGCACCTCGGCAACGCCGAGGTCGTCGGACCGATCCTGCTGGGCATGAACCAGCCGGTGAACGTCTTGCAGCGCGCCTCGAGCGTGTCCTCGATCGTGAACCTGACGGTGATCACCGCGATTCAGGCGCAGAGTCGTTTGGTGGTAGATCACCCCTGAGGCGGAGAGCCCGTGACAGATATCTCGAAATCGCAGCCGTGGCCGACGCTGAGCGTCGAGGAGCTGGAGCGCGCGCTGGAGCATCACAACCGTCTGTACTGGGTGGACAACGCGGCGGTGCTCACCGACCCGGACTACGACCGGCTGGTCGAGGCGCTGCGGGACAAGGCGCCCGATTCGCCGATGTTGGCGGCGATTGGAGCAGCGGGCGCGGGCGCTGAGTTCGCGGAGGTCGATGGCGAGAAGGTCGCCCACGACCCCCCGATGCTGTCGCTGGACAAGTGCTACGAAGAAGAGGCGTTGCTCAAGTGGTTCGACAAGTTCGAGGGCGACGCGGTGGTGACACCGAAAGTCGACGGCGTGGCCGTCTGCATCCGGTACGACGCCTCGGGTGCGCTGACGGTGGGATCGACGCGCGGGAACGGCTCGTTCGGTGAGCTGATCACGGAGAACGTCAAGCACATCGTGGACGTGCCGACGCACATCGCGGCGGATGGCGCCATCGAAGTGCGCGGCGAGGCCTACATGCCGTGGTCGGTGTTTCGGGCGAAGTTCGAGGCCGACTATTCGAGCCCACGCAACCTGACGGCGGGTGCGCTCAAGCAGAAGGATCCGGCGAAGACCGCTCACTACGAGATTCGTTTCTTCGGCTACGACGTGATCGGACGGGAGTTCGAGAGCGAATCGGCGAAGCTGCAATACATGAAGTCGCTGGGTTTCACGCCGGTCGACCATCTGGTCGTACCTCATTCGGATCTACAGCAAGCCTTTGATGCGTTGGAGGAGGAACGACGGTCGTTGGACTACGACACCGACGGAGTCGTCTACAAGGCCAACGCGGTCGAGGAGCAGCGACGGATGGGATTCACGGCCCACCACCCGCGGTACGCGATCGCGTACAAGTTTCAGGCGGACACCGGGCAAAGCACGCTGCGTGAGGTCATTTGGAGCGTGTCGCGGACGGGCTCGATCAACCCGGTCGGCATCGTCGATCCGGTGGACCTGTCCGGCGCGACGGTCACCCGAGTGAGCCTGCACAATCTGTCGATCATGGAGGCGCTGGGAGGCGAGGCCGGACTGCGACTGAACTCCAAAGTCATCATGGCGCGTCGCGGAGGCGTGATCCCTCACCTGGAGCGCGTGCTGGAGCCGGGCGATGTCGCGGTCGCCCTGCCCTCCGAATGTCCGTTTTGCGCGGCGCCGGCCTATCGCGACGGCGACGTCCTGATGGCGGATCACCTCGACGACTGCCGCGCGACGCGGATCAAGCGGCTCGAACACTTCGCCAGTGTGATGGAGATCAAGGGGTTCGGTCCGAAAATCCTGGAGACGCTGTTCGACGCGGGGCTGTTGGCACAACCCGTCGATTTCTACCGGCTGACGGCGTCGGACCTCGAGGATCTGGACCGCGTCGGTCGCAAGCTTGCGGACAAGTTGGTCGCCCGCGTTCGCGAGCGCCGCGAGGTGCCGGTGGCGACCTTTCTGCGCGCGCTCGGGATCGACGAGCTGGGGTCCCACGTCGGCAAGATCCTCGCGAGCGAGTACGATTCGATGGCGCGCATTCTGGAGGTGACCCGTGACGAACTGGCGGCGATTCACACGATCGGTGACGTGATCGCGGAGAAGGTCACCGCGGGCTTCGCGGCACGCCGCGACGAGATCATGGAGCTCCTCGGGGAGCTGAACGTGACGTTCCCGGCGGTGCGCGTGGTGGAGTCCGATCGCGACTCGGCGGTCGCTGGCCGGTCGTTTCTGTTCACGGGTGCGATGGAATCGATGTCGCGCAAGGAAGCCCAACAGCTCGTCGAAGCCGCGGGCGGACACACGCCCTCCGGGGTGACGAAGGACCTCGACTACCTCGTGATCGGGGACGGAGATCTGGAGAAGTTCGAAGGGGGTTGGCGAACCGGCAAGATCAAGAAGGCCGATGACTACAACCAGGCGGGTTCGGCGATATCGATCATTGGCGAATCGCAATTCCTCGCCCTACTGGCCGGCGGTTAGGTGCGCGAGGACCGTACATTCCTGATCGTCGATGACGAACGCGACATCCTCGACGCGGTCGAACGGCTGTTTCGAAAGGAGTGCCGCGTCCTGTTGGCGGAGTCGCCGGAAGAAGGCCTGGCGCTGCTGCAGCAGCACGACGTCCAGGTCGTGTTGTCCGATCAGCGCATGCCGACATCGTCGGGCGTCGAATTCCTGGCCCAAGTCCGCAAGACGTATCCGGAGATCGTGCGCGTCTTGGTGACGGGCTACGCGAACATCGACCACGTGATCGACGCGATCAACCGCGGCCAGGTGTATCGCTACGTCTCCAAGCCGTGGGACCCCAACGAGCTGCGCGTGATCGTGTCTCAGTGCTTCGAGCGCTGGGAGGCGCGCGACGAGCGGGCCCGATTGCTCGCCGAGCTCAAGGAGCGGAACGAGCAGCTCGAACAGAAGAACGAAGAGCTCAAGATGCTCGACCGGCTCAAGGACGTGTTCATGGAGGTCGTCAGCCATGAACTCAACACGCCGATCGCGGTCATTTTGGGCTACGCGTTCCTGCTCCGCCGCGAGCTCTCGGGTTACGAGAGCGATGTGATCGACAAAGCGGTGCGCGGGATTGAGAGTGGCGGGACGCGACTGAAGAACATCGCGAACCGCATCTTCAAGCTCCTCGAAGAGGACGCCCCGCCGACGCTGCTCCTGACGCAGATCGAGTTGCGGCCATTCTTGGAGGACCTGCGCGCGGACATCGAGCCGTTCCTGCAGAAACGCCGCCAAACGCTCGCGATTTCGACGGCGGCGGACGCCCTCACCGTCGAAGCGGACTTCGACAAGTTGCACGACATCTTGATCAACATCGTGATGAACGCCGTGAAGTTCTCCCAAGACGGGCAGACGATCTTGGCGGAAACCAGCGCCCACGGCGAAGAGATCCACATCACGGTACGCGACGAGGGCATCGGGATTTCGGACGAGGACATCGAACAGATCTTCGACCCGTTCTTTTCGACGTTCGAGTCGCAGTACCACAGTTCGGGCGACTTCGAGTTTGGCAAACGCGGCATGGGCTTGGGGCTGTCCGTCGCCCGGCGTTTCGCGCAGCTACACGGTGGCCGCATCGAAGCGGAGAGCGCGCGGGGTCAAGGTTCGTTGTTCACGGTCGTCCTGCCGCGGCATCAGTCTGCAGCGCCCGCGATCGCGGACGAATCGGTCTGAAGGCGATCGAATCGTGCGCGGACCAGGGCGACGAAATCCGAGCTGTGATCGATCTGCGCGAGCCACGCCTGGGCCTCGTCGTGCAAACCGAGTTCGCACGCGAGCCATGCCTTGCACTCGGGCGACTCATTGAGGCCCCAGGGCCCTTGAACGGTGCGCGCGAAACGCGTCGGCACGTCGCACATGCTCGGTGAAGACTGTGGCGTGCGGACCAGCGCAAGATCGGTGGGTGAAATCCGAACCACGCGCGCGTGAGGCCCCAGGTCGGCGCGCAAGGCCTCGAGCTCTTCGGCGCCGACGGCGGTTGCGTGATGCTCCGCGAAGGCCGGCCGTGCCGCGACGGCGTCGCGATCGAGGACAATCAGACACAGCGCGGGGGCGCGGCTCATGAACGCGACGAGGTCGACGATCCGGCTGCTGCTGCCCGCGAGGGTGCCGATCGCGACCGCGCAGCCGACGCCGACCGGCGATGGCACGTCCTCGAAGCGTCCGCCCAGCACGGTATGCCGGGTCCGGGCGCGCCGCGCCAGGGGTTCGTAGGGCTCGATGCCGACGAAACTGGCGTGAATGCCGCTGAGCCTCGCGTAGTCGAACAGCGCGCCAACCCCACAGCCGACGTCGAGGACCGTGCCGCCGGTGCCGCGGATCACTTCGAGGGCCGCCTCAAAGCGGTACGCCTGCTCGATGCGTTGTCGCCATCCCACGCGCACCCAGTCCGCGGCGAACGGGCTATCGATGTCGTCGTAGTAGGTCAGCGGAGCATCCTCGCGACGGCGTGGTGATTAATGCAAAGGCACATTGCGCGCGGACTGCTACCTGCGTGTCGGCCTTTAGGCTAGTATCGCCGAGCACCTTACCATTGGGGACATCTCCGTGCCCTCCGAGATCGAAGTCTTCGTACGCGTAGTAGATTCCGGCAGTTTCAGTGCAGCCGCACGTGAGATCGGCGTCTTGCCGTCTACGATCAGCCGTCAAATCACGCGTTTGGAGGAGCGGCTGGGGGTCCGCCTGCTGCATCGTTCGACCCGTTCCGTGTCCGTGACGCAGGTCGGGGGGCTGTACTACGAGGGCGCCCGGCGCATCGTGACCGCGATCATGCAGCTCGAGGCGATGGTCCAGGACACGGGCAGTGAGCTTCGCGGCACGATCCGGGTGGCGGCGCCGGTCGTGCAGGAAGAAGGCTTCCTGGCGCGCATGATTTCGGACTTCCTCGTCGCGCACCCCCAAACCCGCGTCAGCCTGGTCCCGATGACCGATGTGGCGTCGTACGTCGCGCAACGGGTGGACGTCGCGATCTGCGTCGGCGAGGTCGAAGACCACGACTGGACGGCGCGTCATGTGGGCGACGCGGTGCAATACCTCGTGGCATCGCCGGAGTATCTGGCGGAGTTTGGATGGCCGCGCACCGCCGAGGATCTCGAAGATCACTACTGCGTGGTGTACTCGCAGGAGCCAGAGTGGCCGATGCGGTCCGGTGAGGTGATCAAACCGGAGCCGCGGATCGTGGTGCACGACGCCGCGATGTTGGTTCAGTTTGTGCTGTCGGGGGCCGGTATCGGCCTCGTCGAGACGGCGAACATCTGGGACGAGTTGGTCCAGGGCCGGTTGGTTCGATTACTGCCCGAGCAGCTGGAGGCGGTGCGTCCCATCTGGGTGCTCTATCCGCGCGACCGCCTGTATCCGCCCACGGCGCGGGCGTTTGTCGAACATTGTATCGAGTACTTCCAACGCGAGGCGACCACGCGCCGCCGGGACGCGAGCCCGACCGCCGACGAGCACAAAGAGTGGCGTCGCGAGATTACGTGAGATTGGCCGCCGCGAAGTTTCGCATCTGCGTCGCCAGCCCGACATCCCCCACGCGTTCGAGTTCGGCGGCGGCTTCGTCGACGGCCTGAGCTGCGTCTCGGCCGCGGACGCCGTACTCGATCACGACAGGACACGCTTCCGAGAAACGCCGCCGCGCGAGGTCGAGTTCGTCGAGCCGCGCAAGCACCGGCACCAGGTACAGGTCCACCAGCGCGAGCTGAGCGTGTTGACGGGTGTCTTCAAACCGAGTCCGAACCTCGTCGAGCAGCTGACGCGCCTGCGGATCGGCGCCGCTGGCCGCGAGGGTCAAAGCCAGATTCATCCGGACATGCATCGAATGCTCGGACCCGAGGGCCTCGTAGCGGCGTAGTGCGTCGAGACACCCCGCGCGCGCGTCGTCGAGCTCCCCGCGCAGGCGCTGCAGCTCGGCGATGTCGTTGACGCAATCGGCGATGCCGATGGCGTTGGCGAGCTGCTCGAAGATCGCACGGGCATCGCGCGCGTGTTGCATGGCGACGTCCCAGTTTCGACGGTCGCGTTCGAGGTCGCCGAGCGCATTCAAGGTCTGCGCTTCGCCGAGTCGATGGCCAGCGTCGGCAAACTGCAGACGCGCCTGCGCGAAGTACGCCTCGGCTTCGTCGAAGTCTCCGCGTGCGTGCGCCACTCGACCTTGTCCGTGCAGGCATTGGCCACCGCCGATGTCGTCGGCGACACCCAGGAATTCTGCGTTTGCGCGTTCAAAGGCATGGCCCGCCTGGTCGAGTTCCCCGCGGTACATGTGGGCGAGGCCCACGGTGAGCGTCGCTCTGGCGAGGATGGCGGGCCAGGCGTTTCGGCGTGCTTCGACCGCGGCGCGCGACGCATACGCCTCGACCTCCGCGTAGCGCCCCTGCCAGAGGAAGACTTGGGCGCGGGAGGTCCAGCCGAGGCTCCATTGCTCGGAGTCGTCACCCACGTGGTGGTCTGTCAGCAACCGATCTCGAGCGTCCAAGAGCGCCAGGGCGACATCGAACTCGCTGCGGTCGGTGCGATTGCGTGCCGCGGTCCACAGCGGATCGACAGCCTGGGCGGAGTCGCCGCTGGCGATGATGTGTTGGGCATAGCGCTCGGCGAATGGGAACAGCTGCTCGGGGTAGACGCGCTTCAGCATCCGCATGCACGCCTGATGCACGGCGACGCCCCGCCCGCTCAGGGCCGTGGCCTCTTCGACACTCTCGCGCAACAGGCCATGACAGAATTGGAAGCCGTATTCGGTCTGAGTGACGAGGCCCGACTCCAGGAGATCGCGCGCCAGGCCCGTCGGCGCCGCCACGCCGTACTCGGCGCATGCGCCGTACCACTCGGACAACTCCACGGAGCCTCCAAGCGCCGCCGCAATCTCCAATGCGACACGCTCGTGCGCACTGTGATGCCGCAGCAACAAGGCGAGGCGCTCGCGCCAGATCGCGTCCAGGTCGTCCGGGATCTCGGCGTTGACCCCCTCGCGGAGGTGAAAGCCGTCCTCACCGAAGCGCAGCTTGCCCCCGGCGACCCAGTCGCCCACGAGCTGCACGGCGAAGAGCGGGTTGCCACGGCAGCGTCGTTCGACCTCGCCGGCGAGCGCGGGTGCGAGATACAGCAGGTCGCGGACCAGCGAGCCGAGCACGTCGGACGCGAGTGGGTCGATCTTCAGGACATGGGTGCGCCGGTTCTGGGTGAGCTCCGTGAGGAACTGAGATTCGACGGGGCGTGTCTCGAGCGCTTCATCGCGCACCGTGAGAACGAAGAGCGCCGGCACGGCCGTGTTGTGCTGCCGTTCGAGGACGTACTGCACGAACGCGAGCGCGTCGGCGCTCCACTGCACGTCGTCGAACCAGACGACGACGGGCCGTTCCTCGCTGAGCCGTTGCAGGTGCCGCAGCAGGAGCGAGTACCGCGCGTTCGCCCCACCCGCCTGCATCGGACCGGCCTCGATTTCGGGGGACGTGGCGCTGAGCGGCATGATGAAGCGTGTGACGGCCGCGATTTCCCCGGAATCCCGAGCTCCGTGACGATCGAGCTCGGCTTCGACGCGTTTCAACGTCTCCGCGACGCCCATGCCGCCCGCGCGCATTTGCTGGGCGACCATCCGGGAGAGCCCGTCGCCGGGGCCGGACATCGGGCTGAAGATCGCCTTGAGTACGGCGGCCGAGCCGACCTCATGGGCGCGGCGAGTAAGCCATTGGGCGAGTCTGGACTTCCCGGTCCCCGCCGCACCACGAATGACCACGGCCGCCGCGGCGCCCTGGGCGCGCACTCTGCGCAGTGCCGCCCACAGCTCGTCGCGCTCGTGCTCGCGGCCGACCATCGGCAAGGTCCGCAGGCCGTACAGGCCGAGCCCCGCGCCGAGCAGCTTCGGCGAGGGTTCGGCGAGGCTCGGCCGCTGCCACGTGTACGGCAGCGGGGGCGCCTCGCGATAGGACACGCGGTCCTGCGCGCTTGCTGCGTCGGGGCCTTCTGAGGGTTCGGCGATCTCGTGGGTGTCCGCGGCGCCCGGAATCCCGAAGTCGACGAGTCGGGTGGTCGCGGGCTGGTCGAGCATCGTCGGCGCGTCGTCCTTGAGCGGGCGCCGCCATGCCGCCGTCGACCGGAGACCCCCGAGGCGATCGTCGCCGATCGGCCGGCTCCGGAAGTCTGAGATCGCGAGCAGCGAGGCTGTGTCGCGTGGGATCGCGGCATTGGGGGGATCGGCCATCTTCTGCAGCGCCCACGCGGCGTCTGCGGCGTACTGGAACCGATTCCGCGGTTGCTTGTGCATCAAGCGAGCAATCCAGTGCGCGAAGTCTGCGGGAACCGGGAAGCGTGGGACGAATGCCCGCGGGGTTCCAATCTGATGGGCGCGGGCAAAACTGCCGGTGTCGTCGGCTTCGTGGGGATAGACGCCAGCGCACAGATAGAAGGCCATCACGCCGAGGGCGTACAGGTCCGTCCAGGGGCCGTAGTCGCGCCATGCGCCGCGAAACTGTTCGGGGGCCATGAACTGCGGTGTCCCCCACCCCGAATCGGTCGTGCCCGCGAACTCGTGCTGGTCGATGGCGTGGGCGAGGCCGAAGTCAGTGAGTTTGATCCCGCGGGAGTGCTCCGCGCCGCAGCCCACCAGAATGTTTGCCGGTTTGAGGTCGCGATGAATCACCCCGGCGGCATGCGCGTGGGCGAGTGCATCGAGGATCGTGACGAGCACGGCCTTGAGTTCGACCCACCCCAGCGTGTCGACGAACTCCTTGAGCGACCCGCGCCGGCCGAGTTCCATGACGAGGTAGGGGCTGCCGGCTCGAAACAGCCCGTCGGAGAGCTTTGCGGCTCCGGCGGGCATCTCCCCGTAGTCGAGCACGGTGACGATGCCGGGGTGGTTCAGCCCTGCGAGGCCGCGCACCTCGTTGCGGAACGCCTCGACGAAGAGTTCACGTTGAACGCCGCGGTGAGTCAGGATCTTGACCGCGATCGGGATCTGCTGGGGGACGTGGAGTCCTTCCCACACCTCGCCCATGCCACCTCGTCCAATTCGACGGTGCAGCTCGAATGGTCCGAGCGGGATGCGATGACTCATGATGCAGCGATGTTACCGTCGGTTGACGACTACCGCCAGACCGTCGCGAGGCCATATGCCGCGATCGCGCGCAATGTCTCATCTTTGGATGCCAGGTAGCCCCGGTAGCTGGCTTCGAGCCCCTTCGCGGGGTGGCGGGTGAGCATCCAGGCCGCGAGGCGCGCGAGGGTCGGGTCCTTGCCGCGCGCGATCGTCTCCAGCATCGCGAGGTCCTTGCGGTCGCCGCGAGTGCCGAAGAAGTGGATGAGGTCCTTGCGCGTGGCGAGGTCGGCGGTGGAGCTCATCGCGATCTCGGCGAGCGCCGCGTCGTTGCTGCCGTCTCGCTTCACGATTTCGATCGCGGCGTCGCGCGGCGAACCGCTGCCGTCGCTCAGCAGATAAGCGATCACGCCCTTGCGGCGGGCGACGGCCATCTCGGCAATATCGGCCATGAAACTCGGCGGCGGGTTACGGAACACGGTCTTGAAGTGCGTCCGCGCCGCGTCGGCATCCAGGGCGAGGGTGGCCAGAAACGCTCGCCATTGCAGGTCGACGTTTCGATCGCGCAAGAGGATGTCGAGGGCCGGTGCGCCTTCCTTGAGCCCGATCTTCCGAATCGCCTCGACGGTGCGAAGCTTGACGTCGACATCGCTGTTGGTGACCTGAAACCGCAGCACTTGTAGGGCGGGCTTACCGCCGACGGCGCCGATGGCGTCGATGACGCGGAGCTTGATCGCCTTGTCCTTCTCGCCGGTCAGCGAGCGCTTCAGCGCGTCGAGAGTGTCCGCGGCGCCGAGTTGGACGAGTCCGTCGACCGCCGCGGCTCGAATGTCGGCTCGGGCCTCGAAGAGACTGCCCGTCAGGACCTTGCTCGCGCGCGGGTCGCCGGAGAAGCCGATGGACTGGACCGCCAGCAGCCGATCATCGAACTCGGTGGAGCCGTACATCTCCACGAGTTGACCGACGAACTTCTTGTCGCGACTCGCGGCGGTCAGCTGGTAGGCGCGCATCTTCGCGGTGGCGTCGTCCGAGGTCAGCCATTCGGCGATGGCGGAGGGCTCAGGTTTGATCTCGTGCTCGACGAAGAACCCCAGAATCGATGCCGCATCGGCGGGTTTGGGGGTCGCCTTGGCGATCTCGAGCAGCACCTGCGTCCCCGCGGGGTCCTTGAGCTCCACAAGGCGACGTGCTGCGCTCTCCCGGTTTTGCGTGGCGGCGTCCTTGAGCGCCAACTCGAGCAGCTTCTTTGCCGAGACGATGGAGTCCGGGCGGCGCGAGAAGGCGAGGACCACCTGGAGCGCCTCGCGGCGAACCGCCTCGTCTTTCGCCTTGAGGAGCCGCCCGATGGGCTCGAGCGCGTCGGCTCGTCCGAGCTCGACGATCGTCTTGGCCGCGAGTCCGCGGCGGGCCGCGTCCGGGCTGCTGAGTGCGGACAACAGCTCGTCGAACAGTTTGCCGCGCGCGTGACCGAGGTACTGAAACACGCCGGTGGCATGCTCGGGCTTTCCGTCCTTGAGCACGATGCGTAGCACCGCCAGCTCGTCCTTATCGTCGAGGGGTGCGAGCGACCATCGCAGGAGCCCAAAATCGGAGCCCTGCTTGATCAGTTCGGCCGCCACGCGGTCCTGAGCGCCTCGATCGCCAGCGAGCATCGACGCGATCTTTGCGCCGAGCCGCGTTCGCGGGTCCTCATTGCTCTCCAGAGCGAGCAGCGCCTTGCGCTCTTTGGCGTCCGCGGTGACGCCGCGCACGAGGAGCAACGCGTACTGTGCCTCGGCATCCGTCGACTCGGCGAGCTTGGTGACGTAGGCGTTGAGCTCGTCCTTTTGCTTCGTGGACAGCTTGGCGGTGGCCGTCGACGTCGCCAGAAGCGACACCGCCAGCGCAGCAGTAAACATCAAACGGCGCATCGGGACGTCCTTTCGCGGGGGTGGTTAGGCGAAGTACTGCTCGATCCGCTCTTCGATCTTGGCCTGAACGCGCGCCTTGAGGGGTCGGGCGAACAGCGAGAGGCTGATGTCGATCCCGACGTCCTGCGGCGTGACGCTGAAGTCGCCGGAAAAGCCCTTGCCAGCCACCTTGGCTGCGGTCTTGTCATCGTTCCACTCGATCGAATTCACGAGGCTGGAGAACTCGGTCTGAATGTCGACGACGACCTGATCAATCTTGGCTTGCGCCTCTTCGAGTGAGAGGCCATGAGCACGTCGTACAGAAATATCAGCCATCGCATCACCTGGGTTTGGTCGAAATCGAGTTGGGCCGCGGGACCGTATCAGCGCCGTAGAATCGGTGTCAAACGTTGCGTCGGGACGACGCTATGCGCGGGCGCGGGTCAGTCGTTCGTCGAGCGCGGCCAATTTGGGATGGCGCGGCGCGATCTCTCGAACGCGTGCGATGCTCTGGACCGCGGCGTCGACCTCGCCGAGTTTGAGGAAAAACCTCGCGGCGAGCACATGCATGTCGGCGTTTTCGGCATCCATCCGCAGTGCTTGGGCCATGCTGCGACGTGAGTCCTCGACGCCATCGATGTCGTGGGGCCGACGCCGATAGCTGGCATAGGCGAGGTAGCCGAGCACGATACCGCGGGCGGGGTCGTGCTCGCAGGCGCGCTGCAGGCATTCCACGCTCGAGTCGAGATCGCCGAGCCGCAGGTACGTGAGCCCGTCGCGGTAGTAGATATCGGCGAGTGCCCGCGAGTCGGGGTCGAGCTCGGAGATCGAGGGGGGCGTCGACTGGGAGGAACTATCATCGATCAGGCCCTGAATTTCGACGATCGCGCGGCCGACGGCACGGCGGACATCGAGCGCCTTGCGCGTCAGATCCATGTCCCCCAGACGCTGGAAATTCTCCGCGCGGTAGAAGCGCTC